>CAXTBJ010000001.1:0-8471 GCA_964242585.1 uncultured Bryocella sp.
CAAACGCAGATTCCCTTCGGGAATGACAACAAAAAAAGGGACGGCAACAGCGACGGCGGATTCCCTTCGAAATGACAATGGAGAGGCATAGGTGGGGCTCAGGCAAATGCTTGAGCCCCACCCAAATTTGAGCTTATTCCTGATCGCTTACGAAGACAGCCGTGGTCAGCGCGGGGATGGTGGCGGTGCCCGCTTTTTTGTCGAAGGTGCTTTCTAAGACCACGCTGTCGGAGCCCTGCTGCTGGACGGGGTGCAGGTGTAGCGGCAGGCCGGCTAACGTGGCATCGGTGAAGGTTACCGGGGTTTTGGCGGCGTTGAAGAAGACGATGACGTGGTGGTACGCGCCGCCGTAGTTGTGGCCGTGGTCGTCGAGCCGCATGACGATCAGGCCGGGGATCTGGGTCTGGCCGGTGTTGAGGAAGCTGAGATTGGCCTGCACCTCCTGGAAGGTGGCCATGCGGAACAGGCCGGTGCTGTAGCGGATTTGGAGAAAGTCCTGGAAGGCGTTCGTGGTGGCTGCAATATTGGCCGGCGTGGGTTTGAGGGCGGTGTTGGCGAGCAGCGGCTGTTCGATCGGCCAGTTTGCCTGATTCACATTGGCGAGCGGCAGCCCGATACCCCAGTTGTCGCCCGTCCCGCTCCAGTCGATCTTGTTGAACCAGTCGCCGGAGTTGTAGGCGTTGTTGTCCATGTCCTTGGAGCGGAGCAGATCGTCAGCGGCGAAGTAGAAGGGAACGCCCTGCGCGAGGGTCAGCAGGCTCATGGAGAGCACCTGTCTGCGGGCGCGGGTGGCCGTCGTGTCCGAGGCCGGGGACTTGATCTGAACGGCATCGAAGAGCGATTGATTGTCGTGCACCGAGCAGTAGTTCACATCCTCCAGCGGCGAGGCGGTGTATCCGGCGGGCTGGCCGCCGTAGTTCAGTTGCGCCCCGGTGACGGGCTGCCCCTCCGCATCGGTGAAGGTGTAGTTTTTGAGCGCACCCGCGAGGCCGTTACGGATCAGATCCGCTTCGCTGAGCAGGGAGGCCAGTTGATCGGAGGTCGCTGTCGATTGGCTGGTATAGGTGCTGGGGTCGGTGAAGAGGCCGGTGGCAAAGCCCTGGGTCTGCATGTCGGCGTTGTCGGTGGCGAAGATTTCGCCGCCGCGAATGGAATCACGGATGCGGTCATTGAAGCTGCCGACGCCGGTGCCGTACAGATTGGCCTGGCTGGCGTTGGGGCCGATGGCGTTGTTCGCGGCCTCGGCAATCTGGAAGCCTTCGCCGTAGATGTAGATTTTGCTGCCCTCGACGCCGTCCTTTTCGAGCGTGAGCGCGTTCAGAGCATTGCGGATGTCGACCATGTTGTAGACGAAGTGCAGACCCATGGCGTCGAAGCGGAAGCCGTCGATTTTGTACTGCGTGGCGTTCAGGACGACCGTGTCGATCATGAGTTTTTCCATCATGACGTGCTCGCTGGCGGTGTCGGCGCAGCAGGAGCCGGTTTCGAGCACGCCGTTGGCGTCGAGACGGTGGTAGTAGTTCGGCACGAGCTCGTCCAGGTTGGCCGTCGGGTCCTCACCGCTGGTGTAGGTGTGGTTGAAGACGACGTCCTGGATGACGCGCAGGCCGCTGCGGTGCAGGGCTTTGACCATGTCGCGGTACTCCAGGACGCGCTGGGTGGGGTTCACGGCGTATTGGCCGGCCGGGGCCATGTAGTGCACGGGGTCATAGCCCCAGTTGTAGGCGTCGTTGGCCTGCACGGCTTCGACGGCGGCCTGCTGCTGTTCGCCGTCGGGCGGGTTGGGCGAAAGCGGACCGGGGCTCTGCCACTGGGTTTTGTCCTCATTCACACTGCCGAAGTGGAAGGAGGGCAGCAGGTGCACGGCTTTGAGGCCGGAGGCGGCGAGGGTCTGCAGATGGCGCATACCGTTGCTGTTCGAGGCCCCGAAGGCCTCATAGGTGCCCTGAATGGAGGCGGGCACGGTGGGATCGCCGACGCTGAAGTCACGGATGTGGAGCTCGTAGATGCTGATGTCGTTGATGCTGGCGAGGGTGGGCGAGGGCAGCAGATTCCACAGGGCCGGCTTGTTCTCGTCGGCGTCCAGATCGGTGATGCGCGTCATGACGCCGTTGAGAGAGAGATCGACGGAGTAGGGGTCGGTGGTGGTGTTGGTGTCGATGGCCTCATCGGCCGCGACGAAGACCTGGGCTTTGAGCTGGTAGTACTTGCCGATCCAGTTGTTTTCGCCGTCCGCGACCCAGACGCCGTTGTGTTCTTTCATGGCGATGACTTTTTCGGGCGCGGTGTCGGTGGGATTGCGGAACAGGAGCAGGGAGAGGCTCTGCGCGGTGGGGGCCCAGACCTTGACCTTGACCGGGGCGGTGTCGTTGGGCAGATCGGGCTCTAGGGTGTCCGAGGGTTTGCGGATCACGACGCCGAGCTTGCCGGTGTAGGCCAGTAAGGCATCGAGCGCGCCGAAGGTCTGCACGCCGGAGGCGTACTTCAGTGTGCCGTCCGCGCCGAGGGCCGAGACCTCGAGCTGGCTTTTGAGGGCCTGGCGAACGGTTGCGGGCTGGATGTCGGCGGGCAGTTTGAAGAGCGCATAGCTCGCGAGTTGCGGGAAGCGGGTGAGCTCCTCGGCGGTGAGGGTGCCGGCGTAGGGCGTGAGCGGGATCGTGGTACCGCCGGTGAGGCCGGTGGAGGTGATGGCGAGGCCGGCCGTCAGGCTGGCGTCAAGCGCGAAGGTCGAGGTGGATTGGGCGTAGATGGCCGGGACGGCGATCGTGGTGGCGTCGATCCAGTAGGTCTGCAGCTGGTGGAAGGGTCCGTTGAGCAGCTGCGCGGCGGTGGGTACCTGCAGGTAGACGGTCGGGTCGCCGGAGACCACCCAGCCCTGCGGCTGCGCGGGGATCTGCAGGTACTGGTTGGGGCCCGGGTCCTTCACGCCGGTGGAGCAGTTGTGGATGATGAAGCCGAGGCTGCCGGGGACCACATCGACGTCGAAGTACGGGCCGTAGCTGTCGTAGCCGACGTAGTAGTGCTCGGTGGAGCAGAAGGTGCCGGTGGGGTCGGTGGTCGCGCCGAAGGCGTAGAGGCTCCAGTTGGCGTAATTGCCGTCGGGCCGATAGTAGTGGATGCGCGCCTGGCCGGCGGGTAGGGCGGGGTCCTGGCCGGTGGGCGGCTGGGTGGTCTGGAGGACGTCGCTGCCGGAGAGCTCCCAGAACTCATTGCCCTGGGTGGCCGGGTCGACGTACTGATTGGGGCCGGGGTCCTTGGTATTGCCGTTGTGGAGGATCAGGCCGACGTTGGTCGCGGTCGCGGTCACGCCGACATCGAAGTAGGCACCAAAGCTGTCGCGGCCCGTGACCTGTACGGGACCGTCGGGAAAGTCATTGGGTTCGGTGGTGTCATAGAAGGCGTAGACGGTCCAGCCGGTGTAGTTGCCGTCGGGCCGGAAGTAGTGGATGCGGATGTCGCCGGAGGGAATGGGCGGGTCCGGTTGTGGGGTGGTTTGGGCGAAGGCGGAGATGAAGGGTGCAACGGCGAGCAGCAGCAGCGCGAGGAGCGGGAGCCAGGCGCGGCGCGCATATGAGATGAGGGGCATGATGAGGATCTCCTGAGGCAGGCAAGGAACGGGGAGCGTTCACCGGACTGCCTGATATGTCATTCGGTCGAGCTACAGATGTGATTTTCTTGTTCTGTTGGAGCGTTTCGCTGAGTTCCGAAGGCAGCGGTGCCGCGTGCATAGGCCTTTCAGCCCAAATCCCTTCTGTTTGTCAGTGCAGCTGCACGGTCTGGCCCTTTGCCGTGGCGTGGGTGGTTACGCTCCAGGCGGACTGGCTCCGCTCCAGGCGGAGCGGGGTCGAACCGGCGGAGGCTGTCTGCGTTTTGGGCGTCCAGCCGTAGATTTCGAGGCGATAGTCGGTCCACCAGGGGGTGAAGTTGCCCTCCTGCGGGGCGATCGTGACCGCGAGCGAGCCGTCGGGGGTGAGCGAGCAGGCGAACCGGATGCGGGCATAGGCGTTTTGCCGGTAAGCGAAGGTGTGGCCGTCATCGGTATACACCTCGCCGGTGCAGGGCGTGGCGGGGTCGCTCGCCGGGTACACCCGCAGGGTGAGCGGGCCGGCGGGCTTTTCCTCCGTGCTCTGGACCAGCGGTTCGGTGGGAACGATGCTGCCGCCCCGCACGTAGACGGGCAGGACCTCGAGCGTCGGCTGCACGGTCAGCGGTTTGCTGGGCGGGGGGGCGTCGCGCTGCTCCAGATCGCGCGCGGCGGGGGGTTTGGCCTGCTCATAGGGCGCGCCCGTCCAGTAGTCGTACCAGGTGCCCGGGGGTAGATGAACCTCGTAGGGGGCAACCTCTTCAGGCGACGGATTTGGAGCAATCAGCAGGTCGGGGCCGACCAGAAATTCATTGCCTTCGGGGTCCAGGACGATCGGCCGGCCGCCCGCCGTGATGTTTGGAAACTCCACGAAGAGGGGCCGCATCATCGGGACGCCGTCGTGCGAGGTCCCCTCGGCGACCGTGTACAGGTAAGGCAGCAGGCGGTAGCGCTCCTCAATGTAGCGACGCCGGATGGCCTCCTGCGCGGGGCCATCGACCCAGACCTCGTGCGGCCGCGTTCCCTTGGCCGAGTGATCGCGATCGATGGGCTGAAAAGCTGCGATCTCCAGCCATTTGGTCAGCAGATCCGCCGGCGGCGAGCCTGCAAAGCCGCCGACATCCGCGCCGGCCATCGAAAAGCCGCTCAATCCCAGGTTCATGAGCTGCGGCATGGTCAGGCGCAGATGGTTCCATGTGGCGCTGTTGTCGCCGGTCCAGGTAACGGCGTAGCGCTGGCCGCCGGCGAAGCTGGCCCGCGTCATGACGAACGGACGCTCGTTGGGCCGCAGTGCCAGTTGGCCCTGGTAGGTGGCTTCGGTGTTGAGCATGCCGTAGACGTTGTGGATCTCGCGATGGGTGGCCGTGCGTTTGGCGAAGCCGGGCTCGTCGATGCGGTGCTGCACATCGTCGGGCATGGTCTTGGTGGGGGTATTGAAGACGGCGGGCTCGTTCATGTCGTTCCAGAAGCCGGCCACGCCGTCCGCGACGAAGTCCTTGAACAGCGTGCCCCACCAAAGGCGTGTGTCCGCCTCGGTGAACTCCGGAAAGACCGACGGGCCGGGCCAGACGATGCCCGTGTAGGTGGAGCCGTCCGGCAGCTTCACAAAACGATCGCCCGCCATGCCCGAGTCGTAGGGCGCATAGCCCACGCCGGGCTGTTTGGCGACATGAAGGTCCGTGATGACGACCAGATGGAACTTGTCCGCGGCCAGATTTTTTACCATCTGCGGGAAATTGGGAAAGCGCTGCGCATCGACCGTGAAGGGCATGTTGTTCTTCTGGAAGTCGATATCCAACCAAAGCGCATCGGCGGGGATGCGGTCGGCGCGCAGGCGATGCTCCACCTCAAGCAGCTGCGATTCCGGCGAGTAGGTGTAGCGCGACTGCTGAAAGCCCAACGACCAGAGCGGCGGCAGCGGCGTGGGCCCGGTGAGCCAAGCGTAGGCGGACAGGACCTGCTTGGGCTCCGGCCCGTAGAGCAGGAAGTAGTCGAGCGGACCGGCTTCGGCGCCGAAGCTGTACTCATTGGCCTGCGCGCGGCCGAAGTCGAAGAAGCTGCGGAAGGTGTTGTTGAACAGCACGCCGAGGGTGCGGCCCTCGCGCACATCGAGAAAGAACGGGATGCTCTTGTAGATCGGGTCGGTGGACTCCTGCCAGCCGAAGAAGTCGGTGTTCCACATCGTGAAGGCCTCGCCGCTGCGGTCCAGCGGCCCCGGCTTGTCGCCCAGCCCGAAGAAGCGGTCACCGTCCGTGCGCTGCTTGTAGACGGTGAAGGCGTTTTGACCGCTGCCCCGGCGCGCGACGGGCTCCGCATCCCGCTGCAGCACGTGGCCCCCGAGATCAGAGACGGTGAGGGCGAGACCGGGGCCGATCGCCACGCGGAGTTTGGTTGTTGAAAAACCCGCGGTCTCCGGCGTGACCGAGGCCTGGCTGCGCAGGGCCGCCGGCAGCACGGCCCAGGAGGCGTTCTCGGGCTGGTGGCCTTCCGGCCAGACGCGCACGCGCAGGATGTCGTCGCGCAGGGCCGTGAGCTCCATCACCTGGCCCCCGCTGCGCGCCGTGACGCCGCCGGGCGTGGCCTGCAAGGGGAGGCCCGCCTGGGCATGCAGGCCGTGAAGCGGCAGAAGGACGCCCAGGAGGGCAAACGCCCGCAGCCACAGCTTCTGCGCCGGCCGGTGCAGAGGCTGCGAGGCCCTTTTTGGGCGAGGGAGGACGGACTTGGATAGAACCGAAAGCAAGGTAACTCCTGAGACGCTCGATCCTACAATACTTGTGCGGCGCGGTGCTGCGGAGGCGGACGGCGTTATGGCTGCGCGGGCTGTGCAGGACGCGGCGGATCTGATTGGGAGTGCTTACGGCTGGCCGGCGCTGAATGTCTTGACGATGCGGGAAAGAACAGGCAAAGGCAAACGCGGATTCCCTGCGGGAATGACAACAAAAAAGGCAAAGGCGAAAGCGGATTGCCTGCTAGCTGACCACCCGGCGGCGGAAGCCCCGCAGACCGAGCCACATCAGGAGCGCGCCGAAGAACAGGAGCATCCCCAGGATCATGGGATCGGGCATGTGGCCCATACCGGGGGTGAGCGCGGCGCGCAGGCCTTCGCTGATGTAGACGATGGGGTTGATGAGCACGCCGTACTGCATCCAGCGGATGGCGCCCAGCGCCGCCCAGGGGTAATAGACACAGCCTAGAAACGTGATCGGCACCACGACCACGCCGAAGATGAGGCCGATCTGCTTGGGCTGCACGCTGGTTCCGATGAACAGCCCGAGGGCGCCCGAAACGAAGCTGCCCAGGATCAAAACGGCGGCCAGAAACAGCCAATTGGAGACATGGGCCTGCACCGGGGTGGACGGGATGTAGTAGGCCAGCGGGAAGACGACGCCCGCGGCCACGATGCTTTGCAGGGCGGAGAAGACGACCTTTTCGAGCGCCACGCCGGCGATGGGCAGGGGTGACATGACGCGGTCGTCGATCTCGCGGGTGATGCCGAATTCGGTGGCCAGCGGAAGCGCGACTGCGGCGATGCCCGAGAACATGATGGCCACGGCCATGAGACCGGGCAGCAGAACCGTACCGAAGCCGCCACCGGCGGCTCCCATGCCGGCCATGCGCGCGGCCGGGCTGGAGGCAGCGGCGGCTCCGGTCATGTGCGGCATCACGTAGGTGAAGACGAACAGAAACAGCAGCGGATTCATGACGATACGAACCATGAAGGGGGCAAGCTCGCGGCGCAGCACGTAGAAGTCGCGCAGCAGCAGGCCGCCGAAGGCGCGCAGATAGCTCGGCCGTCTTGCCAGGCCTGGGGCCGCTGCCAGGCCGGATACCACCGGTGTCGCCGGATTACTCACGCAGTTCCCTTCCTGTCAGCTGGATGAAGACCGTCTCCAGACTGGGTTCGGCGGTGGCCACATCGCGCAGGCCGAAGTCGTTGGCGAGGGTGACGACCCGGGCGAGCAGACCGTCCTGGGCGCGGGCCAGCACGCGCAGGCCGCCCTCGACGGGCTCCACGCCGGTGACGCCGGCTAGGGCTTTCAAGCGGCCCTGCAGGGTGTTTGTGGCGGCGGCTCCATTCGTTAAACGGAGATCGTAGATCTTGTCGCCGCCGACGCGGGCTTTGAGCGCCGCGGGCGTGTCTTCAACCAGAATGCGGCCGCCGTCGATGATGGCCACACGGCCGCAAAGCTCGTCGGCCTCCTCCATGTAGTGGGTGGTGAGCACGACGGTGATGCCCTGCGCGCGCAGGCCGCGGACGGCCTCCCACATGGCGATGCGGCTTTGCGGGTCGAGCCCGGCGGAGGGCTCATCAAGAAACAGCACCTCCGGGCGGTGCGCGATGGCGCGCGCAATCTGCACACGCTGCGCCAGGCCGCCGGAGAGCTGCTGCGGATAGGCGCCGGCGCGGTCGGTGAGGCGAAATTGCTCGAGCAGCTCGGCGGTGCGGGCGCGGCCCTCGGCACCGCTCATGCCGAAGTAACGGCAATGGAACTGGATGTTTTCAGCCACGGTACAGGCGCGATCGAGCGTGTTGTACTGCGGCACCACGCCGATGAACTGGCGGGCGTGGGCGGGCTGCTGCACGACATCCACGCCGGCGATACGCACCTTGCCGGCCGTGGGCACGGCGCGGGTGGTGGCGATGGAGATGGTTGTGGTCTTGCCCGCGCCGTTCGGTCCCAGCAGACCGTACAGCTCACCGGCGGCCACGGTCAGGTCGATTCCGTCAACGGCGGTCACGGGCTCTTTGCCGGCGTAGACCTTGCGCAAGCCCCGAATCTCAACGATGTCCCGATGCAAGGGGGTGGGGTTCTCCGTCTATCAGCATAAATCAGGGAGTAGGGAGTAGGGAGTAGGGAGTAGGGAGTAGGGCACAGGGCACAGGGCA
>CAXTBJ010000001.1:8571-13022 GCA_964242585.1 uncultured Bryocella sp.
CAGGGTGCAGGGTGCAGGGTGCAGGGTGCAGGGTGCAGGGTGCAGGGTGCAGGGTAGGTATCAAGCTGGATTGGGTTTGCCGGTTCCTGTTGCATCGCGCTTGCAGGCCTTGCTCAAGCCCTGTTGCCTGGTGCCCTGTTGCCTACTCCCTGTTCCCTACTCCCTGTTCCCTACTCCCTGTTCCCTGTTCCCTGTGCCCTGTGCCCTGTTCCCTGTTCCCTGTGCCCTACTCCCTGTGCCTTTAAGCTGCATCTGACAATTTCATGCCTCTATGCTTCCGTTCCGCTCGCGGCGTCTCCTGTTCGGCTCGCGGCATCTACTCCGTGGCCCTGCTGCTGGGTGCTGCCAGCGTTTTGGCCGTGTTGGGCGGGGCGCAGACGCCCCAGGGCACCTCCGGCAGTGCCGCGGGTAGCCTGACAGCCGCCATCAGCCTGCCGAAGGCCACCACGAACGGCGTGGCCATTGCCCCCGGTGGCCGTACGTTTCTGGTGATCGCCAAGCAGAAAGGCCAGGAGGTGCCGCAGATCGCCGAGTGGGTGAATGGGCAGACCAGGCCCTACCCGGATGCGGCCTGGAATAGCTGGAAGAAGGGCGACGATGCCTCGCACCGGTTCGTGCATGCGAACTCGATCCGGTTCGGTCCGGACGGCACGCTGTGGGTGGTCGATTTCGGCTCGCCGGAGCTGTATGACCCCGTGGTGACCCATGGGGCCAAGCTGGTGGGGATCAATGTCGGCAGCGGGCAGGTGGTGGAGACGCTGTATCTGGACAAGATGATCGACCCGAAGCGCAGCGCGGTGGACGATGTGCGCTTCCATGGCGACCACGCGTACCTAACCGACGCGGGCTGGCCCGGGCTGATCGTGGTGCACCGGCCGGATGGGGCGATGTACCGCGCGTTGACGGACCAGCCGTCCGCCACGGCGCAGAAGCCGCTGTATGCGGAAGGCCACGAACTGCAAAACAAGCACGGCAAACCGATCTACTTCCATGCCGATCAGCTGGAGGTTTCGCCCGATGGGCAGACGCTCTATTACCAGCCCTGCGCCGGGCCGCTTTCCGCGGTTCCCACGCAGGTTTTGGATGACGCGGCCATGCCGGACAGCGAACGCGCCAAGCATGTGCGCCTGTTCGCCAACAACAATACCGCCGGCGGCACGGCCATCGACAGCAAGGGCAACGTGTACGTCTCCGACACGATGCACGATGCGGTGCTCCAGGTCACGCCGGAAGGCAAGGTGTCCACCCTGGTCGAAGACCCGCGGCTGGTGTGGGTGGACGCGATGTGGATCACCGCCGACGGCCGCCTGTGGATGCCCGCCGCGCAGATGGACCGCACACCCAGCTTCAACAATGGCAAGCAGGCGCTGCAGTTGCCCATGACGGTCTATACGGTGCAGATCGGGAATGGGCCGCCGGCGAGCGATCACAAGTAGAGTTCACGGTGCGGGGCGGTATAAGCTACGGAATGTTGAGGGCGTACTCATGGCAGCGGCTCCCGTTCCTTTTCCTGTATCCGTGGAGGAATATCTCCATACGGTGTATGAGCCCGATATGGACTATGTGGACGGCTGCTTAGAGGATCGAAATGTGGGAGAGTTTGACCACTGGCGCCTGCAACGGGCTCTTTTTGAACTTCTCGTAAAAGGTGAGAAGGCATACGGCTACTATGTGATCCAGGAAACACGGACACAGATTGACCCTACCCGGTATCGCGTCCCCGATACCTGCCTTGTGCGGCGAAGCAGCTTACCGAAGAGAATCATTCAAAACGCACCCATGCTTTGCATAGAGGTGCTGTCGCCGGAAGACCGGCTCACGCGAACATTGGCCAAGTGCCGGGATTATCTTGGAATAGGGGTGCCCGAGGTGTGGATCATCGATCCGGCACGGCGGGCTGTACATGTGCTTGGCAGGGAGGGCAACCTCCATGAGGTGTCGGTGGGGTGTTTGCGGGTACCCGAGACAGCCATGGAAGTCTACATTTCAGATCTTTTCGCCCCGCTCGATGAAGAATAGCCGCCTGGAGCATCGGCCAGGTGAATAAAGTAGGGGTGTGACTTACCGCGGCATGGTCATTATTCAGCAAGACGACATCATCGAGAGCCTTCGGGCGGCTCTGCAGTACATCAGCTTCTACCACCCGGTGGACTACATCACCAATCTCGCCCGGGCCTATGAGCTGGAGCAGTCGCCGGCGGCCAAGGACGCCATCAAGCAGATTCTGGTGAACTCCCGTCTGTGCGCCGAGGGGCACCGGCCGATCTGCCAGGATACGGGCATTATTACAGTATTTTTGAAGGTCGGCATGGATTGCCAGATCCGTAAAGACGACGGGCCGCCGACGACCAGCCTGCAGGCGATCTGCGACCAGGGCGTGCGCGAGGCCTGGCTGGACCCGGATAACAAGCTGCGGGGAAGCATCCTTGCCGATCCGGCGTTCAGCCGCAAAAACACAAAGGACAACACACCCGCGGTGGTGGAGGTCTCGCTCGTGCCGGGCGGTACGGTGGATATCACGGTGGCGGCCAAGGGCGGCGGTTCGGAGGCGAAGTCGAAGTTCGTGATGCTGAACCCCTCGGATTCCGTGGTGGATTGGGTGCTGAAGACGGTGCCGACGATGGGCGCGGGCTGGTGCCCGCCGGGGATGCTGGGCATCGGCATCGGCGGCACGGCGGAGAAGGCCATGCTGCTGGCCAAGAAGTCGCTGATGGACCCAATCGATATGGGGGAGCTGAAGGCACGTGGACCGCGCACCAACATCGAGCGCATGCGCGTGGAGATTTATGACAAGGTAAACGCGCTGGGTATCGGCGCACAGGGACTGGGCGGGCTCACGACGGTGCTCGATGTAAAGATTCAAGATTGGCCGACGCACGCGGCCAACCTGCCGGTGGCAATGATTCCGAACTGCGCGGCGACGCGTCATGCGCACTTTGTGCTGGATGGCTCGGGCCCGGTGTATCTCGATCCGCCGGCGCTCGAAAACTGGCCGAAGCTCTCCTACGATCCGCTGGCTTCGGGGGCGCGCCGCGTGAACCTGGACACGCTGACGCGGGAGGAGATCGCCCTGTGGCAGCCGGGCGACGTTCTGCTGCTGAACGGCAGGCTGCTGACCGGCCGCGACGCCGCGCACAAGCGCATGACCGACACCCTGAGCCGCGGCGAAACGCTGCCGGTCGACTTCACGAACAAGCTGATCTATTACGTCGGTCCCGTGGACGCGGTACGCGATGAGGCCGTCGGCCCGGCCGGGCCCACCACGGCCACGCGCATGGACAAGTTCACCCGCCAGATGCTCGAAGAAACCGGGCTGCTGGGCATGGTGGGCAAGGCGGAACGTGGTGTGGCGGCCATTGACGCCATCCGCGACAACCGGGCCGTGTACCTGATCGCCATCGGCGGCGCGGCGTACCTTGTGTCGAAGGCCATCCGGCACTCCCGGCTGCTCGCGTTCGAGGACCTGGGCATGGAGGCGATCTATGAGTTCGAGGTTGTGGACATGCCGGTGACGGTGGCCGTCGATGTCACGGGCACGAGCGTGCACCTGACCGGCCCGGCGATGTGGAAGGAACGCATCGCGCAGTCGCAGGAGCTGGCCGGCACCGCGATTCTCGGCCAGTAGAGGATTGCTTGATGAAGTCGTTGGCTGGGCGGGTTGCGATCATTACCGGCGCGTCGCGGGGTTTGGGGGCGGCCATTGCCGCTTCACTCGCCGAGGCCGGCTGCCGCGTGGCGGTGAACTATTTTGCCAGCCGCGACCGTGCCGAGGCGCTCTGTGCCGGGTTGCGGGCGCGGGGTCTCGAAGCCAAGGCCTTCGGCGGCGACGTGCGGGAGGAGGCGGAGGTGGCGCGGCTCTTCGGTGAGGTGCGCGCCGCTTTCGGCGAGCCGGATATCGTGGTCGCGAATGCCACGGCATACCAGCCGTTTCTGGCGATCGAGGACCAGACCTGGCAGGCCTATCTCGATCAGCTCGAGTTCTTCGTGAAGTCGCCCTTGCTGCTGATGCAGGCCGCGCTGCCGCACTGGCGGGCGGTGCGGCGCGGGCGGTTTATCCAGATCGGCAGCGAGGTGGTGGAGTTGGGCAATCCGCGCTTTGCCAATTACGTGGCGGCGAAGGCGGCGCAGCTCGGGCAGACGCGCTCCTGGGCTCGCGAGCTCGGACCGGCGGGCGTTACGGTAAACCTTGTCGCGCCGGGATGGATTCCGACAGAGCGCGCGGTGGATGCCGAGGATGCCGAGCGGAGCGCGTATGTGGACCGTGTGCCGCTGGGTGCGGGGCAGGCCGCGGATGTGGGTGCGGCGGTGGTATACCTGGCGTCGGATGCGGGGGCGTTTGTTACCGGGCAGAAGCTTGCGGTCAATGGCGGCAATACCCTGGGGTAGTCGATTGCGGGTGGTTGGAATCACGCGACCTGTGGCTGTGCAGAGAGCCGAACCGCAGATTCCCT
>CAXTBJ010000001.1:13122-20092 GCA_964242585.1 uncultured Bryocella sp.
AAGAAAGGCAGAAGCAATAGCGAGAACAGCAACGGCCACGGGACGAAGGCAGGTAGTGGAGGCAACAGCGTTCGACATGTAGACAAACGTCAGCCTATACTGGCCGCGCCTTCGGGAAGCTGCTTCTTATCCGCTAAACGGGCGCTGCCGACGAAGGTTTCTATGCGCCTGCACGGCTCCAGCGACAGGTCGCACCTAGGCCTGTAGCCCTTGGTGCGGTAAGGAAGGAACTGAAACGTCTATGCCGACGACTCGTCGCGATTTTGTGAAGCTCGGCGCCGCCGGATTGGCCGCGATGACGCCACCACTCTCGGCCCTGGCGCAAACACCCGGTCCGATCACGGTGCAGCAGTCGGCCGGATCGCAGCGTTTTGCGAAGCAGGCGAATCTGACGTGGCGCCCGGAAGCGGGCGCGGCAGGGACAGATACGGCAGGAACCGACACGATTCGGGTCGATCCTTCCATGACCTATCAGGAGATCCTCGGCTTTGGCGCGGCGATGACGGATGCGGCGACCTACATGATCAACCAGCTCAGCCCCACGGCCCGCGAGCGGTTTCTGCACGAGCTCTTCGACCCTGCGGAGCTGGGGATCAACGTGATCCGCATCTGTGTGGGCGCGAGCGACTTTTCTACCGAGGTGTTCAGCTATGACGAGGGCGAACCCGACCCGGGGCTGACGCGCTTTTCGATCGACCACGATCGCGCCTACGTGATTCCGCAGCTGGTCAGTGCGCGGAAGATCAGCCCGGAGTTGTTCATCCTGGCCTCGCCCTGGAGCCCGCCAGGGTGGATGAAGAATGGCGGCACCATGCTGGGCGGCGATATGAAGCCGAAGTACTTCCCCGTCTACGCCAACTATCTGGTGAAGTATCTGCAAGCGTATGAGGCTGCCGGTGTGCGCGTGAACGCGATGACCTCGCAGAACGAGGTGGACACCGAACAGGCCGAACGCATGCCGGCCTGCGCGTTCGCGCAAGAGCATGAGGTGATCTTTGTGGGCAGATATCTCGGGCCGGCGCTGCAGGCGGCCAATCTGCCCACGAAGATCTGGCTGCTGGACCACAACTGGAACCTGTGGGGCCGGGTGTACAACACGCTTGAGGACCCTGAGGTGTTCAAGTACGTCGAGGGTATCGCGTGGCATCCGTATGTGGGCTCCCCGACTGCCATGACCCGCATCCACGATGCGTACCCGACCAAGAACCAGTACTGGACCGAGGGCCAGTTTGCCACGGCCACGCGCTCGGCGATGATCCGTACGGCGGCCACGCCCGGACCCATGACGCAGATGGGAAACCAGACGGCACCCGGGGCCGGCACGCAGGTACAGGCCACGCCCGGGCCCATGACGGACCTCGCGCAGGCCAACGCCGGCACCATGGACCTTGGACCGCTGCATCCGCAACTGCCGCCGGATGCGGCCATCGCGGCCGGAGGCACCGGTGGCGCGATTGGTTTGCGCAACTGGGTGCGTTGCGTCATCGATTGGAATGTGGCGCTGGACGAGAAGGGCACCCCGAATCTGGGCCCGTTCACCCATTCAAAGGGCACCGTCACCATCGATTCCAAGACGAAGGAGATCACACGCAACCCGAACTATTGGGTCATCAAGCATTACAACCACGCCGCGCGCCGCGGGGCCAAGGTGATTGCCTCCAAGGGCGAGATCGCGAAGGTGGCGCATGTGGCATTTTTGAATCCCGACGGCCGCAAGTGCCTGGTGCTGAGCAATACGGGCGAGGCGCGCACCGTGCGCGTGCAGGTTGCCGGGGCCGCGACGGAGATTTCGCTGCCGGCGAACTCGGTGACAAACCTGAATTGGAGCTAGAAGGTTCGGCGCCCCACCCGTTCGGGGAATTGCCGGCGCCGTGTGTCAGAACGCTACAAACTGCCTGACAAGCCTCAGACGCTAGCACCTTTGTGTGAGGCCTGAGCGGATTTTCCGAGCTACCCCCGCATTTCCGCCATGCATCCTATCCCCTGTTGCGCACATGTGTGCGGCTATGATGCCCAGGGATCGAAACGGCATTCAGGAGAAGAGCAAGATGAAGCAGTGGAACAGATTTACCTTACCGGCGTCGCTCGCCACAGTTTGTCTTTTTGCAACGCCCGCCGTCAGCCTGGCGCAGGCTGTCCCCAACCCCACGGCCGTGGCCCCCGGCGCCCGCTCCGCCGATATTGTCGCCGACACGCAGAACGGGGTGTACATCTACCATGTGAAGGTGGTCCAGCGCTCGCTGGATGCGGTGAACTACCTGAACCGCTCCGGATCGACGCACGTGAACTTCACGGGAACCAACCTGGAGCCGAGCATCAAGGGCGACGCCAAGGTGGACGCGGTGACGGGCAAAACCAACATCTCACTCAAGCTGGAAGGCGTTACACCGGCGAACGGTTTTGGTCCCGAATATCTGACATACGTGCTGTGGGCGATTTCAGCGGATGGACGCCCGGAGAACCTGGGTGAGCTGGAGCTGGCCGGCGGTAAGGCCTCGTTGAATGTGACGACGGGCTTCCAGAGCTTCGGCATGATCGTCACCGCGGAGCCGTACTATGCCGTTTCGGTGCCTTCGGATGTGATCGTGGCACAGAATGTGTTTTCGGATAAGACCCAGGGCATCCTGCAGCAGGTGAATGTGCATTACACGCTGCTGCCGCGCGGCCTTTATGCCAATACCGAGGGCTCCAAGGCACAGCCGCACCCCATTACCGACCGCGAGCACACCCCATTGGCGCTGTTTGAGGCCTACAACGCCCAGCGTATCGCGCTGAACACCGGGGCCGACAAGTATGCTGCGGACATCATGGCAGAGGTCAACCAGGATCTGACCAATGCGCAGGACATCCAGGACGGCAAGCACCGCGACGTGAAGATGGAGTTCACCTATGCGCGCAATGCGGTGCAGCGCGCCGAGGACGCCCGCATCACCACGCTGCGCAAGCAGGCCACCGAGCGCCAGCAGCAGGCGCAGGATGCCAAGGTGGAGGCGCAGCAACAGGCCGCCGCCTCGCAGCAGCAGGCCGAACAGGCGCAGCTGCAGGCAGCCCAAGCGCAGGCGGCTGCCGATCAGGCTGCCGCGCAGCGCGCCCAGGCTGAGGCGCAACGCGCCAAAGCCGATGCCGATGCCGCCAACGCCCGAGCCGATGCCGCCAACTCCCAGCGCCAGGCCGAGGCCGCGCAGCAGAGCGTCGAGGCCCTTCGTGCCAAGCTGCTGGCACAGCTGAATGCCGTGCTGCAGACCACCGAGACACCCCGCGGCCTGGTGGTCAATCTGAGCGATGTGCTGTTCGACACCGGCAAATACAGCTTGAAACAGAACACCCAGGTTTCGCTGGCCAAGGTGGCGACCATTCTGGAGCTGTACCAGGGGCTGAGCGTGCAGGTAGAAGGGTACACGGACTCCACCGGATCGCCTGCGACGAACCAGAAGCTGAGTGAGAACCGTGCGGACGCGGTGCAGAACTTCATGATCAACAACGGCGTGCCGCAGGCCAATATCACGGCCAAGGGCTACGGGGCGACCAGCTTCGCGGCGGATAACGGCAGTGCCGCGGGCCGCGCGCAGAATCGTCGTGTGGAGCTGATCGTTTCAGGTCAGGCGATCGGTGTGCAGACCACGGCAGGTCCGGCAGCGGGAACGGGCAGCGGTTCCATCACGCAGTAGATCCATGTATCCCTGCCGATCGGCAGGCGAAGGGCCGCGAGTCCGCTCGCGGCCCTTGCTCGTTTTTTGCATCTGAAGCAAAGAGGGGCATGACGTGGCAGAACGTTTACAAGGCAAGACCGTATTCATCACCGGGGCGAGTTCAGGCATCGGTGCCGCCACGGCGCGGGCCTTTGCGGAGCAGGGCGCAAAGCTGCTGCTATGCGGCCGCCGCCGGGACAAGCTCGAGGCGATGGAGACGGAGCTGCGCGACAAGGGCGCGGAGGATATCTTTCACTTCGAGCTCGACGTGCGGGACCGCGATGAGGTCGAGGGCACCATCCATACCCTTCCCGACGGCTGGCGGGAGATCGACATCCTGGTCAACAATGCGGGCCTGGCGCGCGGCCTGGCGAAGTTCTGGGAGGACGACATCGAGAACTGGGAGGAGATGATCGACACCAACACCAAAGGCCTGCTGTACGTAACGCGCACGGTGGTTCCGGGCATGGTGGCCCGCGGGCGCGGGCATGTGATCAACCTGGGCTCAACGGCCGGGCACGGTGCCTACGCGGGCGGCCATGTGTACTGCGCGACCAAGTCGGCGGAGCGGGCCATCACCGACGGTTTGCGGATCGACCTGAACGGTACGCCGATCCGGGTGACGTCCATCGATCCGGGCATGGTCGAAACCGAATTCAGCAGTACGCGTTTTCGTGGGGATGCGGAGCGCGCGGCCAAGGTCTACCAGGGGGTCGTGCCGCTGACACCGGAGGACATCGCCGAAACCATCGTGTGGACGGCGACGCGGCCGGCTCACGTGCAGATCCAGACGGTTTTGCTCACCTGCATCGACCAGGCAAACAGTTTCGTCATCCACCGTCGCAGTTGAGCAGATTTGTCCGGTACGCCATGTGCACGTTACAGCTTGATGGACCAGCCGAGCTGTTCCAGATCACGCTCAATGGTGGCCACGGCCATTTGAAGAGCGCTGCGCCGATGGGGGCTGCTGGTCTTTTCGCTCAATAGCCGCTCGCGCTGCAGTTCCAGCCCTTGAATATGCCGTTTCATGGCAGCTTCGTCGCGTCCGGCGGCAGCGGCCGTGGCCGCCGTCGCAGAACGGCCGAGTGCCTCCGCCTGCGCCTCTTCGACGTTCTTCGATTCCCAGCCCTTGGCCACAGTGTTCCCCCAGAAATATGTTATTTTTGCGCGCCGAAACGGTAAACGATGCCGGCGTTGAGGCCTAGATTGTTCTGCACCTCGCCGCCGAAGGTTGTGCCGACGTAGGTGGGTGAGACGCGGACGGCGAAGTTCGGGAACAGGTTGTAGTCGGCATTGACGCCGATCGTGAAGGCCGGGCGGAAGCCGTCCTGCCACAGACCGACCTCCGGGCCGGTAAGACCCTTGGCACCGCCGGAGAAGATGCCCCAAACGACCCCGCCGGTGGCCTGCGCACTGAGCGCCACCTTCTCCTTGGCATAAAACCGGTAGTTCGCGCCGCCCGTGAAGAAGTATTCGTTGATCTGCGGACGGGCAATCTGGGGAAACTCCAGAGGGAGCTGCTGATGGGCATTGCCGAACGAGCCGCGGGCATCGCCGATGATGGCAAGCTTCGGCGAGAGATAACGGTCCAGCTGAGCGGCCCAGCTCACCTCATTATTTTTCAGGGTGTAGTCGCCGCTTCTCCAGCGCAGATAGCCACCGCCGCCGAAGGCCTCCCAAGGGTACGAGTAGGTCGCTTTGATCGTGCGATTGATGCGTGCCTGACGACTGGCATTGGTCTCGCGATGGGGACGCGTCTGTTTGCGTTGCGCCTGCGCCCGATCGGCCGTGCCGCACAAGGCCACACCCGCCATGAGCCAACCGCCCGCTAAAACCTGCAAACCCTGCAGCCTGTGCCGCTTTTTTGAACCCGTACCACCCACCAAAGCCACGTCCCTGCCCTTCATGCGAAGCCGTTCACGGCCATACCTCCATTAGAACATCCCGCGCCGCGCAGCCGAGGCGGAACCCGGCGTTCCCGCCGGCAGATGGGGTTAGTTTAGGCCTATTTGATCGTGTAGGTGAGACCGGTGACCAGCTGAACCGAGTTTGTGCGGTAGCCGGGCGAGGGATTATTGAGGTAGTTATCCGTTGCGGAGACCGTCGCTCCCAGCCGTTTGAAGAGGGGCATGGTGAGCGCGAGATAGGCATTGGCCGTGTAGGCCCGGCGGTCGTTCCAGGCCGGCAGAATGTTGGCCCACTCGGTAAGCATGAATTTGCGGGGCAGGGTGCGACGGTAGTTCTCCTGAAAGGTGGAACCCACGAGATTGAGATTGTCCTGGGCGGCACCGTTCGCGCTGTTAGCCGTGCCGAGAACCGTGGGAAGAAACTGCTGCTTTTCATAGTGCGTGTCGACCCGCAGATCCAGCTCCTGTCGCTCACCCTTATAGGGCGTCCAGCCGAAGCCGATGCCGAAGACCTGCTGCAACTGCAGGCCCTGGGAGAAGTTATGGTCGAAGGAGAGGTCCCCGAGGAAAAACAGCCGGGAGGAGAAGTACCCGTCACGCTCGGAGTCGGCATGGAAGATGCTGGTTTGGACGACCGATGGCTGGCTCGGCGGCGCGGTCTGCGGAATCACGGGCGTTGCCTCCGTGCCGTAGGTTTCTGTGACATTGACCCGGGTGCGGTTGCGGAGAGGCAGGTAGGACACGTCCGGCACCGTACGCACGAAGTTGAGCGCGCCGGTGAAGGTAGTGCTCTTTTCCGTGGAGCGCACCAGCGTGAACCCGGCGGTGGCCGCGCCGCTCCAGTCCTCGAGCAGCCCCGCGTGGTGGTCCACGGCCCTGGCGTAGGTCGGCATATCGATGAGGTAACCCAGTTGCGCCGCGGGCAGGTGCTCGGGAGCGCGGTTGTTGGGTTCGATTTCGACCTGATCGCCGGTGAAGGTAACGGTACCCGCGCCCACCGGAGCATTTCGCTTTGTATCCCCTTTGCGTAGAGCCACGAACTGCGACCCCGACCGCAACTCCTTCACCTTGCCGAGAGGAATGGTGAGTTCGCCCGCCATGTCGCTCCGGAAGACGACATCCCCACCCGCTGCCCGTTCCAGCTTGCCGGTGAGCCGATCGCCATTGGTAAAGACGAGCACATCGGGCAGCGAGCCGGTCACGGGCGCAGCGGGTTGAGGCTTGGCGGTTTCCTGCTCAGGAACCGTGGTCTGCGCTTGCGCGGCGAGCCAAGGGGAAAGGGTGTACGCCAGGCCGATGCAGCCCAGGTGCTGAAGCCTTCGATTCACCGTGCGTGTGTCTCCATCGAGCCCAGTTTTCGCAAGTTTGTTCTCC
>CAXTBJ010000001.1:20192-80043 GCA_964242585.1 uncultured Bryocella sp.
CCCTGCGGGGATGACAGAAAGAAGGGCAACGGCAACTGCAACTGCAGATCCCCTGCGGGGATGACTAGAGAGGCGCTGGAAGGAATTGGATTTGCTTAGCTTGATGCCACATTGACTGCCTGTTGTTTGTAGGTGCCGTTCTTGAGGATCTCGAGCATGAAGTGGGCCAGGTCGGAGCGGGTGATCTTGTGCGCCGTCTCGCCCGCGCCGGGCTCGAAGGTGAGCACGTTGCCGGTAGCCTCGCCGTTGACCAGATGAGCTGGACGAACCAGCGTCCACTCCAGGCCGCTCGCCTCGACGACGGTTTCCATGTGTTCCTTGTCGTGCATGATGCCCTTGAGCAGGGTCGGCATGATCAGGTGCTCATACCAGCTCGGCACCAGGTTCGCGGTGTCGCCGACGCCGATGGCGGAGACCACAAGCAGGCGCTTGACGCCATGCCGCTCCATGGCTTCGATGAGGTTGCGTGCCGCATTGGTTTCAAGCGTGGTCTCCTTCCAGGGGGTGTGACCGCCCAGGGCGTCGAGCACCGCATCCTGGCCGGCGACGGCGGAGTCGAGCACCGCGGTATCCAAGACGTCGCCCTCGATGACGCGCGCGACCGGTCCCCCCGTCGCCGGTGCGTCGAACTCTTTCGCATCGTGCACGAAGGCCGTGACGGTATGTCCCGCCGCAAGGGCCTGCTTCACAAGAGCCTCCCCTGTTTTGCCTGCCGCGCCAATCACTAAAATCTTCATCGGCCAAACCTCCTGAAACGTTAGCGGGTTTGATGCGAAAAGATGTTTTTTCATGAAGAGGTGGATCAAAACGGGAAAACCTTGCCTCGCCGGACCGGAGCCGCTACCCTGAGCTTTATGTATGAGGATTTCACCGCCACCGACCGCTGGACAGAGGAGCCGCTGCACTGCGTCTGGAAGGGCACCCTGGTCGCCATTGCCACGCGTCACGCGGACGCCACCGATATTCGCTTCAGCGTGAATGGCCGCCCCCTGTGGATCGCCATGCCGAATGCGGCGTGGGTTGAGCAAAAACGGCGTAACGGCAAGGTCATCACGGACTACCTGGCCGCGCAGGCCGCGGGGCGCTACCTGAAGATCTCCATCGAGAACGGCTATGACAACGGCCGCGAGATGTACACGATGACGCTCGACGAGGTGCTCGAACAGGTGGCGGCGGTGGTTAAGGAGGTGGGCGATGTGTCGCATCTGCCCTCGTTGCCGGTGATCAACCAGGACGCGCACCCCTCCGAGATGGATTTCAAGCTGCCCGGCGAGCCCGAGACCGCGGCGCAAACCGAGAGGCTGCCTCCGGGTGTTACGCTGCAGAAGCCGTAGAGACGCCGTGAGGCCGGCGCATGAAACCTTGACGAGTTCTTTCCAATTCGCCCCCTCTCCCCTCACCCGCCGCGGCCTGATCTCCGGAGCGCTGGCATCTGCCGCCGCGGGACGCCTGGCGTGGGCGAAGGGTGCCGGCGAGGGAGGCTGGGTGTTGCTCGGGGGAAGCGATCCGACCATCTACCGTGCGCGCTGGAACGCAAGGACCGGTGAACTGGGAGTGCCGGAGCCGGCCGTGGCCACCCCCCGGCCGACATATTTCACCCTCCATCCGCGGCTGCCCGTGTTGTACGCCTGCAATGAGCTGGACGGCGAGGCGGCAACGGTCTCCGCCTTTCATGTAGACCGTCGGCAGGGTACCCTGACGCCTTTGGGAGCGCAGCCGACGCAGCAGACCCATGGCGGTGGGCCCTGTTTTGCGTCAGTGGATCGAAAGGGGAAGCTGCTGTTTGTTGCCGACTACGGCGGCGGCAACCTGGCCGTGTTCCCGATCGACGCCAAGGGCAGCCTGGGCCCGGCGGTCGACTCGTTTTCCTGTGTGAGTCATGGTGCGTGCGGTCCCCTGGGACCCAACCACGAGCGTCAGGAGGCGCCGCACCTGCACTGCGCCACGGTTTCGCCGGATAACCGCGCCGTGCTGGCGTGCGATTTGGGCGATGATGCCGTCCTGGTCTTCCCTTTGAATCCGCCGTCCGGCCACGCGATCGGGACGCCCTTGCGGGTGGCCGCGCGGGCGGGCTCGGGCCCTCGACACCTGGCCTTCCATCCAAGCGGGGACACCTTTTACTGCATCCATGAGCTGGACTGCACGGTCGAGGCGGCGCGGTGGCCGAAGCCGGGCTCCACCGCAAGCCCGCAACTGCTGCCGGAGAGCGTACTACGCCTTGCAGGCCCGAGCGGCGATGTCGCGCACCCGAATACCGGGGCGGAGGTCGCCGTGAGCCGGGATGGGCGCTTTCTGTACGCGAGCACGCGCGGGATCGACCAGTTGACCGTGGCGAGCCTCGACGTGGCCGACCATACGAAGCTGAGCCTGCTGCAGCAGGTGCCGTGCGGCGGCCGTATCCCGCGCTTCTTCGCGCTCGATCCGAGTGAGCGTTGGCTGCTTTGCGCCCATCAGGAGGGTGGTACGGTGGCGGTCTTTGCGCGCGATGCGGGGACGGGCCGGCTTACGCCGCAGGGCAGCCAAAAGGTGCCTTCGCCGATGTGCGTTGTTTGGTTGTAAGGCGGCTCTGCCGGAGACGGTCTGCGGCGGCTGAATAGAGGCGAACGCAGAGGGCGCAAAGGGGAACGCGAAGGCCGCTGTGAGGCAGCGCGTTCATGGTTGGAGGGATTGGAGTGAATTAGCCCATGCTGTAGAGAATAGGGAAAAGCAAGGGCAAGCGCAGATTCCCTTCGGGAATGACAACCAAAAAGAGGCGATGTCAATAAACATCGGCCATTTGCTATCGATAGCCATTCCTACTTATCGGCTGTTTTGTTTGGCGGCGGCAAGGGGTGTGGTCTGCCGCCGCCGGTTGTATGGGTTTCCTGGAAGCTATGCCTGTTTCAGGGTTGCGTTATCGAGCACGAAGCGATACTTCACGTCGCCCTTGACGACGCGGTCGTAGGCCTCGTCCACCTTGTCGTAGCCGATCACCTCAACATCGGCGACGATGCCCTTCTCGGCGCAATAGTCCAGCATCTCCTGCGTTTCTTTCATGCCGCCGATGCCCGATCCGGCCAGCGAACGCCGATTCGCCACCAGCGAGAACGGCTGCACGGATAACGGCACCTCAGGAATTCCCACGAGGCAAAGCGTCCCGTTCAGCCGCAGCTGGCCCAGCAACGCATCCATATCGTGCGATGCGGAGACGCAATCGAGGATGAAATCGAAGGAACCGGCGTGCTTGGCCATCTGCGCCTTGTCGTTGGAGAGGATGACTTCGTCCGCGCCGAGCTTCTTCGCGTCCTCGATTTTGCGTTCGGATGTGGTGAACTGCACCACATGCGCACCAAAGGAGTGGGCGAACTTGAGTCCCAGGTGCCCCAGGCCGCCAAGACCGACGATGCCCACCTTTTTACCCGGCCCCACGCCCCAGTGCCGCAAGGGGGAGTAGGTGGTGATGCCGGCGCACAGCAGCGGTGCCGTTCCCGCAAGGTCCACGCCCGGCTTCAGCGTGTGCACGAAGTGCTCCGGCGTGACGACGTTGTTGGAGTAGCCGCCCATGGTGCGCTCGCCGCTGCGCAGGGTGGAGTTATAGGTATCCCGCGCGCCGCCGTCGCTGCAGTAGTTTTCCAGGTCGGCCTTGCAGTTATTGCAATGCAGGCAGCTTTCGACGATGACGCCCACGGCGGCGGGGTCGCCGACCTTGAAGCGAGTCACCGCGCTGCCGACGGCCTTGACCGTGCCGACGATCTCGTGACCCGGCACCATGGGGTAGAGCTTCTGGCCCCACTCGCCGCGGACCTGATGGATATCCGAGTGGCAGATGCCGCAGAACTGGATGTCGAGTACAACGTCGTTGGGTCCGGGCTCGCGGCGGTCGAAGGTGAAGGGGGCAAGCGGGGCGGCTTGCGTCTGGGCAGCGTATCCAAAACTGGGGGTCATGTGTTCCTCAAGAGTTTGGATGCGGGAGGGAGGTGTTTTAGTTCTTAGTTGTTGGTTGTTAGTTCTTGGTGGTTAGTGGTTAGTAGTTGGTGGTCGACTCTCCGGTACATGGTGCAGGCTGGAGCGCTGGGCGAGGCTGATCCTACGGCTGCTTCGTGTCTACGCTGTCCGGCTTTGCCTTCTTGGTGGGCGTGAGATCGGCCGGCAGCGGATCGTTCCAGAGATAGTGGTTGAACCAGAGCTCGTTTTCCTCCATGACGGCTCGCTGTTGCTTGGGCTTGTCGATGGGGTGGCCGAAGCCCTCGTAGAGCACCATCTTGACCGGCACGCCGCGGTCCTCGAGCGCCTGCCGCAGCTCGAAGGAGTTTGCCACCGGCACCCGTCGATCGATGCTGCCCTGCTGAATCAACGTGGGGGTCTTTGCGTGGCCGATGTAGCTGATCGGCGAGGTCTTGCGGTAGATCTCGGGGTCGGTTTGGGGGGTGGCGCCCAGGTACTGCCGGGTAAAGGGGGTGATGTCGGTGTTGTAGTAGTAGGTCGCCCAGTCGGAGATGCCCGCGCCCACCGACACCGCCTGGAAGCGGTCGCTGGAGGCCGTGATGAACGCCGAGATGTAGCCACCCTCGCTCCAGCCCATGGCGCCCACGCGTTTGGGATCGACCAGGCCCTGGGCGATCAGGGAATCCACACCGCCGATCACGTCGGCGTAGTCCCCAACGCCGAGGTTGCGGACGTTGAGCGCGCGGAATTTGGCACCGTAGCCTGCCGAGCCGCGGTAATTGGGCCGCAAAACCAGGGCGCCGCGGGCCAGAAAGCGCTCCGCCGGGTAATAGCGGTCCGGGGCGAGCACGGGCAGATCGAGTGCGAAGGGGCCGCCGTGGATGATGACCAGCAGCGGATAGCGGCGGCCGGGCTGGAAGTCCTCCGGCTTTTCGAGAATGCCTTCGACCGTCGCGCCATCACCGCTCTTCCAGGACACCACTTCGCGCGTGGAGTGCGGAAAGGGGGCAATCTGGTCGGCGATGTGCGTGATGCGCCGGGCATTCCAGGGCGCTTTCGTCGGCGAGCTCGGAGAATTAGGTAGCTCGGCGGTGTAGATCTCAGCCATCTCATTCGGCGCGGCGCCACGGTAGGCGAGATGCCTGCCGTCGGGCGAAAGGGACGGTTGCCCCAGCACCTCGCGGGCGGGACTCAGGGCGACAACGCCCCCCGCTGCCGGATGGGGCTGCGTGCTCAGCTGCGGGTTCATTAAGAACAGGCGCATTGCGGTCTTCTGATACGCGGTGAAGTAGATGCCCGCGGGCGTCCAGGCCAGCAGCTGCGGATCGTCGTCGAAGGTCGTGTTGAGGAGCACGGGTTTCGCGCCGCCGTCGGACGGCACCGTGGCGATCAGATTGTTGGCATAGAAGAAGTTCGGGGCCGCACTCGAGGTGAGATAGGCGATCGTTTTGCCGTCCGGCGACCAGAGCGGGTGCGAGTCGGGACCGGGCGTGTCGGCGATCTTTTTCACCGTGTGGCCGGTCAGCGTGACGGTGTAGATGTCGCTGGTGAAGGAGGAGATCAGGTCGGGGTCACGCGCGGCGGAGAACGCGACGCGCCCACCGTCGGGCGAGATCTTGAAGTCGTCCACGGAGAAGGCACCCTCCGTGAGGCGCACCGGCACAGGGGGCGTCAGCGCGGCGTCGGTGGGTATATCCGCCAGCCAGAGGTGGTGCATGATGTAGTCCGCGTGGATGATGTGGTACTCGCCGAAGCTCTCCTTGCGATCCTTTTGTACGGGGGTTTCGGGATCGGCGGCGGTGAAGACGAGACTTTTGCTGTCGGGCGACCAATCGAAGGCCTCGATGCCGGTCTCGAAGTGGGTCAGCTGCGCCGCCTCGCCGCCGTCGGCGGGGATGAGCCAGATCTGTTGCTTGTCGGCGGGCGATTTGGGGAGGGTGCCGGGCCGGTTGGACAGGAAGGCGATCCAATGGCCATCCGGCGACCACATCGCGTTTTTCGCAGATTTTGCCGGCGCGGTCAGGCGATGCGGTGTGGGGTGCGCGACGGAGGCGATCCAGAGATCGCTGGCGAAGGTGTCACTGTCCCAGTCGGTGCGGCTTTGCCCGTAGACGACACGCAGGCCGTCGGGCGAGATCGCCGGTGCGCTCACGGCGTACATATCGAGTGACTGGTCCAGGGTGGGCGGCACGGTTTTGGTCCCGACAGCTGGAGGAGCGGTGACGGACGGGGACGACGTTTGTGCGGCGGCGCAGGCGCAAAGCAGGCAAACGGAGAGGCACGAACGGAAACGCACTTGGGCTGCTCCAGAGTGAGAAGATTCAGGTGCTTTCAGCATGACACAGGGCGCGCGTTCTCTGATTCAGATCCCAAGTTGTGCTCCTGGTCTCCTCAAAGCCCGGTGTTGCGGCATGGCTTACGGGAGGTAGTAGTAATCGTTGAACAGAAGCCGCCGAAACAAAACGAAGTTGTCTCCCGGTGATACTGCCCCGGCGGAGCGCCAGGCTGTCAGTCTGCCCGGGGACGGATCGACAAGACCCATTGACTTAGCGGTAGCGATTGCTGCATTGATGTGCGCCTGGAAGGTTTGCGCCCGCTGGTCCTTCACAGCGTTGGCAATACATGCAGGTTCGCAACAATGGCTTGGCTTATTATCGGATATCTCTCAAACCTTGCAAATTGGTTATGTGCGGTAACAATAGATTCTAATGTACTTTCACTGGCCCCAAATGGTTGAGGGTTCGCTATGCGGTTTGCAAATAATGTGTATTCACTGCATAGCTGTAGTTACGTCGGGAAGGTTGTACCCTGCCTGTTGTGGGCCTCGGACTTCCGCGAGAAGCACGCGAACTTCGAGGCCTTCGTCCATGTTGATTGCAGGCAAATTAACCATGAAGACTACTTTCTGAGAATTGACTTACGTGGATAGGGCGGTGAAAGATGTAACTTGATTCCTTGAGCGTCACACTTGGACTCTAAACCCGATACCCAATCCTGGGTAGTAGTAATGTGCTGCCGTGAATGTCCTGCTCGGAAGCGACCACATCTGTTTTTAGATGGGTTGTCTGGAGAAGTGTCCAGTGATGAGTCGCGTCCGCCCCAAAGGAAGATCTCTGCACCTTGCGGCCAGATTACCCACGCAGACCTAGTCCCATCCCCAGCATCTTGGGCCGAGCACACAGAAATCGTTTCCTCCCCGATGGGGATGATGGTTGCTCCAATATCGCAGAGTTGTCTTGTAGTTTCTTGAAATCGGGGTCTGTAGTTACATCGAAGTACGTAAGGGGTGGTGCATTCGAGCTGCCAGTTTGGGCTAAAACAGTGTGCTTAGGCGATGCTGCCCAGGCCGCAGCCCCTACCCAAAGAGCAGAGAAGAGCGCTGCCTTGCATGAGGTTTTCATCAGAATCGTCCACGTAATTACTCCGCGTAGTGCAACAGGCTGAAAACATCGTGCCCCGCCAGCTTATTTCTCCCTTTCAGAAAGTCAAGCTCTATCGCGAAGGCGATGCCGGCGACGGTGCCGCCGAGCTGCTCCACCAACTGTACGGTGGCACCCATGGTGCCACCCGTGGCGAGCAGGTCGTCAACCAGCAGCACGCGTTGGCCGGGCTGGATGGCGTCCTTGTGAATTTCCAGGGCGTCGGAGCCGTATTCGAGGTCGTAGCTGACCTTGATGACCTCGGCGGGCAGTTTCCTTGGCTTGCGCACGGGCACAAAGCCCGCGTTCAGGCGGTAGGCGATCGCCGGGGCAAAGATGAAGCCGCGCGCCTCCGTGCCCAGCACGAGGTCGATGCCCTGGCCGATGTAATGCACGGCGAAGGCGTCGATCATCTGCGCGAAACCGGCGCGGTCCTTCAGCAGCGTGGTGATGTCGTAGAAGAGAATGCCGGGCTTGGGGAAGTCAGGGACGGTACGGATGAGCGCTTTGAGCGGCTCGCAGGGAATGTCGGACATATGGATCTTTTGTAGCAGGTTCGGCGTGGGAGGGAGGGTGGCTAGTTGTTAGTGATTCGTTGGTAGTTGCTAGTTGTTGATGGGAGGGTTTGTGCCATGGGCACTGGGCACGCCCCAAACCTTTACCAGGCGCCTTCGATCTGGAACGGCCCAAGAGCGTCTTCCTCGGCATCGGCGAGTTCGTGCTCGATCACCGCATCGACGCGGCTGCCTCGTGAGCCTTTGCGCAGCTCAGCACGCAGTTCAGCGAGCGTTTCGAGATCGCCGGCGGCGATGACTTCGACCTCGCCATGGTCGTTATTGCGGACCGTGCCGCGCAGACCCAGGGCCGCGGCCTCGCGATGCACGAACCAACGAAATCCGACGCCCTGCACACGGCCACGAACCAAGAAGTGCAACACCATGAAGAGAAGTGTCGCAGAGTGAAAGATTGTGGGCAAATCGGGGCTTTTTGCGGTTTGCGGCATCCCGTGAGAGACAACCTCACTCCAGGCGGTGGCGTCTGTCTTAGCTGTACTTGCTTTCCGGCCGACAGCACGCAAGATGCTGTTGCATCACTTGGCGAGAAGGCGGTAATGTTCTTGGTTCTCCCGGGCCCGGTTCATCCCGTTCTTCTTTTTGACACACTTCGAGTTTTTGAGGAGAACCCCCCTAGATGATCCAGCTTCTTCGTCGCACACTTCCCGCAATTTTGGTACTGTCCGCGGTCTCCGCAGCCGCACAGGATGGGTACTTCAAGGCACACGGGGCGAGCTTGTCCGTCGGAGGAACCGGACAGTTCAGCACCATTCTGGAGCAGAGCAGTGTGCCCGTGACGGTGAATGTGAACCCGAATGGCTCATCGACGACGACCGCCTCCAATCAGCAGGAGTTCACCACCTGGTCTGCAGGATTTCTCACGTCGCTGCAGTTACACCCGGTCTCCTGGGCCGGGATTGCGCTGAACTACGGCTTTACGCACTACCAGGAGCGCTACCAATACACCTTTGCGAATACGGGCACCACGGGCAGCACCCAGGTGCCGACGGATATGCATGAGTTCACGGGCGGTTACCTGTTCCACCCCAAGAAGATTCCCTTCCAGCCCTATGTGGAGGTCGGCGGTGGTGCGCTGGATTTCACACCCTCGAATGCGTCAAACCAGTTCCGCGGCACGGGTCTGCTTGAGA
Organism: uncultured Bryocella sp.; assembly: GCA_964242585.1. GTDB lineage: Bacteria > Acidobacteriota > Terriglobia > Terriglobales > Acidobacteriaceae > Granulicella. The sequence continues at coordinate 29,241 of CAXTBJ010000001.1, forward strand.
CCGGCTTCGACCTGCCGGTCCATAGCTCGCATATCGGCTTTCGCGTCTCCGGCCGCACGCTGATTTATCGCGCGCCGAACTTCTACCAGCCGGCCATCAGCACGCGGGCGTGGCGGTCGACGGAAGAACCGGCGATCAGTGCGTTTTATCGCTTCTAGTGGTGATGAGGAGCAGAAAGGGCGCGGCTGATAGCCGCGCCCTTGTGCTTTGAATTTTGCGGATATTACTTGATGCGGTATACGAAAGCGCCTGAAGGCAGTAGATCCAATTGCGTGGTGGTCTGCCGCGTTCCCTTAATCTAGAGCGGATGAGCCGATGGGGATAGAGGACAGGCAAGAACAAGAACAACCGCAGATTCCCTTCGGGAATGACAACAAAGGCGGGATGCCTCTGTACCATGAGCGGATGAGCCGATAGGGATAGAGGACAAGCAAGAACAAGAACAGCCGGAGATTCCCTTCGGGAATGACAATAAGGGAGGCGACCGGGGTAGCGAGTTTTCTATTTGAATCGGCGGGCTTGACGGACTACGGCATCGGAGCGCCTGAAAGCTAACCGATTTATGGAGCCTACGCCCGGCTCATGTACGCGCCTTCCGCTGTATCCACCCTGATGCGTTCGCCTTCGTTGATGAAGGGCGGCACCTGAACAATGAGGCCGGTGTCGGTTTTGGCGGGTTTGGTCACTGAGCTTGCCGTGGCGGACTTGATGCCCGGCTCGGTTTGGACGACGGTCATTTCGACCGAGGGCGGCAGCTCAATGCCGACGGCCTTGCCATCGTGGAAGCTGACCGAGATCAGCAGATTCGGCGTGAGGTAATCCACGGCGTCGCCCAGCACATCGTGCTTCAGGTTGGTCTGCTCATAGGTCTGCTGATCCATGAAGTAGAAGTCGTCACCGTCGTTGTAGAGGTATTCCATCTTGATCTCGTCGACGATGACGCGATCGATGGGGTCCGGCGAACGGAAGCGCTCCACAAACATGGAGCCGGTGCGCACGTTGCGCAGTTTGGCCTGGATGAAGGCGCGCAGATTTCCGGGCGTCCGGTGCTCCACCGAGAAGACGAGGTGAAGATCGTCCTTGTACTTGATGATCATGCCGGGACGCATCTGCGTGGCGGGAATCGCCATAGGGGAAAGCTCCTGTTGCTAAAATTCGATGGATGCCGTACGTGCTTATGTGCTCGGTACGTGAGCTATCGCAGGTACGATTCTACTGCACAACCCGTGCAGGCCATGTCGGCTCACGCCCAGGCAATGCACGCTGTCATCCGGGAGGTGAGCCTGGGTGGAACAGCCTGTGGAAGAACCTGCGCAGCGCCCCGCCGAAGCCGCCATTCGGCGGCGAGGCTGCTGCCTCCGTGGTGGCTTCGCCCGTCTGAGCCGCCCGTGATGCCGCCGGGTTCGGCGAGGTATCGGCTGAGCCCGGAGGCTTGCCCTGACCGTCGTCGTAGCTGAAGCTCGTGGTTACCTGCGAGCTCGCGGTGCCGACGGGGGCCCCGTTCGCGGGTGTGGCGGCCGACGCCAGCCCCGCGCTCTGCGCCTCCGGAAAAGGGTGCGCGGCCGCTGCCTGGGCGGGGGTGAGCGGCTTACCGGGGGTCGCGGCGACGACCTGAGGCGCAACGTTCGCGGGACAACCGCACGGCGAGCGCTCACGGTCGACCACACGATGAATGTCCCCCTTGACGAACAGCATGTGCTGGCCCGGCAGGACGCGGTAGTTGGCCGACGAGAAGGGATCGGTGACCAGCAGCACCGGGGCCTTCGCGCCGGCGTTGTCCACGCAGGTGTCGCCTTCGGGGGTGACCCGCAGTGACAGATCGAGTGCGCCCGAAGTCAACGGGGTGAACTTCAGATCCGGCGTCAGGACCACATCCTGCAAGCGGCTTTCCGACTGGATCTGCAGCGCCCCCCGGTTCAGTCCAAAGATCAGGGCTCCGCCGGGGCCCGAGCGCAGCAGATGAAATTCACTGGTGGCACAGACCAGCACATCGCCGCCGCGGGTCAAGACGATGGGCGCGGTGCGGTCCAGGGCGGTGACGCTCGCATTGGTGAGCAGCTGTGCCTGGTCGCCATGGACCTCCAGACCACCGGTGACGCGCGCATCGCGGGTCGCCACGACGCCCATGGGCTGCTGCTGCGCGGCACAAACGGCATAGGCCGGCGGCAGGAGGCAGAACAGACCGGCACGGGCCCGGAAGAGCGCCCAGGCGTGCTCTCGTGCGATCCGTCGCGTATACAGGGGAGACGTCATGCGCGCTTCAGGAAGTTGCCGATGAGCTGCTTGCCGTGCTCGGTCAGCACACTTTCGGGGTGAAACTGGACACCTTCAATCGGCAGGGTACGGTGACGCAGCCCCATGATGGTGCGCTCGCCCGCCACACGCGCCGAGATCTCGAGCTCGGCCGGCACGCTGCCCTCCTCGACGATGAGCGAGTGATAGCGTGTGCAGGTCATGGGCTGCGGCAAGCCTGAGAACACGGTGCGGCCGTCATGTTCCACGGCACTCGTTTTGCCGTGCATCAATTGCGGCGCACGGACCACGTTGCCGCCGAAGGCCGCGCCGATGGCCTGGTGGCCTAAACAGACGCCCAGCGTGGGAATCTGCTGTGCGGCCGGCAAAGACGCCAAGTGCCGCAGCAGCGGGATCAGCACGCCCGCCTCCTGCGGCGTGCAGGGGCCCGGCGACAGCAGGATGCGGTCAGGCCGCATGGCGACGATCTGGGTCGCGGTAATCTCATCATTGCGCCGCACGACGATCTCGGAGGCTACCGACCCCGGCTCCGCACCCAATTCCCCCATGTACTGCACGAGGTTGTAGGTGAAGCTGTCGTAGTTATCGAGCACAAAGACCATTGCGCCCATCTTACGCGGTTCGGCTTCTCTGGACTGATTCTGACCTGGCTTTTGCCCTGGCGCGGCCGTCGCCGCCATCACGCGATCGGGTCAGCCGGCTCTGCCCCGTACACGCCGGCGCACCCCGCCCGTTGTTGCCCAGCCCTCCCCCGCCCGGTTGCCTCTGGGCCTTTTGCGCGCGTCCTCATCATTTAGGATGCGAAGAGCTTACGTCGTCTTCGAGATCTGTCGAGTTCGGCCGAGCGCGGGAGTGCTTCACGCTTGCAACTGCATATTCTGGGAACTCGCGGTGTTCCCGCAAAGCACGGCGGCTTTGAAACCTTTGCCGAGCAGTTCGCTCTGTACATGGTTTCCCGTGGGCATGAGGTCACCGTCTACTGCCAGGCCGGAGAGGATGAGCCGTCCTTCCGTGATGTCTGGCAAGGCGTGCATCGCGTGGGCCTGCCGGAGTCCGAGGGGCCCAAAGGCACCATTCGCTTCGACTTCCGCAGTGCGCTTGCCGCTTCGCGCCAACCGAACGCCACCCTGCTCACCCTGGGGTACAACACCGCCGTCTTTTCCCTGCTGCACCGCTTCCGCCATGACCGGCACTTCATGAACATGGATGGCATTGAGTGGCGGCGCCAGAAGTGGAGTTTGCCTGAGCGCTTATGGCTGCGCATGAATGAGTGGTGCGGCGCCCATTGGGCCAATCAGCTCATCGCCGACCACCCCGCGATCAAGGCTCATCTGAGCCAGCTCGTCAACCCGAACAAGATCACCGTTATCCCCTATGGGGCGGATGCCATTATGGAGGCCGACGCCGGCTTGTTGGAGCGTTTCGGCCTCAAGCCCAACGAATATTTCATCGTGATTGCCCGGCCCGAGCCGGAGAACTCCATCCTGGAGATGGTTGAGGCTTACAAAGCGCGCGAGCGCCGCTTCCCTTTGCTGATGCTGGGTAACTATCGGCCCAAGGAGAACGAGTATCACGCCAGGGTGCTCGCCGCGGCTGAAGGGAGCCGAATCCTCTTTCCCGGCGCCATCTATGACACCGCCGTCGTTACCGCACTGCGCTTCTATGCGACGGCCTATCTTCACGGTCATCAGGTCGGTGGCACCAACCCGTCGCTGGTGGAGGCGCTGGCCGCGAGCAATGCGGTCATTGCCCACAGAAATCCCTTCAACGAGTGGGTTGCGGGCCCAAGTGCACGCTATTTCTCCGATGCGTCCGAGTTAGACCGACTCTTCAGCGATGTGGAGAGCGATCCGATTCTGGTCCATGCCATGAAGGCCGGCAGCAAGGCGCGGCATGCCCTGTGCTTTCGACGTGAACTTATCCTTGAAGCCTACGAGCAGTTACTCCTCGGCACGCCCATCCAGGTGAAACAGTGGGCTCTGCCAAGTTAGAGCAGTTCTCCTGCGGGCACATGGCGAAGGCTGCTCGTATCGCTTCTCAAAGGGGGCATCTATGCTTGTTCCATGCCACGGTACAAGGAGACCTGCCTCCGGTGTTTTCGACCGGCTGAACCCAGAAGTTTTCGGTCCTGCCCTAATCGCGGGGTATGGCCTTACACAAAAGGACCATCGCTGCGGATCTCACGTTTTGTTCACGTGCTTCCTTCAGGGTCAGGCTGCTGCGAGTCCTATGTAGAACTTTCCGCCCAAGGTGTAGCGCGTATGCGAAGCAGATAGCACGAAAGGTATCTTGCATCGCCGGCGGCGCGCCCCATTTTCGCACCTTCGGGGGATGATTTTAAGCATCGCTTTGTCCCACACTCAAGAGACCCGGAGATGGCAAGTACCGGGTCACCTTACTTGAGTTAGGGCTCGCAATGAACGTGAAGAGTATTTTCCTGAGTTATCTTCTAACCTTATCCGCATGTGCCGTTGGCATCCAGGCGCAGACTCCGGCCCAGAGCACCCCTATTGCTGCCGTTCCCTCCTGGTTTGCTCATTGCGCGGGAGAAAATGGCGTGTGTGCGATCAAAGGTCCAGCACAGGTGATCTTCGGATCATCGGCAGGCGCGTCGCCCCGAGCCGGCGGCACGTTTCTAACACAGACGATATCCAAAAGCGTTCTGTGCTCAAATGCGGTCTTTGGCGATGCAGATCCGGGTCACTCCAAAGCCTGCTGGTATGGCCCTCCCGCGGGCTTGGGCCAGGGAAAGATTCTAACCACCGGCGGTTCGGATTATCCCTTCTTCGTTCAAAATGATGAGAGCTGGGATGATAATCAGCGTGTGGTCGTCGGCCTGTATCACATCGACCCAACGATCGTTGAGGCGCAGCTTCGGCAGATGTATAAGACAGGCCAGCGCAACGTTGCGCTGGTTTTGTGGTACATGCCCTTTCAGAGTTCCAGCATTGTTGCGGACGGCATTCAAACCACATGGCCCGATGTATGGGGCGCCTATATGAATTCAAGTGGCGGCCATCTATCGACACAGGCGCAGCAGAACCTTACCGCTATCCTGGGCCTGGTACAGCAGATTGGCTTTCAGCAGGTAACCCTGCGTTTCGCGCCCATCGGGGCCACGGCGAATCCGGCTACCTGGGGTAACACCTGGAACGAAGCCGCGTTCGAAACGGATGAAGCCTTTATCTTCAATACACGCACCATTGCGGAGCAGGCCTTAGGCGGCAGCTCCGTCGCCCGCGTCTACGATCTGGGCGTTGAGATGGGCGGCATTCCCCATAACCTTAACGCAGATGGTGTGACCTATTCCGATGGGCAAAGCCCCGAGTGGACTGCGCGTATCTGGGCCGACTATGTCCGCAGCTATGGCAAAGCCGATACATACGGCTTCAGCATAGCCTATTCTTTGGGCACGCTTGCGTCGGCAATTGCCGAATACGATCAATCGTCCACGCGTCCCAATAGCTATGCGATCGATCTTTACACAGGAACAGACCTATGGAGCTACTATCAGGAATTGGTAGCGGCCAACGATACAGCAAAGCCGGTGGTCTTGCAGGAGGTGTCTTATAACGATGCCGGGGAGATGCAGGCCATTCAAACCGAGCTGCAACACGTACCGTTAACCGTGTCCTACATAGATCAGTGGCCCGTAAGTGCGAGCATCGCCAATGACGATGCGTCCCCACCGACAGATTACAGTGCCTATGGCGGCAGTGCCGCCACAACCGGCACACTCGTGGTGGAGCCGTGCCTGCTGCAGACCGGACAAACCACCTGCACCACATCAGCCAGCTGGTCTACCTCCAACGCGAGCAATGTTGCGTTGTATGTCAACGGAGTAGCGGCACATAACCTACCCAATATCATCACGACCCTGACCGGCACCGCCACCGTGACGCTTGGACTTACGCCGTCCACCTTCGTCCTCGCCTCGGACCAAGGCGCGCTTTCGGGCCAGGTGTTATCCGATTCACCAAGTAACACGCCGGCTGCGCAATCGGTTCTGGATACCAAGATCGTGGCGGCTATCGATCCAGGCGCGCCTCTTATTACCATGGCCGGCCTCGGTGGAACGAAGAATCAGGCCATTTGGGCCGTAGGCAGCAACATAGCCGCCGGCTGCATCGTGGAGCTCTATGATCCCAACGTTGCCGGGGCCTCACCGCTGGCCACACTTAGCAGCGCGAACTGCAGTTCAAACAGCCTCTCATTCGCGATCCCTACAGCGATCCTGACCCATTACAGCGCGGTAAATCTCGTGGTAACCAATCCAGGTTCGCACTCATCGGTGCCTTTGGATCTCGCCATTCAGCCCGTGCCGACGCTCGCGCTGGCGGGATTGGGGGGGAGTGCAAACCAGGCAATCTGGGCCATCGGAACCAATATCTCTCCGAACTGCGCCGTGCAGTTTTACGATCCAAGATCGTCGTCAACGTCCGCCCTGGCGACAGTAACCAATGTCAGCTGCCAGACAAACAGCTTATCGTTTCTCATCCCCAGCTTTGTTTCGGGTAATTACACCTCGTTGAATATGACCGTTACCGATTCTGACGGTCAGGCTTCGGCACCGGTGCTAGTCCGATTCGGGGGAGGCCAGTAATGTAGTAAGGCCTAGGTGGGGGTGCCATGCTGAGTGGCATCTCTGCCTAGAGGCTTGGACAGAGACACAGGCTACCTTGTGCTGAGATGGGTCTGCTCCTGATCGGGCTCCACGCATGGGGTCGGCTTACACGTGAGAGAACAGCGTCCTGCTACACCTATTTCAGCCTGTTCCGGAAGACGATTCTGTCTCGAAAACGAGCAGACTGGCCCGACAATGGTGCCCAATGGAGGTGACGAAAGTTTTCCCCGGTAGAAAACCCGCACTGCTATACTCGGCGCAAGGACCTTGGAAAGATGACCGAAAGCAGCAGTTATGTGGGAACAGCAAACTCCGAAGAGTTGGCTTTATCTGATCTTTGGAATGTCCTGCTCCGACACAAGACACTTGTCCTGGGGACAGTACTTGCATGCTTTGCTATCGGCATATTTCTGTCGCTATCACCACGCAAGTATGCTGCCGACAGCATGCTGCGCGTACAACCGGGGGTCACCAGCGAGTATCGCTCCTCCCAATCGGGTACGCCGTCGGTTGAGGTGTCAGATCCCATTGCCGCCTATGTGGATATCCTGCAGAGCCGCACGCTGTACCTGAAGGTCGCCAAGGATTTGGATCTTCCGAATAACCCGGCCTTTGGCGGCAAAGCCGGCCGGCACGAGTCGCTCGACGATCCGGCCGTACGCGATCACACGCTTCTGATCATGCACGCGCAGATCGGTGTCGTCCACAAGCCGAAGGATGAGATCATCCGCATCACAGCGTCAACAACGTCCCCGGCCTTCTCGGCAAAGGTCGTCAATACGCTGATCAACGATTATGTGGAGTACCTCTTCGAGACGCGTTACGGCGCCTCGAAACGCGCGTCCGGCTGGCTGGTAGGCCAACTCGACGATTTGAAGCAGCAGGTAGAACGTGACCAGACCGCCCTCACCGGCCTGCAGGCAAAGCTCGGGGTCATCGGGTTGAGCGAGACGGGGAACGAGAGCGTCTTCGCCCAGGCCCTCACGTCCATCGGCAAAGCCGCCAGCGATGCCACCGTGGAGCGGATTGTCGCGGAGGCGAAGTACCGCTTTCTGCAGGACTCTGACCCGGGTCTGATCGAAGGAGAGGTCAATCTTCTGGGCGGGTCCGGGGCAAGCGGCAACACCACAAGCAGCCTGTTGCAGAGTCTGCGCAGTGCCCAGGCCACGCAGGCCAGCAACTACGCTCGTCTGCTCGCCCAGTTCGGTCCGAACTACCCGGATGTGAAGGAGCAGAAATCCCAGCTGGATGAGACCACCAGGCAAGTCTCCGCGGAAGAGGCCCGCATCCTGAACCAGGCGAAGCTGTCCTATTCGGCTGCCAGCGCGAATGAGCGGATGACTCAAAATGCCCTCACCAGCAAACAGGGAGAGGCTTTCAGTCAGCGCGGCGATCTGGTGAAGTATCTCATCCTGCTGCACGATTACGAGGCCCATCGGACCCTGTATGAGGGTCTGATCTCGCGCTTGCAGGAGGCGGGCATCACGGCCGGCCTGGAAGGAGGCGAGGTGGACATCGTCGATCTGGCGGACGTGCCGACCCGCCCGGCCCCGCCTGGCCACCTCACCTTCTACTTCGGCTCGCTGTTAACAGGTCTTTTTCTGGGCTTTCTCTTCGCGCTCATAGCGGAGGCCGTCAATACACGGATCATGACATCCGACCAGGCCCGTCGTGCGAGTTCGCTCCCTTTCCTTGGCGGGCTGCCGCGCCTGCGGCCCGGTGCGGGCATGGCCGAGAGCACACAGGACTCCCCTTATATGGAGGCCATCGACGCGGTCCGGGCCTCGCTTTTCAGCTTGGGCGCCACCTCTCCCCCACCGAAGGTCCTGTTGGTTACCAGTGCCATGCCGGGTGAAGGAAAATCCACGACTGCCCTGTTTCTTGCAAATGTTCTGGCGCAGCACCAGGCCCGGGTCCTGCTCATAGATTGCGATCTGCGGCAAGGCGCCCTTGCGTCGAAGCTGGCGCTAACCTCCACGTCGGGGCTCAGTGAGGTGCTCACGGGTCAATCCGCCTTTGAGCATTCCCTGCACTCTGTTGCCTCGACTCCGGGGCTCCAAGTTCTGGTGAGCGGTGCGCGGCCCACTGTGCGGCCGGCGGTTCTGCTTGACTCTGCAGCCATGCGCACGATGATCGAGACTGCGCGTCGGCAGTTTGACTACATTGTGCTCAACAGCCCACCCGCGTTGGGTTTGGCTGACGTTTTGAACCTTGGACGATGGGTGGATGGCACCCTGCTCGTGGTAAGGAGTGGCGTCACGATCCGCAAGCTAGTAAAACGCGTTGAAGCCACGCTCCGTGGAGCCGGGGTTCCCGTATACGGCTACGTGCTGAACGACCTCAGCTTGAGTTCGCAAGGGTTCACCTCCCGAAGCTACCGGAAAATGTATTCTGCAAATGCAAAGGGGACCGCATGATGGGCCTGATGAGACCGCTGCTTCTTGCCTTTCTCCTTATGGGGAGCGCCACACTACCGCTGCTGGGCCAAAGCGTGAATGCATCGCTGCCCGGAACCCTACCCAGTGACAGCGAGCTACCCAATGTTGCGCAGCTTCAAGCACTGCTGCAAGCCAAACGCTCCCCGTTGATCTTTGCAACGGACGATGTGCTCAGCGTACAGGTCTACGGCATTGAGACCTACGCTGAGAAGCAACGGGTCGGGGACGACGGCACTATTGTGTTTCCCCTCATTGGAAGAACCCAAGTCGCCGGGCTCACCACCGAACAGGTGCAGGCCTCTATCGCTCAGGCGCTGGGCGATAAAGGAATGGTGCGCGACGCCCAGGTCACGATCATCGCGGAGTTACGCCCCACGCAGGTTGTATCGGTGCTGGGCAATGTCACGAAACCGGGCGTGTATGCGGCGGTGGGGAACCTGACCATTGCGGATTACCTTAGCGAGGCTGCCGGGTTTATAGAAAACTCCCCTGGAGCCTCGGGGAGCTCGCCTGCGAGCTACACGGTGAGCCTGCTCCGTCCGGGTCTGGGTGGCCCGGTTCGTATCCCTCTCGGCCTGCAGCCGTCCGATTCTGCCTGGAGCAGGATTCCGATTTTTCCCGGGGATCAGATCAGGGTTGATAAGGTAGGCGTGGTTTATGCCGTTGGCGCCTTTAAAGTGCAAGGGAGCTATCAGCTCAAGAATGCAACTAGAACCACGGTGACGCAACTGATTGCCTTGGCGGGGGGTATAGGTTTTGAGGCGGCGTCCGGTGATAGCCATATCGTCCGCAAGCAGAACGGTCAGCAAACGCTCATCGCGATCAATGTTTCAAAGATCCTCAAGGGAACAGTGCCCGATCCGATCCTCCAGCCGGACGATGTCCTTTTCGTTCCAACGAACCAGTTAAAGGCAGTCATTAAGGGCGGCGGACCTGGCATCATTGTGTCCGCGGTGGATGCTGCGCTGTTTACCAGGTGACTCTGTTGGGAGCTGCGATGTACGAACTGGCTGTCGCATACCGCATCTACCCCAAGGTATCTAAGCCGGCACAGGGACTGCCTTTCGACGGCGATAAGCTCCGGCAGGCAGAGCTTTGCCTGCGTTCCTTCAAGCGGTCGCTGGGTAAGTTAAAAGTAAAGATATGGGCCATTCTGGACAGCTGCCCCAAAGACTACGAAGAGATGTTTCAGCGCTACTTCGCCGCCGAGGATCTCGTGCTGGTGCGTCTGGATCAGGCAGGCAATCATGGAACCTTCTCCAAGCAGATCGACATCTTGCTCGCACAGCAGGATGCAGAGACGATTTACTTCGCCGAAGACGATTACCTGTACCGTTCGTTAGATTTTTCCGTGCTCATCGGCTTTCTGCAACATGGGCAGAATGTGCAGTTTGTTTCTCCCTTCGACCATCCGGACGACTACCAGCTGGAGTTTCACGACTTTCCCAAGTGGGTACAGGTGTACCACGGGCTTCACTGGCGCAATGCTGCTTCCACCTGCCTCACTTTTCTTACGACCAAGGGCAGTTTGTCACGGTACAAAAGCATCTTCCGCAGTTACGAACGCCGCAACTATGACACAAGCCTATGGATCAGTCTTACAAAGTATAGAGTATTCAATTTGTACAGCATGTTGAAATACGCATCCAAAGATGATCTGTTTGGGCGCATCCTGGTCAAAGCTTGGCTTTACAGCGCTTGGCAGAATGTTTTCGGTCTCCGGGCCAAGCTCTGGGTGCCCATGCCTTCTTTCGCACTGCACCTGGATTACCACCACATTGCGCCCGGATTCGATTTAGTCCAACTTATGCTTCAAGAGAATGAAATTCCTTTGGGGTCTCTCGCGCGGCCGACTGCTGTTTCAGAGACTGTGTAACCGCTCTGCCTACCATCGGATTGGCCCACCGCCGCTGGAAGGGTAAAGTAACGTAGGTATAGGAGGCTCGCTGTAATTTATGGCAAGTACCTGCGTCGTTATCGTAACGTATCGCGGCGCGGAAGACACGGCCTTGTGTCTTGCCTCCCTAAAAGCCTCCCTTCAGCCGGTGCAGGTCGTCCTTGTGGACACCACGCCTCACGATCCGAACTTACTCGACGTCATCGCGCGGTATCCCGGCACCCAGCTTATTCAGGTTAAAAGCAACCTTGGCTTTGGACGGGGAAACAATGTCGGTATTCGTTGGGCGCTCGGGCAGACCGGGTGTGAGTTTCTGTTTCTGCTAAATAACGATGCGACGGTTTTTCCAGATACCATCGCCAAGCTGGAAGACTATCTCCGACAGCATTCCGATGCTTCTATTCTTACCCCTCGCATAGCCTATCGTGATGATCCTGACAGACTGTGGTACGGCGGGGGAGACATGGATTGGCGAAGGGCCAGCGCCTTTGCTCCAGGCTTCAACGGCGACGTGAACTCACCCTCAGCCATGCAGGAGCGTGATGTCACATTTGCCTCCGGTTGCGCCCTCTTCATGCGCAGGTCGGCCATGGAGTTGGTGGGTGGCTTCGACTCACGTTTTTTTATGTATGAGGAAGACGTGGAATGGTGTTTAAGAGCCCAGGCCAAGGGATTGACGATCCATTATCTTCCCTCGGTGCTGGTACTGCATCGCGCTCAAGGCGGCAGCAAGTCGGAAGACGATCGCACCGACTTCTGGTCGGTAAAGAATCCGCAGCTGCCATTTTATGCTTTTCACATCATTCGAAACCGATTGTTCAACTTAGCCATGTATGCCCGAGGCCGTGACCGGCTGACGGCCCTTCTTTTCTTTCCGACCTACATTGCCCGCCGTGCGGTTCCCTTTCTGGCAGGCCGGCGGCCTGATGCCGTGTGGGCCATGTTCAGAGGCATCGCAGATTACTGGCGTAACCGGAAGCTGCAACCGGTGGACGAACTTTCCTCACGAGACAAGGTGTGATCGAGTTTAGGTTAGCTATGCCGTCCTTCACTGTCCTAATTCGCGACACATTTGCACTTAGGGGTAGACTAAGGTGTTAGAGAGACTTCAATTTTCAGCTATTAATTCTTGTTATGCTTGGCAGAGAGGAACACTCACCGTGCAGCAGACTGACTCCGTTGCGATCTGGCGACTCCCGTCTCGGGCTTCCGAGGGAGCGGTGACGACGAGTACGCCCGCCCCGCTCCGCGAAGCAAGACACGGCAGAGAAGCAAGACACGGCAGGGACGTAAGATACGGCAGGTATGCAAGACGCGATCGCCTTGTATATCTCCGCATGGCGCTCCTTGCAGCGCTCCGCCCGGAGTTTGCGTGAGTGTCCTTAAGCATACGGGGTATAACCTTCTTGGCTCCGTGATTCCGATGGTGGTCGGCATTGTTACAGTGCCCATGTATCTGCGGCTGATCGGGGATGCGCGTTATGGTGTGCTGGCAATCGTGTGGCTCTTTCTCGGCTACTTCGGCTTGTTCGATCCGGGCATTACACGCGCGGCGCTGTTCCACATCGCACGGCTGAATGGCGAGGAGCACGCCCGCGAGCGGGAGAGTGTCTTCTGGACGGCCCTGGTCGTCAATCTCGGCTTCGGTCTGGTTGGTGGCATCGTGCTGTATCTGGCGGCCAGGCCCTTGTTCATGTCCACCTTCAAGATGCCGGCGGCGATGCGGGGCGAGGTGATGAGCAGCCTGCCGTGGCTTGCCGCGTCGATCCCTGTTTCCATCGTCACCGCCATCCTGGGCGGAGCCCTGCAGGCGCGCGACCGCTTCGGCACTTACAACGCCATCTATGTTTTCAATGCCTTTCTCGCTCAACTTGTGCCGCTGGCCGTCGCTTACTGGCACGGTCCGGATCTGGCGTGGCTGATTCCGGCGGTGCTGCTGGCACGAACCGCCGGTGCGATCCCCTCGATTGTGGCGCTTATCGGCATTCTTCCGCTGGGCACAGGGGGCGGCTTCGATCGAACACGACTGAAGTCGCTGTTCTCCTATGGCGGCTGGGTCGTGATCACGAATCTGCTCAGTCCTGTGCTCGACTCCATGGACCGCATGCTGATTGGCAGCGTGCTCAGCGCGGAGGCGGTGGCGTTTTACACGGTTCCGTCAAACCTCGTGAGCCGCCTTTCGATTTTGCCGGGCTCCCTGGTGAGCAGCCTCTTCCCGAAGCTCTCCCGCGGAAGTGCCGAAGACAGTTCGCGCCTAGCGAGCGATGCCGTGACCACCCTGAGCGCGGTGATGACGCCGGTCGTCATTGCAGCCCTGGGCGGCATCGCTATTTTTATGCAGCTATGGGTGGGGCACAGTTTTGCCCAGCACTCGATCCCTGTTGCGATCGCGTTGCTCGTGGGGATCTGGGTCAACAGCCTGGCCTTTGTGCCGGCGGCTCACCTGAACGCGATCAATCGGCCGGATCTTCCGGCCAAGTTTCATGCGTGCGAACTCATCCCCTTTCTGCTGGTTTTGTGGTTTGGGCTGCATTATTTCGGATTGCTGGGCGCGGCCTGGGCCTGGACGCTACGGGTCACCATCGATGCGGTGCTGCTCTTTGTCGTCGCAGGGCAAACACCCGGCTGGACCCGTATGCTGCCCGGCGGCGCTCTGGTTCTGCTTGCCACACTTTTCACCCCGAGGACGATTGTGTCCAAAGGGATGGCAGTTGAGCTGATTTTGCTCGCGCTGGCTTTCGCCTGGTCTTGGCAGGTCAGCCCTGTCCTGCAGTCATTTGTGCGCGATCAGCTGCGTACCGCATGGCGAAGGCAGCCTGCCTAGGCTTGACGCAGTGTTCCTGAAGATATGTAACGAAGAAGGGGTGCTCGTGACGTTTCCTAGAGCGGATTAGCAGATGTACGGAGAACAGGCAAAAGTAAAAACAACCGCAGATCCCTTCCCTACCCAGCAAAGGCGCTCGATGGGAACCCCGGCTTCGGGAATGACAACAAAAGGCGAAATGCCTCTATACCATCAGCTATTTTGCCCCCAGTAGCACGCTTTCAGGAGAACTGCCCTTTACACATTAAAGTCACCGTAGCGTCAGAATCGGCCTCTTGGTTGAGAGGCGAAGGCCGCAGCCAACGTCCGACGGGCATAGCTTCGATTGGGCATGGTCATCTGACTCAAAGCGCGCTGCAATAGCCGCACCCGCTGCACCGGCGCTCCACCCTTCGGCTTGACCTCGCGAATAAAGCCCCATTCCGCAGCAAGCAGTCGCGTATACCGCTCCAAGCTCATTTCTTCGGCCAGGTTCTTGATCGATAGCTGATGCTCGATGCTCACCGGCAGCACCTGCAGACGGCCATCCGTCTTTTGCAGACGATGGAAGACGACATGATCGAGATAGTCCAGAGGGAACTCCGGGGGAAATCCGCCGATGGCGAGCAGAGCCTTGACCCGAACACAGGCCGCGGAGTTGAAGACAGTCAAGCGATCCGTCGCTACCCCAGGTTGCACCGGCAGATCGCGGCCCCCACGCACCAGCCTGGGGGAGAGGACCACCCCCTCACGCACCTGCTTCGGCACGATAGCGCAGATATGCGCGGGAGGCTCTGCGTCCACGGCGGCCAGCAACTGCTGAATGAAATCGCCGGTCAGGGTTGTGTCCTGGTCCAGCAAAAGCAGCCAATCCGCACCTTCGCTCACCGCGATATCCAAAGCAAAGCTATACGCGGCCGCAAGGCCCCGGTTGGTTGCGTCATGACGATACTGCACCGCAGCGCCGAACACCTGCCCTGGCGGAGCGTCCTGCGGCTCCGGAGAGTTGTCATAGATCAGGAGCGGCATTCGTTCCATCAAGGCCGGCTGGGCTGCAAAGATGTGCCGAAGCGACTGCAGCGTGGCCGAGCCCTGCACCGTGTTCCTGTACAGCACCACCACCGCCTGCACCTTGCCCTGCGTTCGCATGTCTTTGAGCATACATAAGCGCTCGTGCCGAAACGGGACGCGAATCTACTTCCCAAGATGGGCCAAATCACCACGCGTATTATGGAAAAGATAGAGAGAGTTTCAAAGAACATGTTGCCCGAAGAGGTACGGAAGATCCCGCAGGAGTGCGCGAAGTGAGGATCGGCATCGTGCAGCGGGACGACATAAGAGACGTTCTGGCGTCCTCCGGCACGCTGTATTTTATGACGGAGGCGCTGGGGAGGCATGTGGGCGAAGTCGTCCCTTTGGGCCCGGATCATACGCTGACCGGCAGGGCGTTGCTGCGTGGCGGTCAGGTGGTGAACAAACTCACGCAGACCCTGTTTCGGCGACGCATCTCACCGATTCACCAGCGTCTACTCACGCTCGATGCCGCCCGGCTCTTCGCTCCTCGCATTGCGGCGGCCCACTGCGATGTTCTGTTCGCGCCGTTTGCGTCCGTTGAGATCGCGGCCCTTCGCACCGCGCTGCCCATCGTGTATCACACGGATATGACGTGGGCCGATGCGATGGATTACTACACGATTTACAGTTCGCTCTTTCGTTTCGCGCGGGCCGAGGGCGAACGGATTCAGCAGGCGGCGTTGGACAAGGCCGCGGCCTGCATCTTGCCTTCGGCCTGGGCCGCTCGCACCGTGATCGATCACTATGGCATCGATCCCGCCCGCGTGAGCGTAGCGCCCTATGGCGCGAATTTTGAGAGCGACACGGTTCCATCGGCGGAAGCCGCGCTCACCCATTCTCTCGACGGAGGCGTGCATCTGCTTTGGATTGGGGTGAACTGGGAGCGTAAAGGGGGCGCGGTTGCCTTTCAGTGCCTGACGGAGCTGCTCCGCGCAGGCGTGGAGGCGCATCTGGTCGTGTGCGGATGCACGCCCCCACCGGCGGCCGTGCACCAGCGTATGACCGTGGAACCCTTTCTGAATAAGAGCGATCCCACACAACGACGTAGGCTCTCACAACTATTTCTCACGGCCAATTTCTTTTTGTTTCCCACGGCGACCGAGGCGCTCGGCATCGTGCTCTGCGAGGCCAGCGCCCATGGCCTGCCTTCGCTGGTGCGCAATACCGGCGGGGTCGGCGGAGTGGTCACCGAGGGCGTTAACGGCTATCTGCTGTCACCCGATGCGGACGGCTCCGCCTACGCACAAAAAATTCTCGAGATTTGCGCGGACCCCGGAGCGTATCAGGCTCTGGTCAGAAGCAGTCGGCTGGCCTATGAGAGGCAGCTCAACTGGGATGCCTGGGGCAAGGCGGTCAAGCCTGTATTCGAGCAGGTGATCGCCTGAGGATATTTCATGATGGTGATGCGGCTCGATGGCCTTCGCGGCCTAAGCCGAGGAGGCAAGCGGTTATAAGCACTGGAGGGCCACCTAGCCGGGGTACACTGCAAGCAGTTCCCATGGTCTGCATGGAGGACTTGGCGCGAGTGGCTGTCCGGCGTCGCGTTGACGAATCAACCCTGTACGATTGAGGTTTCCTGCACATGTTGTCGGCGAGAAAAGTTCTTCAGGGCTCCGCCTCAAACATCATTCGGCTCATTTTTTCTCTTCTTGTGGGCATCGTGCTGCCCCGTGTTCTTGTGCATCACCTGTCACAGGCCGAGTACAGCACCTGGGTGCTGATTCTTCAATTGAGCACCTACGTTACGTTGCTGGATCTCGGTCTGCAGACCGTGGTGGCAAAGTTTGTCGCCGAGCATCATGCGACGGGAGACCGTGATGCCAACCGGCGCTTGATCAGCAGCTCCTTCAGCGTGCTCGGGATTGCCGCGCTGATCGGCATGGGCATTGTCGGCTTCATGGTGTGGCGCGTGCCGCACTTCTTTGCGCAGATGCCGCCGGCGCTTTATCCGCAGGCCCGCATCGGCCTGTTTGCGGTTGGGTTTTCCGCGGCCTTCGCCCTTCCCTTCGGGCCGTTTCTGTCCGCGTTCGCCGGCCTGCAGGAGTACTTTTTTCCTACCGCGATCGCGTTGGTGAGCCGCATTCTTTCCGCGGCGGCCCTGATCGGCTTCACATTCCTGCACGCGAGCCTTGCCGAGCTTGCCTGTGCCCTCGCCGTCGTCAATATTTTCACGGCACTCGCACAGTACGCCGGCTGGAGGCGCTATGCGAGGCAGTACCTCGACTTCACCTTCTTCTTTCTCGATCGCGCGACCGCGAACACCCTGCTGCGTTCCGGCGGCGTGATCGCGATCTGGACGGTGGGCGGGCTCTTCGTGAGCGGCCTGGACACGATCATTGTGGGGCATTTCGACTTCGCCAACACCGGCTTCTATGCGCTGGCAGCAAGCGTGACGAACTTCATGCTGATGTTCATCAACAGCCTGTTTGCCCCGCTGATGCCGGCCGTTTCGGCCATGCAAACCACGAGCACCCCCAAGCAGATCGGCGATCTGACGATTCGGGTCTCGCGCTATTGCACGCTGGTGGTTTGTCTCGCAGGTCTGCCGCTGCTGGTGGGAGCCTACCCCCTGCTTACGCTGTGGGTGGGGCAACAGTATGCCGCTAAAACGAGCGCCTTTTTGCAGATTCTCGTGCTCGGCAACTGTGTGCGCCAGCTTGGGTATCCCTACTCGCTGATCGTGATTGCGACGGGCAAACAATATTTCGCCACCATCGCTTCCGTGTCGGAAGCACTCGTGAATCTTTGTCTCAGCGTCTGGCTGGCCCATAGAATCGGCGCGATGGGCGTGGCCATCGGCACCTTAGCCGGCGCCTTTGTCAGCGTAGGACTGCATTTACTGGTGAGCATGCCGTTGACACGGCCGGCCATCAAGCTGAATGTGTCCAATTTCGTTTTGCAGAGTTTCTTGAGATCGCTGCTGTGTGTCACCCCGCTGCTTTTTCTCGTATCTTCCTGGAACCGATCGAGTCTCATGCCTGCAAATCCATCCCTGTTGGTTCTTTGGGCGATGGCTACCCTGGGACTCATGTACACGGTGGGGCTTACGGCCGAGGATCGAAGCAATCTGCAGCGCTACGTCAGCCGGCTTCTTCCCGCGCGCGCGAGGGTGTGAGCAGGAGCCACGTCCACAGCATCATTCCATCGTTCGGATAAAGTATGTCTTCACAACCGCGTTCAAACTACCGCTTCAGCGACGCCCCTCTTGCGAAGGGACTGCAGCGTCTGCAACGGTTCATTTTCAGAAGCCTTGGCCGGCGCTCGGGACCCCAGGTACGTCCGGCCGAGAGCGATTACAGCATGGCGGTGCCCTTCGCCTACGATGTCGCTCCCGCGTTTGACCGACCCAGAAAGATCGCGGCCATCTGTCATATCTTTTATGTGGATCTCGGCCAGGAGATGCTGGGTTATCTCATGAATCTGCCGGAGGGTACCGATCTTTATATCTCGACTACAGATCAGGAAAAGGCCGCGGTGCTGCGCGATATCTTCGCCTCCTGGACCAAGGGCCGCGTGGAGATACGGGTAGTCGCGAATCGGGGGAGGGATATCGCTCCCAAGCTGATCACCTTTCAGGACGTGTACGATGCGGGCTACGAATTGATTCTGTTTCTGCACTCCAAGAAGACGGAGCGTGAGGATACCGGTCCTACCTGGCGACTGGCGCTGCTTGAAACCCTGGCCGGCTCGCGTGAGACGGTCGGCAGCGTGCTGGCGGCCTTCGATGGGATTCCCTCCTTGGGTATGGTCCTTCCGCAGCACCATCAAACAGTTCGCCGGCACAGCAGTTGGCAGAACAATTTTCTTCATGGCCGCCGTCTTGCCAAGGCGATGGGGTTCCCGCTCAAGAGCTCATACCGGCTTGATTTTGCGGCCGGGTCCATGTTTTGGCTGCGTCCGCAGGCCATTCGTCCCTTGCTGAATCTACATCTGCGCCTGGAAGACTTTCCGGAGGAGAATCGACAGATCGGCGACACGATCGCCCACGCCATCGAGCGCTTGATGCTGTTCGTCTGTGAGTTCGCCGGGTATACGTGGGTCAAAATCGCGGACCCGCGTTTCTTTGCTCCGCAACAGACAGTACAACCGATCTGCCGTGAAGAGGAGCTCGCCGGTTTCCTCGCTGCGCATCCCTTTTCCCTGCTTCCCAACGAACTGCACGGCACCGGGAGCGGCGGCTATAAAGCAAGCCCTCGTGCCCGGTGATTCATACAATACGAAGTCCATTAACAGGAGAGGTGTCGCATGACGGTCAGCATCGTTGAGCCAATACCCGCGAGCGGGTCCGTTTCCGTGGCCATGTGCACCTTCAACGGAGAGCCATTCCTGGTCCAACAGCTGGACAGCATCCTGCGGCAGACAAGCCCGCCGGATGAGTTGGTGATCTGTGATGACGGCTCGACGGATGGGACCGTTGACATCCTTGCGGCGTTTGCGCAGGAGGCACCCTTCCCTGTTCACGTCCATCGCAACCCCGAACGGCTGCGGTTTTCCGGCAACTTCGCCAAGTGCATCGGGCTGTGCCGCGGCGACATCATCATTTTGACCGATCAGGATGATGAATGGATTCTCAGCCGTGTAGCCGACACAAGACAGGCCTTTGCCGCCAATCCCGCGCTGACCTTCACCTACTCGGACGCCATTCTGATCGACGGCAACAGCCGGGAGATCGGCAGTACGATCTACTCCAACTTCCCGATCATGGCAGCAGATCGCCGACGATTTGAGCAAGGAACCGCGCTGCTGCCCGTCATCGCGCGTTGGGGCTTCATCTATGGGTGCACCATGGCGTTTCGCTCCAGGTATCGCTCCGCGGTGCTGCCCGTACCCGAGAGTTGGAGCCATGACGAATGGCTTTCCCTGGTTCTCAGCGCCCTCGGTCCTTCGGCCCGGCAGGCGCCGGTGACACGCTATCGCCAGCACTCGATCCAGTCCGTGGGCGTGGGCGATTGGACGGTGCAGGGGCATCTGCGCATGGCTAAAACCAGAGACAAGGAGGCGTATCTCAAGGAGATCCGGCACTACGAAGAGGCTCTCGCGGTGTCGGAGACGCACCCGGAGCTGGAAGGCACGCTTTCGCCGGTTCTGCAGCAAAAGATCGCTTTTTTACGCAGGCGGCAACAGGTACGGCTCAGCGGCTTTCGAGCCCTGCCCAGCCTGCTGACCATGGTGGCCAAGCGCGATCACTGGCGTTTTGGAGCCGGGTTGCGCTCGGTTCTGAAAGATACCGCGATGCTGGCCGGCATGTTCCGGGGTTGAGAGATGTCGTGGGTGGCTGGTAGCAGAGTGGGTTTATCGCAGATGAACCATCGCTAGGCAGAGACCTGAACCGCACATTCCCTTGCCACCCCGGCTGCGGAATGACAACAAAGGGCGAAATGCCCTTTATAGCGGATTAGCCGATGACATACAGAAAAGGCAAAAGCAAAAACAACCGCAGATTCCCTTCGGGAATGACAACAAAGGGCGAAGTGTCTGTATACCAGCAGCTGTTTTGCTCTAACTCAAGAGCGATTGGTAGACATCGCCGGTCTCGCGGCCTATCTGGTTCCAATCGTGCCGGGTGCGGACGTACTCCAGGCCCTGCGCCGCGGCCTGCTCCCGGCCCCGGTCGTCGCTCAGGATGCCGATGAGCGACTGGGCCAGGGCCGCCGTGTCGCCGTTCGGGAAGACATAGCCGTTGGCCTCGTCGGTGACGATCTCGGTCATCCCGGGCAGGTCGGAGACCAGCACGGCCTTGCCGTAGCTCATGGCCAGCAGCACCACGCCGCTCTGGTAGATGCGCCGGTAGGGCAGCACCACGACGTCGGCGGCGGCGTAGAAGGTGGAGACCTCGTCGTCCGGGATGAAACGGATGTGCAGGCGCACGCGGTCATTGAGGTTCAGCCGGTCGAGAATGGTCTGATACTGCGCGAAATCGTTCTTCCAGGGGCGGCCGGCGACCAGCAGGACGACCTCGGGCACGGCGTCGGCGACCGCCGGCAGGGCCTGCAACAGCAGGTCCAGACCCTTGACCTCTTTGATCTGTCCGAAGAAGAGCACGACCTTGCGGTGCGGCTCGATGCCGAGGGTCTCCTTTGCCTCGGCCGCGGAGGGCACGGCCCGGATGCTGCTGAGATAGTTACCGTGCGGGATGACCGTGATCTTAGCCGGGTCGGCGTGCAGCGCCTGCATAAGTTCGCGGCGGGATACGGAGTTATGCACGATGAACTTATCGGCGAGATTGTAGATCTTACTCACCACGCCGGAGGCCGGCGCTCCGCCGTGCGCAAAGGATTCCACATCGTGCACGGTAACTACAATCTTGCGTCCATAAAACTTGGCCAGGGAAAGCAGCATGAGCTCTTCGGCGGCTCCATGGAAGAAATGGAAGTGCACCACCCTCTCACCGGACGATCTCGCCTGGGACAACGCCCTGAGACTGCCGAACAGATAGCGGCCGGCACGAAGATATTTGTTCGCTTTGCCCCAGATACCGCGGTAGACGGGATGAAAACCCAGCGTCTTCAGGGTAGGTTCGGAGGTCTGGCTGCAGGTGTACCAACCCACCTCCCAACCCGCGGCCAGCAGCCCCTGGCAAAGGCCTAAATCGTAGTAGTCCATGCCCCCATGACCACCGACGGGTTCGATCAAAGCAACGGACTTCGCGGCTTGCATATATTTCTCCGGGATCATGTTTCACCACGAACTCGGCGAGTATAGCATCCGCCGCGACCGGACCTTAGGCACGAAGGATTACACCACTTACACCGGCATAGGTTACCTTTGGGCGCTTTTCTCTAACTTTTCACGGCTTCGCATGCTTATTCGATGTTTCGATTCGGAACATTAGACCCTGCGGGCGCGTTCAATTGCCCGGACCACGGCGCGCGCCTTGTTGCCGCACTCCTCATGCTCCTTCTCGGGAATGGAATCGGCGACGACGCCCGCACCGGCCTGGATGTAGCCCCTGTCTCCGTCCAGAAACAGCGTGCGGATGGCGATACAGCTGTCGAAGTTGCCGCTGAAGTCGGCATACACGATCGCACCGCCGTAGACGCCGCGCCGCACCGGCTCCATCTCCTCAATGATCTCCATGGCCCGCACCTTGGGCGCGCCGGAGAGGGTGCCGGCCGGGAAGCAGGCGCGAAACGCGTCAATGGGCGACAGGCCTTGGCGCAGCCTGCCCTCAAGCGCGCTCACCAGGTGCATGACGTGGGAGTAGCGCTCCACGAACATCAGATCCTTGACCCGCACGCTGCCGAACTCGCTGACCCGGCCCAGATCGTTGCGGCCCAGGTCCACGAGCATAATGTGCTCGGAGACCTCTTTGGCGTCGGCGCGCAGATCTTGCTCGTGGGCGAGGTCCTCGGCCTCATCGGCCCCGCGCGGCCGCGTGCCGGCGATGGGACGGTACTCGACACGGCCGTCCTTGACCCGCACCAGCAACTCCGGCGAGGAGCCCACGATGTGACAAGGTCGCACTCCGCCCCGCTCCGACGAGCGCAGGCCGAAGCGCAGGCAGAACATGTAGGGTGACGGATTGACGATGCGCAGCGAGCGGTAGATCTCAAAGGCGTCCA
Organism: uncultured Bryocella sp.; assembly: GCA_964242585.1. Lineage (GTDB taxonomy): Bacteria > Acidobacteriota > Terriglobia > Terriglobales > Acidobacteriaceae > Granulicella. The sequence continues at coordinate 51,892 of CAXTBJ010000001.1, forward strand.
CGCCGGGGGTGCAATCGAAGCGCTGCGAGAGCACGCATTGGAAGACGTCGCCGGCGGCGATGTACTCCCGGGTGCGCTCGACGGCGGCCATGAAGTCCTCCGGCCGGGTGCGCGGGATGAGCTCCAGGGAGTGCGTGGGGCGGAGCCGCTGAGAATCCGTTACAGAGCGCGGCAGGGGGCCTTCCAGCAGGGCTTCCAGCTCATCCAGGCGCGCCTCGGCATCGTCGAACGCGGCGGCGGCATTTTCGGGGGTGAGCGGAAAGCGCGCGCCGGCGGTCACGATCAGGTGAATGGCCTGCTTGACGTGGTCGAAGGCGAGCACCTGGTCGAAGAACATCAGGTGCGCTTCGGGGACGTGGAGTTCGTCGACGGCCAGCGACGGCAGACGCTCGATGCGCCGCACGACGTCATAGGAGAAGAAGCCGACCGCGCCGGCGGTGAAGGGCGGCAGACCGGGCAGTTTCGCCGAACGGTGCCCTTCGAGGGCCTTCTTCAGCTCTGCGAAGATGTCGGCGGTGTGCTGCCGCGATGTGCCCCCTTCGGCGACGGTGATCTCGCCGTCGCGGCTGGTGAGCGTACGGTAGGGGCGGACGCCGATAAAGGTATAGCGCCCGACCTTTTCGCCGCCTTCGACCGATTCCAGCAGAAACGCCTCGGGCTCCCCGGCGGCGACACGCAGGAACGCGCCGACCGGCGTCTCCAGATCGGCGGTGACGGTGCGGGTTACCGGCACCAGCGTGTGCGAGGCGGCCCACCGGGTGAAGCTGTCGAAATCCGGGGTGGTCTCGCCGGCGGGCATAGCTTCCATAGTAGAGCAGTTCCCCTGAGGCACGGGCGTTGAAGACCGCAGCGGATGCCGCTCTTCCCAAGGAAAAGTGTCGCGAGTGGCCTTCCTTTGCGATGCTCCTTGAGGAGAACTGCCGGCCCGATCCTCTACAGCCTTTGGGGGTTGCCGAGCCTAGGGCGGGGAGCTTAGGATAGCGCCGTTTGCCGGAGCGGTGCTTGCCGTTTGCCGGAGCGGCGCTTGCCGGGCCGGTCCCTCTCCTTGACTCCTCACCGCCTTCACCGGCGTCCAATGGGACGCAGGCCAAGGAGGAAACCATGGCCATGGAACCCGAGACAGAGCAGTTGATCCCGACCGGGCCGGCGCTGGCGGCCAGTCCGATCCCAGCAGGAAAGCAGGACAGCCGTATGGCAGCACAGGCAGCACAAGAGGCACAGAACGGCGGGGGCGTAACGCTTGCCCAGGAGACCAACCCATGGGAGGCGCAGGCGGCTCGTTTCGACACCGCGGCCTCCAAACTGAATCTGGACGCCGGGCTTTGGAAGGTCCTGCGCTACCCGCAACGCGAGGTCATCGTGCATATCCCGGTGCTGATGGATGACAGCACGGTGGAGGTGTTTACCGGCTACCGCGTGCAGCACTCGGTGGCGCGCGGCCCGGCCAAGGGCGGCATCCGCTACGCGCCGAATGTCTCGCTGGACGAGGTGCGCGCGCTGGCCAGCTGGATGACCTGGAAGTGCGCGGTGGTCAATATTCCTTTCGGCGGCGCCAAGGGCGGGGTGATCTGCGATCCCAAGCGGATGAGCCAGGGCGAGCTGGAGCGCATGACGCGCCGCTACACCGCCGAGCTGATCGAGTTTCTGGGCCCCGAAAAGGACGTTCCCGCGCCCGATATGGGCACAAATGAGCAGACCATGGCCTGGATCATGGACACCTACTCCATGCACATGCGGCAGACGGTGACCTCCGTGGTGACGGGCAAGCCGGTGAATATGGGCGGGTCGCGCGGGCGACGCGAGGCGACCGGCCGCGGCGTCTCGGTGGTCTGCGATGAGGCGTTGAAGCACCTGAATCTGCGTCCCGAGGATACGACGGTGATCATCCAGGGCTTCGGCAACGTCGGCGCCAACACCGCGAAGATTCTCTGGGACAAGGGTTACAAGGTGATCGGCATCGCGGAGTTCGACGGCGCGCTGTTCAATCCCCATGGCCTGGACATCTCCGAGCTGCTGGAGCACAAGGCCCGCACCGGCACCATCCACGGCTTCGGCGAGGCGGAGGCGGCGGACAAGGACGATCTGCTGCTGCATCCGTGCGGCATCCTGATCCCGGCGGCGACCGAAAATGTGATCACCAGCCGCAACGCCGCGGGCATCCGCGCGCGGATCGTGGCCGAAGGCGCGAATGGGCCCACCACGACGGTTGCCGACGAGATCCTCGCGGCCAATGGCGTCTTCGTCATTCCGGACATCCTGGCCAACGCCGGCGGCGTGACCACCAGTTATTTCGAGTGGGTGCAGGACCGCATGGGTTACTTCTGGACCGAGGCGGAGGTGAACCAGCGGCTGGATCGCATCATGGCGGACAGCTTCACGGACGTCCTGCAGTATGCGGTCGCGCATAACGTGGACAACCGGATCGCGGCGTACATGCTGGCCATTGACCGTGTGGCGTATACGACCAAACAGCGGGGCATGTATGCGTAGGGGGGCGAAGGTGCAAAGGATAGATGTGTGACGTCGTAATCGGGCCGGTCCGCCTTTCCCGGTTAACGCGTGCGCATTCTCCGCGACCCGACTAGACTGGAAGGGTTGGCCCATGCCTTGCCGGCTTCCGAGTGCCAGGAGCCCACGACGCGTCTGTGCGATCCAATTTTGTGCGATCCAGTGAGCGCGATCCAGTCTGCGAGATCCAGTGAGGGAGGTCCAGTGAGTGAGGTCCAGGTGAACCATTCAGAAAAGTCGCAAGACGAGACCCACGAACTGGGGAACGAAGGGTTCGCTGCCGGAGCCGTGGCGCTGGAGGTAAGCCGGGGTGCCGCCGACGAGGACGCCGACGGCCCATCGGCGATGGGGAGGGACGCCGCAGGGTTAGCTATCGCAGGGCTAGCTACCGCTGGCAGATCTGCCGCGGGGCCAGCTGCCGACGGTCCACTCGCCGGCGGTCAGACCGGCGAGCAGGACGCAGCCGATCAGGATGGCGAGCCGTCCCGGGAGGGGGGCATTTTCCTGCCCGTTGAGGATTTGCTGCCCTTAGAGGTCGCGACCGACGACGAGGCGGACCGAAAGCCGGCGCTGGACTACCTCGTCGTCGGTTTCGGCTCCTCCGCCGGCGGCATGCAGCCCTTTCGCGAGGTGCTGGAGCTGCTGCCCCCGAGCACGGGAATGGCCTTCGTGCTGGTGCCGCATCTGGCCGCCGACCAGATCAGCCATCTCACCTCCATCACCGAACAGTTCACCAAGATGCCGGTGCATGCCATCGCGGACGGTGTGCGGCCCGAGCCCGACCATCTGTACATCTTGCAACCCAACCAGACGGTGCAGATGCAGGGTGGCCGCTTCCATGTGGAGCCGCGCCGGGCCGAAGAGCGCATTCCGCGGCCCATCGATCTCTTTTTCCGTTCGCTGGGGGCCGATCAGCACGGTCATGCCATCGGGGTGGTGCTTTCGGGCGCCGATGCCGACGGCGCGCTGGGGCTGAAGGCGCTGCGCGGCGAAGGCGGCGTGGCCATTGTGCAGTCGCCGGATACCGCGCAGCACAGCAGTATGCCGCGCAACTCGATCCTGAGCGACCATGTCGATCTGATTCTTTCGCCGGCCGATATCGCCGTTGAGCTGGCGCGCCTGGCCAAGCAGTTTGTGCAGCCGGACGTGCGGCAGCTCGACAAGGATGAGCTGCCCACCGACAATGACTCCTACACCCGCATCCTGAACCTGCTGCGCGCCTCGTCGGGCCTGGAGTTGCGGCAGTACAAGCCGGACACCATCCGGCGGCGCATCGCGCGGCGCATGCTGCTGCTGCGCATGGATTCATTGGCCGAGTACGTGCAGTACGCGCAAGCGCGCAAGGACGAGCTGAAGAATCTGCAGGAGGATGTGCTGATCGGGGTCACGCGCTTCTTTCGCGACCCGCAGGTCTGGGAGGCGGTCGTCCGCGATATCCTTCCCACGTTTTTCGAAAATCGCGCCCAGGACACGACCATCCGCGTCTGGTCCGCCGGCTGCTCCTCCGGGGAGGAGGCTTACTCGTTCGCGATGGTGCTGCTGGAGTATATGAGTTCGCAGGGCATCGACGCCTCCGTGCAGATCTTCGGCACCGACGCCAGCGAACGGTCCATCGAGTTGGCGCGGACCGGCATCTATCCGGATTCGCTGAACGGCGAGATCAGCCCCGAGCGCCTGCGCCGCTTCTTCATCAAGGTGCCCCGCGGCTTCCAGATCAACAAGCGCGTGCGGGATCTCTGCGTCTTCGCGAAGCAGAACCTGAGCGCCGATCCGCCGTTCTCGCACATGGACTTTGTACTCTGCCGCAATGTGATGATCTATTTCAAACAGGCGCTGCAGCAGCAGATCATCTCCACCTTCCATTACGCGCTGAAACAGGGGGGCTTCCTGATCCTGGGCTCGTCGGAGAGCCTGCGCGAGTACGACGACGCCTTCACTCCCACCGATCGCAAGAACAAGATTTACAGCAAGCTGGGCGCGAGCCTGCAGGGGGGCTACAACCTGCCCACCAGCCGCTTCACCGGCAGAGAAACGCCGTCCCCTAAGCCGTTCACCCACCCGGTCGGCACCGGGTCGGAGCAGGAGATGCAAAGGGTGGCGGACCGCGTGGTGCTGGCGCGCTTCGGGCCGCCCGGCCTGATCGTGGATGAGCGCATGAACGTGCTGCAGGCCCGCGGCCAAACGAGCGCCTATGTGGAGCTGCCAAGCGGCGCGGTGAGCCTGAACCTGCTGCGCATTCTGCGCGAAAGCCTGGTTACCCCGGTGCGCGAGGCGCTCGAACGCTCCATCGCGGAGGGTATCCCGGTGATGCGCACGGCCGAGTTCGCGCCCAAGCCGGGTGAGCAGCGCCACGTTGAAATCGACGTCATTCCCATCGCCGGCAGCCTGCAGCAGGAAAACTGCTACCTCGTGCTGTTCGCGGAGATGGAGGACCAGCTGCCGGGGACGTTACCGAACGTGCCTGCCCAGTTGACGAGCATTCCGGACCAGGACCGGATCAACAGCCAGCTGCGGCACGACCTTTCTTCCACCCGCGTCCACCTCCAATCGCTGATTGAGGAGCGGGAGGCGCGCAACCAGGAGCTGGTCAGCGCCAATGAGGAGATCCAGAGCGCCAACGAAGAGCTGCAAAGCACCAATGAGGAGCTGGAAACCACCAAGGAAGAGCTGCAAAGCGCCAATGAGGAGCTGCAAACCGTCAATGACGAGCTGCAACAGCGCAACGCCGTGCTCACCCAGACCGGCAACGACCTCAGCAACCTGCTGACCAGCGTAAATATTCCGCTGCTGATGCTGACGGAGGACCTGCGGGTGCGGCAGTTCACCGCGCCCATGGAAAAGCTGCTGAACATCCGCGCCTCGGATATCGGCCGCTCCATCCGCGAGATCCGGCTGCAGATCTCCATCGAGGATATCGAGCCGCTGCTGAACGGCGTGCTGGAGACCCTGATCATGCGCGAGGAGGAGGTGCAGGACCGCGAGGGCCGCTGGCACCTGCTGCGCGTCCGGCCCTACCGCACCACGGAAAACAAGATCGAGGGTCTGGTGATGATGCTGGTGGATATCCATCAGCTTCGGCACAGCCAGCAATCCCTGCAGGAGGCCAAGGAGTTTGCGGACTCCGTGGTCGAATGCGTCCCCGTGCCGGTCGTGGTGCTGAACACCGATCTGGAGATTCAGGAGGCCAATACGTCCTTCCGCAAGCTTTCCGGGCTGGAGATGCGCCAGCTCCTGGGCCGGTCGCTGCCGGACCTGTTCGGGCGTCTGTGGGGCATCTCCGATCTCGACAAGAAGCTGCAACCGCTCAAGGAGGGCGCGCCGGATACCGCGATCGTCTTCGAGCATGAGTCCAGCACCGCCGACAAGCGCGTCCTCGAGGTGAAGGCGCTGGCCCTGAAGACCGACGGCGACCGCGTCATCCTGCTCACCATGGAGGACATCACGCTGCGGAGAGAGGCGGAGCGCAAAGGCGCGCTGGAGCGCACCGCCCTGCAGCGGGAGGTGGAGCAGACCGGGCGCACGCTGCTGCAGGCGCAAGGGGAGCTGCGAGAGCTGGCCGCGCACCTGTTCACCATGCAGGAGGAGGAGCGGGAGTACGTGGCGCGCGAGTTGCACGACGACGTGGCGCAGCGGCTGAGCCTGGCCGCCCTGCTCTGCCAGGAGGCACAGGCCGCGGCGGACCCGGCCGCGCGAACCCTGGCTCTGGATAAGGTGGCGGCGGACATCTCCGCCATCAACTCCGACGTGCGCACGATCTCGCATCGCCTGCACCCGGCGATCCTCCATGAGCTCGGCCTCGCGACCGCGCTCAAGCAGCTCGTCGACGAGTTCGGCAAGCGCGAGGGCATGTTTGCCACCCTGATCACCGCCAATATGCCGGAGTCGGTCGATCCCACGGTCGCCACCAGCCTCTACCGCGTCACGCAGGAGGCCCTGCGGAATGTGGCCAAGCACGCCGGCAAGACCCATGTGAAGGTCATTCTGGAGGGCCGCGGCGACAACCTGTATCTTGAGGTGCGCGACTTCGGCATCGGCTACGACCAGGAGGCCGAAGAGGGCGCCACCGGTTTGGGGCTCATCTCCATCACGGAGCGGACGCGCATCGCCGGCGGCCGGTCTAAAGTTGAATCCTCACTTGGCCGGGGTACGTCCATCATGGTGGAAGTCCCCATACATGGCCGCACGTAGATACCGTGTCCTGATTGCAGACGATCACCTGTTGATGGCGGAGGGCATTGCCCGCCTGCTGGAGCCGCAATACGATATCGTCGGGATCGTCTCAAATGGCGCGCTGGCGCTTGAAAAGGCAATCCGGCTGCAACCGGACGTTATCTGCATGGACATCTCCATGCCGGGATTGAACGGCATTCAGTCCGCCGTGCAGTTGCATGACACGGTTCCCCGTGCCAAGGTGATCATCGTCACACAGCAACTGGAGCTGCCCTACCTGCGAGCCGCCTTCCGGGCCGGCGCGGTGGGCTACGTGGCCAAGCAGTCCGCCGCCGTGGAGTTGACGACCGCCATCGACGCCGCCCTTTCCGGCCGGTCCTACATCACGTCGCTGCTCACCGAGGCCGCCGCCGGCATACGCAACGAGCTTGTGCTCGACCTGACCCAGGTGAACACGGACACGCTCACCACCCGGCAACGGGAGGTGCTGCAGATGGTCTCCGAAGGCCGCACCTCCAAGGAGATCGCCACCCGCCTGCATATCTCGCCTAAAACCGTGGAGTTCCATAAACAGGCACTGATGAATGAGTTAGGCCTGCACACCACGGCCGAGCTGACCCGCTACGCGCTGGCGCAGGGAATTGTGTCCACGGTCTGACGACCCGGCCGGCACTCTGACGACCCGGCCCGGCACCTTGTGACACAATGGGAGCACCCTGGCTCTCCGCCTGCCGAGTCGCTGGTGAATCTGCCCAACTCCATCACGCTCTCCCGTATCGCCGCCATCCCGGTGCTGATCTGGGCTTTGTCGGCGCATTCGCCGTTTCACGGCGCGCACGGCGAGGGGGAGATCTTTGCCTCCCTGGTCTTCATCGCGGCCTCGGTCACCGACGGCCTGGACGGTTATTTCGCCCGCAAACGCGGAGAGATCACCACCCTGGGCATGCTGCTGGACCCGCTCGCCGACAAACTGATGGTCTCGGCGGCCTATATTGTGCTGGTCGCCTACAATCCCGGCATCGTGCCGCCCTGGATCGCCGTCGTGGTGATCGGGCGTGAGTTTCTGGTCTCGGGTCTGCGCTCCATCGCCGCCTCGGAGGGGTTCACCATCCAGGCCTCCGATGTCGGCAAGCTGAAGACGGTGATCCAGATCGTGTCGGTGGTCGCGGCGATCCTGAACCACCGCTGGGATGAGTGGGTCTTCGGGCCGTTCGTGATCGGCGTCCATCTGATCGCCGTCACGGCCATCTACTGGATGACGATCGTGTCCATCATCTCGGCGGTGGATTACTTTATCGGTTTCTGGAAGAAAATCGACCACGCCAGTGATAAACGGCGCAGACGCCGGTCCTCGGTGCTTACCCGCCGCAAGCCGGCGGCACAGGGCCAGGCATAGCAGCGCTTTCCAGCGGCACAAGCAGGGGGAGCGCTCTATCGCGGGTCCAATTCAGTAAACAGATCCGCTTCAGTAAACAGATCCGCCAGGCTCACAACGATCGGCGTCCTCGGTATCCGCAGAAAGCCGTCGATACCCTGTTCGAAGCGGGCCTGTTCGACGCCGGGCTGGCTGACCTCGCTACTGGACGCACTGCTCCGGCAGAACGCGGACATCCCAGGCTCTGCGGTTCAGTGTGAACAGGAACAGAAAGTAGTTCTGCAGCTTGGCATGCGGACTTTCGCCCAAGCTACTCTCCAGCACGCGGCCTTCCAGGTAGTCGCAATCGGGCCGGTAGGTGGTATTCAGGTATTCACGCAAGGGAACCAAGGGTAAACCTGCCGCGGTCGCCATCTGAAGTCTCCCGTGCTCATACCATAAACCTGATCACAAACCTAACCGCGTTGCGAAACCTGACCACGTTGCGGAATCATTCTGCGTGGGCGGGCCACGCCCCGAGCAGCCGGCGCAACACAATCAACTCGCCCGTGTGATAGCTGTTGTGATCGGCGATGAGCAGCGCCTCGCGAAGCAGATTCTGCCCTTCGCCCCACGCAAAGGGCGTGTACAGATCGGCTCCGGGTTGCGTGAGCAGCGCTTCGAAGGCCTCGCGGTCGGACCGGATCGCCGCCAGGGTCCGATCCCAGCTTTCCGGCTCAGGCGGGACAGCCTGGGCGGGCCAGTACGCCGCAGGCCAGTCAAGGTGCCTGTAGCCACCCGGCGGCGGCGCGGAAAACTCCAGAATGTCGCGCTGCGTGATGCGGAGATGCTCGGCAAGTTGCCATGCGGAGTACGGCAGGGATGGGGGGACCACCCCGCGCAGCCGCTCGGGCAGATCGGCGACAGCAGCCTCCAGGGAGGTATGCGCCTGTCCCCCGTCCAGCAAAGCCAGAAGCTGTTGGATCAGGGGATCGCCGTTTGGGAGGTCGCGCAATTCATTCATGCGGGCTTGGATGCGGCTTAGGGATGCGGCTTATAACGAAGGACAGCGGCCGGAACCGCGCCGCAGATGCCGCTTCGAGCAGCAGTCCAGGCCGTGCCGGGCATTCGCGTGCCCGGCAAACGAGGGTTCCGGAACAGAACCCTCGTTGCAATGCAGATCGTCAGGCCTGCGGACGAGGGGGATGCCCCTGCACGAAGTGGTACGGCGGCCAGGGCCCCGAAAGCTGCATGGCGCAGTCCTTCAACTGCAGCATGGCCGAGCTGTATTTGTTCTGGTAGCGTTCCACGGTTTTTTTATCGACCAGGTGAGCAATATCCAACAGCATCTTGCCCGCATCGGTGCGCTTGCAGGTAATTTCTTCCTCGAGCGGCAGAAACATGCGGTGCATCTGCACGGAGAGCGCCCGGGCGCGGGACTGGCGCTCGCGCTGCCGGGTAGCGGACTGCCGCAGCTGCGAGAGGTACGCCTGGCCGGCAGCCTGGGCGGAGCGGTCATCGCGCTCCGGGCAGGTATCGTCCACCAGCACCTTCAGGTGCATCTCCGCTTTGCCGCGCAGGCGCTCGACATTGGCCAGAAAGCGCCGTTGATTGGACCGCACCGAGCGGCGCAGGGAGTCATCGTCGTCAAAGCAGGTGCCGAATCGGAACGGCAGCACGGTGGAGCGGGCAAAGGTGGCCGTGATCACACGGGCGTGCTCCCGCGCCGCGGGCGACGCCTCCGAGCCGTTCATGCGCAGCGCGTCCTCGGGCAGGTGTTCGGAGACGATGACCGTGAGATCGGCCGCGGGAAATAGGAAGGTCTGGCTACCGAACATGCCCAGCACGCCTTCCAGCGGCACGGGACGACGATGATGCGCAAGTTCGGGAAACGCTGAACGCTCAGCTATGCAGTACGCGTACCAAGCCATGACGAGGTTGCTCCTGATCCTCCGGACCGCGCCGGGGTGATTACATGAAACAAAACAAAGGACAAACGTGTCGTACGCCGGCTCTGGCGCGTGCAGGAAAAAGGCACTGTACCGAGGTCGAGGCAGATACTATGTCAGCCGTTGTACGCTTGGCAAGGGGTTTATTTTCTTCGCGTTTTCTTCGCAAAACCGGCCCTTGCCGGCGCGGCCGGCGAAGAGGTGTTCCGGGCTTTTCCGGGGTCCCGTCCGGGTCTCCTGCTAAACTGGGGCGATGTCCGGCGCCGGTGTCATCGGTGCCCGTTTCAGCCCCGAAGGACGGAACCTCGAGTGAATACCGCAATCAAACGTGACGGCCGGCAGCCGGATGGATTCGTGCTGGCGACGGAAAACAGTGTGCAGTGGGTCAGCAAGAACCGGCAAACGACATATCTGATCGGCGGGCTTGCCGTTCTGCTGATTGTCGTCCTGACCGCCGGTTATTCGATCTACCAGCACCGCACGTCGGAGGCGCAGACTGCCTTCGGCCAGGCCATGCAGATTTATCAGACGCCCCTGGTGCGGCCCGATCAGCCGCTGCCCCCCGGCATGAAGGCCTTCAACACCGCCAAGGAACGCGCCGGCAAGGCCAATGTGCAATTTGTGCAGGTTGCCCAGCAGTTCAGCCTGACCGAGCCCGGCAAGCTGGCGCAGTATTTCACCGGCCTGACCTATAGGGAGGCCGGGGAGAACGGCCCCGCCGAGGACACACTGGGCAAGGTCGCCAAGGGCTGGAACGGCGATACCGCCGCCCTGGCCAAGATGGCGCTCGCGCAGCTCTATCAACAGACCGGCCGCAACGACCGGGCCGTCACCCTGTACCAGGAACTCGCCAAAGGGCACGCCACCACCGTTCCGCCGGGCCTGGCGCAGCTGCAGCTGGCTGAGCTCTATAACGCCGAGGGGCGCAATGAGGACGCTCGGCATCTGTACGCCGAGCTGAAGGACCACGACAAGGATGCCAAGGGCAAGCTCGGCGTGGCGGCGCAGGTGGCGTCGGAGAAGCTGAACCCGCAGCCTGCCCCGGCTGCCGGGCCGCGATAAAAGCAGAGGCGAACGCAGAGTTCGCAAAGGTGTGAACGCGGGGAACGCAAAGGTGGAAGGATCGAGACGCTGAGGTCGGGGAGCAAGGTCTGTGCTACTCTGCCGCTTTTCAGTTCGCATTTCGGTGCAGTGCCCGGATTGCAATCCGGGCACTTTCTATGAATCCGTCTCACGTACATCGTCGTGCGATTCGAGGTGCGAGGCAGTGGACTGCCGGCTGACGTACTCGGCCATGCGGTTGGCCGGGGACTCCGGCGACCGCAGCCCCTGGATCGCGGTCCAGGCATCCTGTTTGCGGCTCCCCTGGGGTGCGGGCGGCATCCATTGCGGCAGGCCGATCTGCAGGTGCTCTGCCAACGCACAGGCGCTGGGCTCGTAGAGCTTGCGCAGAGCGTTCAACCGCTGGCGGGAGTCTCTGTCGCGGCAGGGAGCGTATCCGGCCTCCCGCAGAGCTTCGCAAAGCTGCCCGAATGCGGCCTCTTCGTCCAGACGCGTACCGGGCGCCTCGTGAATCCGCCTTTCGGCCCGCTCGATCTGAAAGACGTGTACCAGGTCCACCAGGGTATGGCGGCCGATGGCGAAGGTCAGCTGGGCCTGGCGTGTCTCCTCGCCGTCCAGCAAGGCGATCAACAGGGCGCAGGTGTCAAGCACGGCCGTCAAAGAGGCCAGCCAGCTTTGGTTGTCGTGCTGCGACCGGTAGTAGCAAAGGATGGGGTAGGAGATATGGGTTTCAAGCATCTCCGCGCACCAGCGCTCCCACTCTGTTAAGAGCAGGCGCAGGATCTGCGGTCCGTCCTGGAAGCTGTGCCGCAGCAGCAGCTCGGTGGCGGTCGGCGGCGAGCCGGCGCGCGCATCGAGGAGCGCCACCAACACCTCGCGTTGCGAAAACGCCGTGTACAGCACGGGAAGATAGCCGATCACCAGGGCGACAAAGCCCAAACCCGTACCCGCCTCGACCACTGTAAACAGCCGCGCTGATTGGGACTGCGGCAGCACATCGCCCAGCCCCAGCGTAAACAGGGTCGTGCCGCTGACGTATAGGCAGGAGCGCAGCCGCTGCCACTCGGTGGCAACCGGCATGGGATCGTGAAAGGGGATGTGCAGCCCGAAATAGACCAGAGCATAGCCCACGGTCAACAGCAGCGCCCAGAGAAAGAACAGCAGCAGCAGCGATAAGGGACCGTAGATGCTGTAGAGCTGCTCCCGTGTGGCCTTCCCATGCAGGGTTCGAACCACGCGGCGATATGGAAACCAGGTAAGCAGAAAGAAAATTCGCGTGATCCGCAGCTGTCCCACAGGCCTGCGTGGAAGAACGATGCTTTGAAAGGCATCCAGGAGCACAACGGCCAGCAGGAGTAAACCGACGATCAGGGCCACACTTCGCAAATTGCCTCCCACTCGGTATAGCCGGAACAACATCGCTCGGCTTCTTGGAACCCTTATAAAAGTTGTGGACTTTTTATGCAGAAGCAGATTACCTTCGCCTACACTTCGGTAAGGTATCCCTCTCGGTGCTGTACGTGCGCCGCTCCCCCTGACGAACGCTTCCATTTCTCCGCGTCACCGCGGGCGAGGTGTCTGTATGAAGGCACGCGTTCTTGTTGTTGATGACGACCGCCTGGTCGCCGACACACTTTGTCTCATCTTTCGCGCCAACGGATTCGACTCCGAGGCGCGGTACTCCGCCGCCACCGGCTTTGAATGTGCGCAAAGCTACGCGCCGTCGATGATCCTTTGCGATATTGCCATGCCGGAGGAATCCGGGCTGCAACTCGCGCGGCGCATCCGGGAAGCGTTGCCGGAGACGCGGTTGCTGATGTTGACCGCCTACCCCAGCCACGCGGCCGAGGTGCACGATCACGCCGTGCAGCTGCGCACCCCCCTTAAGCTGCTCAGCAAACCCTGCCGGCCGGACGACCTGCTGCGCGAGACATACGCTCTGCTGCAAACGGCGTAGACACAGCACGGTACACTCGTCAGCAGGGTGGGTGAGGAGACACAAGCCGAGTTGAGCCTCGCGAGCCTACGCCGGCGCGGCTCCCGGCGACGTGCCGTTTCGCCTCCGCCGAGCCCATTGCAGCCGGATCTGTTTTCCCTGTTCCCGCCACCAACGCAGGAGGAAGAGCCCTTCGGTATGGGGAGCTCAGGAACGGCCGAGCAGGTTGTGGTTGAGGCAGAGCTTCGCGTTACGAAGATCCACGGCGCGGATATCGGGGACCCAGAACGCATCGGCATCTCGGAGCCGCTCGACAGTCCGCCGTCTGCGACCATCCCCACGCCGCGCCGCGCCGTTTTGCCGCCGTTCTTATCGGTCATTGCTCCAGATCCTACCCCGGGCGGTAGCCCGGCCGGGCCCGTCGTGGCTCCGCCGGTGCCCGCGTGGGAGGACGACCTGCCGCCGGTGCCGGCACCGCAGAACTGGACCGTCTCCGGCCTGGTGCGCCATGTACGTGGCCTGGTCGAACGCGGCTATGGGCAGGTCACGGTCGAAGGAGAGATCTCCAACTGGCGGCCGGCCGGCAGCGGGCATTGCTACTTCACGCTCAAGGACAGCGAGGCGCAGCTTTCGGCGGTGATCTTCCGCCGGCAGGCCTCGCTCCTGCGCTTCCGCCCCGGTGACGGCGACGCCGTTCGCCTGCATGGGCAGCTCAGCGTGTACGAAAGCCGCGGGCAGATGCAACTCATCGTGGAGTGGATGGAGCAGGTGGGCTTCGGCGCCGTGCTCGCTGCCCTGCAGCGGTTGAAGGAGCGCCTGCGCGGGGAAGGCCTGTTCGACCGCAAGCGGCCGCTGCCGCCGTTTCCACGCTGTATCGGCGTGATCACCAGCCTGGGGGGCGCGGCCCTGCGCGACATCGTGAAGGTATGCCGCCGACGCCATGCCGCCGTGCAGCTGCTGATTTATCCCGCGACCGTGCAGGGCCCGCACTGCGCGGCGGAGATCGCCGCCGGTCTGCGTTGGTTCAACGCCCACCCGGACCGCGCCGAGGTGGTTCTGATCGCACGCGGCGGCGGCAGCTGGGAAGACCTGCACGGCTTTGACGAGGAAGGCGTGGTGCGCGAAATTGCCGGCTGCAAGCTGCCCGTGATCACCGGCCTGGGCCATGCCACCGACTCCACGCTCGCCGACCTCGCGGCCGACCAGTGCGCCCCCACACCGTCTGCCGCCGCGGAGCTGCTCACCGCCGCGCAGCACCGCGTGGATGAGCGAGTAGAGCGCCTGCAAAGCCGGCTGCGCCGCGTGGGTTCCTTCGAGCTGCTGCGCGCGGGACAACGGCTTGCCCGTCTGGGCGTGGGAACCGTGCTGCGCCGAGTTGAGGACGGCCTGAACCGCCGCGCGCAGCGGGTGGACGAGCTCGGCTTTCGCCTGGTTGGCGCACAGGGGAACCGTCTGCGCCAGGCTCACAGCCGCCTGGGCGCGGCGGAGGCCCGTCTGAGCCGCCAGAGCCCCTCCGAGCGCCTGCGGGCGGACTATCGCCGGCTCGACCTGCTTGGCAGCCGGCTGGATCACGCGGCCGCACTTCGGCTGTCAGCGCTCACGCGGCGCGTTGAGACCGCAGGAACCCGTCTCGGCGCGCTGAGTCCGCTGAGTGTGCTTGAGCGCGGCTACGCCCTCGTCTACGACGCCGACGGTCATCTGCTGCGCTCAGCCGCAGCCGTAGGGGAAGGCCGGGAGATCATCGCCCGACTCGCCGCGGGCAGCCTGCGCGCCCGCGTGCTTTCGGACGCGTGATCCGGCAGCGGTTCGCTATCCCACAGCATCGCTCAGGCGTTTGGGTGGAGGTGACGGATCTGCTCGAAGGTGGAAAGGATCTCCGCGCGCACCTTGCCGAGTTCGACCTCCGCCTCGGGCCGCAGGGAGCAGCATCTGGACTGCGCCAGGTAGCGCAGCCCGCGTTCCCGCTCGCGCAGCAGCCTGACGGCCATCTCCAGCTTAACGATGTCAGGCGTGCCGCTGTGTCTCATGCCCATTGCACTCATTCCGCTATCGCCGGTCGTGGTCGGGTTCATGGGATGATGGTACGCCTTGGAGTCAAGCTTGGCCCGAGCGTGCTCCCGGTCGGGCTCCCGCAGGGGCTCAGGGCGCCTCGCTCACCGGGACGGCGATCCACGTTTTGGCGCGAAGAAAAGCCACCAGGGCGTCGACCTCGGCCGGACTCAGGGAGGTGCCGAAGGCCGGCATCGCGCCTCCACCCTCGACGATCTGCCGACGAATCTGCTGAGCCTTCAGCTTGCGGTGCACATCACGCAGGGAAGGCCCCAGGTCGGTGCCCTCGCCCGTGGCTGCATGGCAGTGCACGCACCCGCGCGAGCCGAACAGCGCCGCACCCTCCGTTTTGGGCCCATCTTGCGCCGATGCAGCGGTCACCAGCAGCAGCGCGCAACAGATCGCCAAAAAAATGTTGGATCGTCCCTGCAGATACAAGCCCGGCTTCATCCTTCTTCTACTTCTAGCCGCTCAGGGCTGCGACTGTGAGGGTACCACCGCCGCGCCGAGGGTCTTGGTGCTGTCCCCCTCGTGGGCGTCGGGCGTGTTGTGGAGGTCGAGGTCATGCACATGCCAGGGCACCGATTCCTGCGCGATCTCGTGATGCTTGCGCAGATACTCGAGCGCAAAGGTACCGGCCGTCGGATCGTCTTTTTGATCGGCAAAGAACCGGGCCTGTTCGCGGGCCTTGTCCGCGAGGCCGAGCCGACGGTAGAGGATGGCCAGATTGTAGTGCGCCGCCAGGTCGTCCGGATCGATCGACTGCACGGCCTCATACTCGACCCGGGCCTCCGGATACCGGTGCTGCTGGTAAAAGCTGAAGCCCAGTTCGCGATGCGCGTCGCGGGAACGCGGGAACTGCGCCTCCACCGCCTGCAGATCCGCGATTGCCTCGTCCACCTGGCCTTCATTGCGCCTCACCAGCGCACGGTAGTACAGCGCGCGGGCGTTGTTCGGGGCCATCGAAAGCGTCTTTTCGAGATACGGCAACGCCTCCGGGTAGTTCTCCCAGGCGATCATCGCAACGGCGATGTTGGTCCGCGCATCGGGGTAGTCCGGACGCATCGCCACGACGTGCTCGAAGGCCCGCACGGATGCCGCATACTGCTGTGCGTCCAACAGGGCGATACCGTAGTTGTTCCAGCGCATCCATTCCGGATTCATCTCCGCCGTGGGCGGCGTGGGCTTGTTGTCGCCCACCGCGAAGGTGCGCGTGGCGGTGACCAGATCCACCACGGGCTGGTCGTAATGCTTGCCCATGCCGAAGTCGATGAAATGCTGATCGAAGCGGCGATAGCGCACGCTGGCCGTGACGCTGAGGGCATCCTTTTCGGCTGCCGACGCGGTGAAGCTGTAACGGATCAGCTGCGACCGGCCCGACTGAATCGTGTTGTTGTACGCCAGCACGCGGTTGTTCCACACCTGGTGCAGGTCGTTCAGGGTCCCCTGTTTATTGATCAGACGATTGGTGAAGCTGTGTGCGCCGGGGTCCAGCTCCTGGTTGCCGACCTGCAGCGCGCCGCTTTCGGCCAGCAGCTCCCCGGCGGCGTTCTTCACCGTGAAGTCGACCCAGGCCTCATACATATCGCGCTGTTCGGGCACCAGGGAATGCGCCGCGCCCTTGTTCTGGATCACGACGGAGACGGTCAGCTTCTGGCCCGGCGTGACCCTGAAGGGCACACTGCCCAGCGGCGCGATCGGCGGCAGCGCTTCGATGTTGCCTGCCGAAGCTCCCTTTGCCGGGGCCGGCGAGGCCTCCTCCAGCGCGAAGATGTCCACGTTCAGCACGTTGTTCTTCAGGTAGGCGCGGATCTTTTCCGACTGCTCTTTATAGTCGTAATACTGCGGGATGAGCGTATTGGCGCCGAGCCAGCGATGCGAGGCCAGCATACCCTTCTTCGCCCCAGGGTCGCGGCCCACCAGCGCCTCCCGCTGCATGTGGCAGGTCTCACAGGTAGAGACCGCCGGCTTCGAGTAGAACGGCAACGGCGACTGTCCGGCGAACGACGAGTTCTGCCACTCGTCGTAGGGGCTCATCGCGCGGAGCCACTTGTAATCGGTCAGCTCCTGCGGCAGCGCGGCCTTGTGGCAGGCGGCGCAGTATTCGCTCGTCTTATAGAAAGGCTTCATGACCGCGGCGGAGTGGCGGTCCAGGTGCGCCAGAATCTCGCCGTCGGAGACCGGACGCCGGATCGGCGCGCCGGTCTCATCCACCAGCACCGCCGGCACGCCGACCGTGTAGCTGCCGGTGCCGCGCGTGTCCACCTTCTGCACGGCATGGCAAAACGAGCAGCTCACGCCGTCGGCGTCGTAGCTGTGGCTCTCCGGAGCGCCCTTGGTGAGGTCCCCGCCCAGCAGTGCGACGGGGTTGTGGCAGCCCTCGCAGTGGCGTGAAAAGGCGATGCCCTTCTCCACATTCAGCAGGTGGACGTTGCTCTTGTACCAGGGTGCGCGGTTGGCGTTGGCATGCGCGGATTCGCGCCACTGGTGATAGCTGGCCTCATGGCAATGCCCGCAGTACTCGGCGGAGAGGAAGTTGCTGGGCTCAATGAACTGCCCATTGTCGGTCGTGGCCAACGAGGGCAGAAAGGGCGAGTTCTCTTTGAAATGAAAGTCGTAGGTGCCGGCGGTCTTTTCGGAGTAGGCCTTCCGTGCATCGGCGTGCACGTCGGCTTCGCTGCCGGCGCGCACCGCCCGATTCAACGTCAGGCTGGCCAGTACGACACACAGCAGCACCACGCTGCCGCGCAGTAGCTTGGAGGCCGAAATGGTGAGACGAAAGAACATGATCTTACAACACAAACTGAAGGCAAGGGCATCATAGCCCGCGCGAGCAACGATCGTCACGACATCCGCTAGTTGTTTTGGCCCGTTTTGACGGTGCTCCCAACCGTGCCTTTTTGAACCTTTGCGCCTTCCAGCATCTTTGCGGGACACTACCCGGAAAACCCCAAGATTCCGGCGATGCGATGCAGCAGATCAGAGGGAAACACCGGTGTTGCCCCCTGCCGGCTGGCGACGAAGCTGCCGCAAAGATTTCCCACCTCATTAACCGCCGCCAGCGGCGCTCCCCCAAGCCAGGCGTGGACCAGCCCCGCGGTAAAGGCATCCCCGGCCCCGACGGTATCCGCCACCGCGGCGGGGAACCCGGGATGGTAGTGGGTCTTCTCGGGGGTGAGCAGCAGGCTGCCGTCCGGGCCCATGGTGATCGCCAGTAGATGCAGGTTGGGGTACGCCGCCAACACGGCCCGGCCGCAGCGCTCAATGGCGGCGAAGGCCGAGTCTCCCGTAGCCGGGATGGCGACACCCTGCCCTCCGCCGGCCCGCGAAACGGTATCCAGTTCTTCCTCTGATATCTTGGCCACGGTCGCGTGACCGAGCGACCAGCGCACCACCTCATCCGAAACATAAGGCGGGCGGATGTTGGTATCGAGCACGCGCAGACAACCCTCCGGGGTGGCCAGCACCAACCGGCGCAGGGTCGCGCGCGAGGGTTCGGCCCGCTGCGCCAGGGTACCGAAGCAGATCGCCGCTGCACCCGCGGCAGCCGCAAGGGCCGCGGCGGTGAGTTCGATGTCGTCCCATGCCGCCGGCTTGGCAATGTTGTAACCCGGCCGGCCATCCGGGCCCATCGCCACATCCACAACGCCTGTCGGCACTCCGGGCTTGATCTGGATGAGCGAGGTATCGAAGGAGCCCGAAGGTGCACCCAGACTGCCGGTCAGGCGGACGGCCTGCAGCGCCAGCAATGCCTCGCTTCCACGCTCGTCGTCGCCGACGCAGGTGATCAGCCTGGCGGCCCTGCCCAGCCGGGCACAGCCCAGGGCGAGGTTCGCCATCGCGCCGCCCAACCGCGGACCGCTCGGCAGCAGATCCCACAACAACTCGCCCACGGCTAGCACCTGGCCCGCCGCGGCAGGCTCGCGTTCGGTCATCGAAGCTCCTCACGGGCCGGCGTACCCCGGCATCCCGCCTTGACTAGCAACTACAGCTACGTTCCCGAGCCGGGCAGCCGGTACCAGGTCGTCTATGAGCCCAGGTCAACGAAGAGGACGAAGAGACGCAAGGCCCAGGCCAGGGCCTCATCTTAGCTGGAAGTGATGTGGCTCGAGGAGTTCATGTGGATCGAAGTCAGATAGCCCGCAAAACGAGCTATTCGCCGCGGCCGCCGAAGCTCCAATGCCGCACGGGACCGACATCCACATGCACAAACTGGCTGACCGGGTAGTAGCCCACACCGCCCGCGCCCAGGCTCATGGCGGCGTCCCGCAGGCTCGCGGTCGTCACACCGGGTACGCGGATGTCGATGGCCTTGGCCTGCATGTGCTGCGAGTTCTTGGCCACACCGGTCGTCGCCGAACGGGTGCGCAAGAAGTTGTTGGACCAGGGCGTGCGATAGCCGCAGACGATGTCGATGACGCTGTTCTGGCGTCCGAGACGTGCGAGCACATTGTGCAGCACGTCGAACTCGCGCGGGTCATAGTGACTCTCCGCCTGGGTCCGGTGGTCGCGCAGAAAGTGGTTCAACTCCGCGATCGCGCTTGGGATATACCGGTCACCGACGCGATATACCACGTTCAGGTCCTCGCCCGTGTGCAGGTGGTGCAGGTGCAGCACATACGGCTGGCCGGTCAGGCCCAAAACGCCACGCAGCTCCACCGCGGAGGGCGCGTTCACGGGAGTATCTCCCGCAGCCGCAGGCCGGGTCTCTGCATGGACAGCCACCGCATGGTCAGCTGCTCCAACCCCCAGCACAAGGCCGCCACACACACCCACCGCGAGCACGGGGAGGGCACGGGAGGAACGAGGATGGAGGCTGGAAGAGAGGGAACGAAGCGAAGAAAGGGCCCGGGTAAGACGCAAACGCAGGTTCAAGCGGGAAGACTCCGAGGTGGATCTGGATGCGAGCGGAATGTGCCGGCGCAAATGCGTTTCGCCAATCCTCATTTCGCTAAACGAATACTACGCCAAATTGTGCGGCATGTCCTGCTCTGGAATACGACCTTTGGGGGAGGGTACGGCAGCTCGGCGACGAGCAGTGCCGAGAAGAGATCTGACGTGAAATCCTGCGCTCCGTGCTCGAAAAGTCTTGCTGCCGAGACTGCGCTATGTTGTGAGAAACGAGAAGAAGATGTCAGTCGCCACCGTCTTCGGCACCCCCTTCACGATTCAAGCGCTTGCTCTTCCACCGGCTTATCCGGCTGGGAGCCGTAGACCTCTTCCACGCGGGCGAGTGTGTCGATTTCATCGAGCGGCTTGTCGTCGCGAAGCCGCAGGATGCGCGGAAACCGCAGCGCGAAGCCGCTGGCGTGGCGATCCGAACGCATGATGTTGTTGAAGGCGACCTCGAGAATACGGATCGGCTCGACGGTGCGGAAATGGCCGAAATCCTCGATCGTGTGCGCCTGGAGCCACTCGGTCAGCTCGGCGATTTCGGCGTCGGTCACGCCCTGGTAGGCCTTGCCGAGGTTCAACAGCTCGCCCTCCGGTCCGCGCACGGCAAAGGTGTAGTCGCTGAGCAGCTGCGCGCGCTTGCCGGAGCCGAACTCCGCCCCGGTAATCACCACATCCAGGGTGGCCAGCTCGCGCTTCAGCTTCAGCCAGGCCAGCCCGCGGCGGCCGGGCAGGTAGGCCGAGCCCGCCGCCTTCAGCATCACGCCCTCATTCGAGCGGGCGCGCGCATCGCGGTAGCCCTGATCGACCGCCTCCGCGCTTTCCACGCGCCGTGCGCGCGAAAGCAGCAGCCGCTGCACGCCGGCGGCTGCTTTCGCGCTGCCGACCTCAAAGAGGACCCCCTGCGAGGCATCGGGAGCCTGGGCGGCCAACGGGGCAAGGGTCCGGGGCAGGCAGCGCTCGACCACCTGCTCCAGCCGGGCGCGGCGCTCGGCGAACGGGCGCGGGAGCAGCAGATCCCCGTCGGCGAACAGGAGATCGAAGGCCATGAACACGGCGGGAACCGCGCGGCGCATCTCATCGGCGACACGCTTGCGGCCGATACGCTGGCCGAGCACGGCAAAGGGTAGCGCCCGGTCGACGGCGAGATCCCAACCCAGGATCTCGCCGTCGAAGATCAGACCGTCGGGCGGAGCCACCACGCCGGCAAAGGCTTCGGCGATCTCCGGAAAGCTCTCGGTCACATCCTCGCGCGAGCGGGAGTAGACCGCCACGCGGCCGGGCTGCGCGGGGTCGCCGCAGTGCACCTGCGCGCGTATGCCGTCGAATTTATCCTCAAGAAACGCATGAATCACGCCTGGTTTCACGTCGGGGTTCACGTCAGGTGGCAGTGGACTGGGTGCCCCATCGCTTCCGGGCGCATTGAGGCCAGCTTTCGCCGTTTCGGCCTCGATATCCTCCGCATACCCGACCTCCGCCGCGTCGACCGGGAGCACGTCGGCGATTTCACCCCCAGCCCTTATTCCGCGCTTCGCTTTTACAGGCTTCAGTTTAGGGACCTTCACGGGCTTTTCCGTGAAGCGCTCCACCGCCTCCGCCGGTGTTTCTACGGGCGAGGCCAGCATGAAGCCGAGCGGATGAAACAGGCGCAGATGCGCGGCGGCCAGCGTCCCCGCGAAGGCACGCGTGACCGCCCGCTGCAGATCGGCCTCCAGCATCACGGCGTGCCGGACGGCCTCGACCGTTGCGCCCGCGGCTACGGCGATACCCTCCTCGATCAGGCTCTGCTTCACCCCGATGCGCATATCGCCCAGCATCAGTTTGAGCAGGTATTTGGCCTCGAGCGCCGTGGCCCGGCGCAGCAGCGCCTCCAGCATGGCCGCGCGGGCCGCTGTGGTGCGGGCGGTGGCCATGGCGTCGAAGGCCTCGGCGACCTCATCCAGCGTGATCGTGGAGGACCCCGGCGCGCGACCATAGGGAGGCACCAGCAGATCGTAGGCTGACGCGCCTAAATCGCCATGTTTGCGATACGCCGCGGTCCTGGCGGCGTCCGTCGCTCCGGAGACCGTCTTCAGGGCTCGCGAAAGCAGGGCGCCGCCCGCGTTCAGCCGCCGGCTGTCGGCCTCAGGGAAGGGCTGACCGGCTAGATACAGGCAAAAGCGGCCGGCCTGCGCTGCGGCTGCGGTGTCTGTCGAAGGGCCGATTGCGGCAGACGGCAGCGGTGGGTCGCTCACCGGCGTCCCCGCAAGCCGGCCGATGGCTGCAGCGATCGCAGCCCGTTTCTTCAGCCGGCTACCCTCGCCGGCGAGCTGTTCAGCGAGATGCGCAACTTCTTGGAACAGAGCCATGGCGTACCTTTGCTCCCTGCAGCCATTATGGCGTGGCGGCCCCGTACGACGGGTCCAGCCTGCCCTGCCGCATCCGCGCGCTTCGCGGTACCATCAAAGTGACGATGCGCATTTATGCCACATCTCCGGCTCCCCTGCCCGCCCTGGCGATGCTCCGCCACAGCGCCGGGCGTGCGCGCTTTCTCGCGCGTTTTCTATAGCTGCGACCGAGAGCTGCACCCCTCCGCCCCTTTCATCCGTCCCCACCTTTATTTGCCTCTCTACCCTGGGCTCCGCGCCCCCATCCGTGTGCCTCCCCTATGTTTGACCGCCTAGACCAGACCGAAGCCCGCTACGAAGACCTGGGCCTGCAGCTCTCCGACCCCACCCTGCTCGCCGATCAGAAGAAGTTCCAAACGGTTGCCAAGCAGCACCGCGATCTTGAGCCGACCGTGGACGCCTTTCGCCGTTATCGGCGGCTCGAAACCGCCATCGCCGACGCTCGCGGCATGGCCGGCGAAGACGATCCCGAGATCCGCGCCATGGCGCAGGAGGAGCTCGCCGAACTCGAACCGCGCCTGCTGCAGACCGAAGAGGAATTGAAGGTGCTGCTGCTGCCCAAGGACCCCAATGACGACAAAAATATCGTCATCGAGGTGCGCGCCGGCACCGGTGGCGACGAGGCCTCGCTGTTTGCCGCCGAAGTCTTCCGCATGTACCTCCGCTTCGCCGAACAGCACCGCTGGAAGGTTGAAATCCTCTCCGAATCGCCCTCCGACGTGGGCGGCCTGAAGGAGGTCACGGCGATCTTTGAGGGCGACAAGGTGTATTCGCAGATGAAGTATGAGTCCGGCGTGCATCGTGTACAGCGCGTGCCCGCCACCGAGACCCAGGGCCGTGTGCACACCTCCGCCATCACCGTCGCCGTGCTGCCCGAGGCCGAAGACGTTGACGTGAAGATCGAAAACAAGGACCTGCGCGTGGACACCTTCTGCTCGTCAGGCCCGGGCGGGCAATCGGTGAACACCACCTACTCGGCCATCCGTATCACGCATCTGCCGACCAACACGGTGGTGAGCTGCCAGGACGAGAAATCGCAGATCAAGAACCGCGAAAAAGCCATGCGCGTTCTGCGTTCGCGCCTATATGAAGTGGAGCAGGAGCGCATCCACCAACAGCAGGCGGCCGCGCGCAAGTCGCAGGTGGGCACCGGCGACCGGAGCGAGAAGATCCGCACCTATAACTTTCCGCAGAACCGCCTTACCGATCACCGCATCGGGTTGACGAACCATCAGCTCGCCATGGTGATGGAGGGCATGTTGCAACCCACGGTCGATGCCCTGATCGCGCACGATACCGCGGAGCGGCTGAAGGCCGAGGCAACCGCGGCCTGATGGCATGAGCGCCACAGCGGCCTGTTCGAGTTGTCCTCCCGTAATTCAAGTCGTCATCCCGTAACGCAGTGACGGGATCTGCTTTGTGCTACTTGGAGCCGAAAAGCAGATCTCCGCTACGCTGCGGGATGACAAGTCTGGGGTACTGCCGGTGCGCGGGACGATGCAGGGACTGGAAAGCCAAACCTACCCCTGCCGCGACGGCATGACCTGCTTTGCAAACCGCGCCATCTCCGTGCCCTGTGGCGAACTTTGCAGTAGCACCAGGGAACAGCCCGCGCCTTCGAAGTCCGCCAGGCGCTGCGCCACGGTCTCCGGCGTGCCGATGAGGCCGGAGGAGAGGCCGCGATTGGACACCGAGTAATCCCGCAGGCTTAGCTTCTTCTCAAGCTGTGAACCCGTGGTCCACTGCTGAAAATTCGCAAAACCGGCGGGCGAGTGCGTCGGGTCCGGTGCGGCCGTGATGCGCTCGACCTCGCGCTGCGCCTCAGCCTCCGCATCGCGCACGATGCAGTAGCCGGTGACGCCGAAGACCATCGGCGGCAGGTGCGGGTGCCGGGCGCGGCGGGCGCGCATGTCACCCACCTTGGCCGCAATGGTCCGCGGGTCGTCGCCATGCATCAGGTACGCATCGCATTTGGCCGCGATCAGGTTTTTGGCCGTCTCGGACTCGCCGCCGGCATAGAGCGTGGGGCGGCCCGCGGGGTAGGGCTCCCCTGTCGGCGCGCTGGCCCCGGAGAAGGTGCGGAACGGCAGCGGTTTGGGACTCAGCAGGTTGTCCTGGACCCTGTAGAAGCGGCCCTCATGCGAGGCGTGCTGCCCGGCCCAGCAAGCGCTCAGCACATCCAGCCACTCGGCGGTGCGGGCGTAGCGGTCGTCGTGCTCATCGAACGGAATGCCGTATTGGAGGGCCTCATCGCGCCACCAGGAGCTGACGACGTTCAGCGTCAGCCGCCCACCGCCGTTCACGCGGCTGATGCGGTCGATGTTGGCGGCCTGCTTGGCCAGCAGCGCCGGGGAATGGAACGTGGGCCGCACGGCCACCATCAGCTCCAACCGGCGCGTTACGGCGGCCAAGGCCGCGGCGGTGGTCCAGGCATCCAGCGACGGCGCCTCTGGACCCTTGATGTCATTCAGGTTCAGCTCGGCGATCAGGGTCAGGTCGTAACCGAGATCCTCCGCCTGCGTGCACAGGTTGCGCACATACTCCCAGGTGGCGGGCATGCCCTCATCATCGATATTGCGGAGCCAACCCCCGAAGACGGGTAGCCAAAAGCCGTAACGCATGTTCCTAGCCTACTAGCTCCGTGGCGTACTGGTTTCCGGTTCGCCACGTTTGTGGCAAACCACCGGCGGTTGTCTTTGTGGCTCATCTCGCAGCCAAACGCGAGGCTCAACAAAGCATCTGTAGTGAGCCAGTATCTAACCCTGCTAGTCGACAAAACGGGTCGTGTGCACCTGCTGCTCTAAGAGACGTAATCGCGGGAGAACTTCTTCACTCCAGGGCCGAATACCTGTGCGGCAACCTCTTCCAAATGTTCCTTCACGAGTTCAAGTTGGCCAAGATCGTTGAGGTAGCCTGCCTGCTCGTCTTCATCCTCTGTTGTGTCCACGATCTTTGTCCACTGCTCTTCAAGAGCACGACAAGCCTCAATCAGAAAACGTGCTTGCCAGGAGTTAATCTCTAATTTCGCTGTTGTCATTGTTTTTCCATTTTCACGCAATGAACTGCAAGTTGAAGCAGAAGAGAGCGAAAGCTCTCAAGAGACATGTCCGTGACGGGGCAGAGGGAAACATGTCCTGGGAAGTCTGGATTGAGGACGAGTCCATGGGGCATCATCGTGTTTTTAGGTATCAGCTAAGCCCAACCCTTCTTTTTGATTGCACTGCTACTGGTGAGAAGGCTGATCCCTTTTCCATTCGCGCAAACGAAGGTGGTTCCGTCCTTTTGGTACATCTCGATATCATTTCGCGAACATTGTCCAAACGAGGACTTGTAGAGTTTCCAAACCGATACAGGTCATCCGGCGAGAACGAGAGATACATCCCTGCACTGGTCTTCATCGCGCAAGTGTACTTGCCATGTAGACCCTACGTCTAAGGGCCGTTGCACGTACTTGAAGGTATTACACGCCACATTGTGAACGTAGTCAGAGGTTCGAAGGCAGCTTGACTGGCCGAGGCTTGTACGTCCGGTGTGCCCCTTTCTCATCACACTGCTAGTATTCGCAAGATCATGAGTAGGTTTTCAACTTAGTAATCTGTCTGCAATGAAGTCTGCGTAGGGTGAACGCTGTTCCCCAGGAGAACGCAATGAACAGAACCTTACGCCGGAAACTTACCGGGACGCTGCGCCCGGCAGCCAGCCTTCTCGCTTTGGGCTCGATGATCCCGGCCGCGCTGGGCTTCGCCCAAACGGCCGCCGGAGCCAACGCCCAGACAAGTCCCCAAACAACTACGCCACCTGTCTCCACCGCTCTTCTCACCCTGGCGCCCAAATCGGGAGCGGCCGTCCAGGCCAAGATGGTGCGCGTGGAGAGCGAGGCCTCGCTGACATCCGAGCAGAAGCTGGAGCTGCTGCAAAAACACATCAAGTATGTCTTTGTGCTGTTCCAGGAAAATCGCTCGTTCGACTTCTACTTCGGCACCTACCCCGGCGCGCATGGCCTGTATTCGCAGCCGGCGGCCCAGACACCGGGTTTTGTGCAGCCGATCGTGAACACCGATGGCTCGATCGGCACGATTTCGCCGTTCAGCATCCCTCTCAGCATCAGTGCCGGCGGCAAGACCGTTCCGCTCTACCCTGCCGATACCGACTCGGTGAACCACTCGCACACGGCCTATGAGACCAAGATCGACCTGCAGAACGGTGCCACGCTGAACGACGGCTATGCCACCACGGAAGAGGGCGTCAGCATCGTGGGCGGCAAGCCCAGCCGCGTACCCACGCAGGCGCAGAAGCAGATGGGCGAATTGGTAATGGCGCACATCGACTGCAATACCGCGCCGGTGCTTTGGAACTACGCCGACCGCTTCACCCTGTTCGACAACTTCCACCAGACGGTGCTTTCGGCCTCGACCCCCAATGCCATCGCGATGGTCGCGGGTCAATCCGGCGAGACGCAGTGGGTGAAGCACCCGGAGCAGAGCACGAAGGCCTTCGGCGCGGTCGGCGGCAACGGCGTGCCCGTGGTCTCGGACGGGGACCCGTTCTGGGGCTCGCAGCTGGACATCTACGGCAGCGGCCAGCCGGCGAACCCGCCTTCCGGTAATCCGGAGGTCAATCTCACCTTCGCTTCCCTGCCGCTGTCGTTTATGGGCTCGAAGATCGACGCCACGACGGCCACCGACCAGCAGCCGCAGACCGATCTCACCGATGTGGAGAAGGATATCCGCGAGATCGCCGGCGAGGGCGTAAAGCCCACCAACTGGGAGTGGTACCAGCAGGGCTATGACCTGGAGCCGACCGACACCAACGGCGTTGCCACCCATGGCGATTACATCGCGCACCACAACGGCCCGCAGTATTTTGGGTACGTGTCAAACAATCCCCAGGTGTCCGCGCACCTCCATGGTCTGCAGGACGGCCTGAATGCGATCTCGAAGGCCACCCTGCCCGAGGCAGGCGGGGTGTTCTACCTGCGCGGCGGCTATAACAACCTCGCCGGCCTGAGCCCGGTGGACCCGAATCCCGCCCTGAAGACGGTGTTTTACGGCAATGACGACCATCCCGGCTACTCCGATGTGCAGATCTCCGGGGCGCTGCTCGCGCAGGAGATCAACGCCATTGCGGCGAGCCCGTACTGGCCCGAAAGCGCCATCATCATCACCTACGACGAGACCGATGGCCTGTACGACCATGCGCCGGAGGTCATCCGCTCCTACGATCCGTTCGGCAAGCCGCTGGACCAGGGCCCGCGCATCCCGACCATCGTGCTCTCGCCCTACGGCGTGGTGCACGGCGTCTCACATGAGGCCGCGGAGCACAGTTCGATCATTAAATTCATCGACAAGCTGTACAACCTGACCCCGTTGGCCGATCTGCCCGATGAAAAGCAGGCTCGCCTGCAGGGAGCCAAGACATACAACCAGCCCTACCTTGGCCCGGCAGACGACGGCGTTCCCGGTGTCGGCGATCTGTTCTCGGCCTTCGACAATAACCGCCTGCTCGGGAAAGAAGCACCGCTTCCGGCCAGCTACGTCACGTTGCCGACCTCGTTCTTCCTGAATCTGCCGCAGTTGAACAACAACGGCTGTCAGTACCTGAACATCGAGCCCACCGACCACGGTCTGCCCAACCCCGTGCCGGCCGACTTCAATCCCCGTCCGGGATCGTCGCCCGGTATTCCAAGCTCGGGAAACTGGACACCCTAAGCTACGGCTGCAACGCCTATCGCTGCGGGGCTCGGTCATTCCAAGCCGTTGTCATCCCGTAACGAGGTGAAGGGATCTGCTTTCGGCGCGCACGCGCAGGAGGGAGAAAAAGCAGATCCCTCCGCTACGCTGCGGG
>CAXTBJ010000001.1:80143-101219 GCA_964242585.1 uncultured Bryocella sp.
ACAGGCAGCTATGCGGAATGACAAGGAGTAGAAGGTGAAGCCACACTACAGAACGTCTAGGAGTTCTCGCCGCGCATGATGTACCGCTTTCCCCTACTGTTCGCGTTTTCCTTTCTGCTGCCGGCAGCATCTCGGGCGCAGACCACCGGAGCCTCGGTCCAAACGGCGGGACCTCGGTCCGCCGCGGTTCAGCCCGCGGCTGCCGTGCATCCGGTGCTGGACCGCGTGCGGGCCGCGGGATCGCTGGCGTGCGGCGTCTCCAAGGAAGAAGAGGATTACTCGCGGGCCGAGGATCACGGCAATCGCGCGGCGCTGGACATCGACTTCTGCAAGGCCGTGGCCGTCGCCTTACTGGGCCCCGGCACGCATATGGTCGTGAAGTCGTTTCCGGATGAGCCGGCGGCCACCAAGGCGCTGCTCGCCGGAGACGTCGATCTGCTGGCTTCAGCCGGCTTAACGGTGGCGAACACGGCCAAGGGTCTCCAGTTCACGCAACCGGTCTTCTTCGATGGCCAGGGCTTTCTGCTGCCGGCGAACCCTGCCGTACGCACCCCCGTGGATCTGGCCGGCAAGAAAGTCTGCTTTCTCACGGGCTCCGACGCCGAGGCCGGCCTGCACAGCTATGCCGCGCAGCACGCGATCAGCTACATCTGGTATCCGTTCTCCGAGGCCGGAGAGATGGAAGCCGCGTTCTTTACCGGCAACTGCGACGCGGTTTCGAGCGATGTGTCGCAGCTCGCGAATATCCGCGCCATCATGAGCACGCGCAATGCCGAGTTCACCATCCTGCCGCAGCTGATTCGCCAGGACCCCCTGGCCGCCGCCACCGTAGGCGACGCCGCCTTCGCGGCCATCGTGAACTGGACACTGAATGCCCTGCTGGAGGCCGAGCAGCTCGGCATCACGCAGGCCACGGTGCGTGGGCGGCTGGCCGGTACCGAAGGTGCGGGTACCGCAACCGCAGTTGCTGCCCCCGAGGTGCGGCAACTGCTCGGCCAGCGCTACGGCACAGGATCGCTGCTCGGGCTGCAGCCCCATTGGGTGGCCGATGTTGTACAGGCGGTCGGCAACTACGGCGAGATCTTCGAGCGCGATCTGGGTGCGGGGTCGCCGCTCCGTCTGGACCGCGGCGAAAACCGGCTTCCGAGCGCCGGCGGCCTGCAATTTGCCGTTCCGCTCACGGATCATTGAGGAGCTAGGCAAGCTCGCGGACCCTATGCGGCGCGCTTCCGCGAGCGAAAGATTTGATGCCGGGCCGCAGCCTTTGCAGGCGCTGAGAAATCATTGAGGTGCGTTTTGAGGCGGCGCTGCTGGCACGGCGCGCCGGCCACGGCTAATTTCTGGAATAACGACGGAACGTGAGCCTGTGCAAGGCATCCCGGCTGCAGCAAGCAGCGGCCGATGGGCAGCCCAGCGCAGAGCCTCTCCGTTGTTCCTTCGGAGTTGCTATGACTGACACCCTTGCCGCGATCGTGATTCTGCCCGCCCTGCTTGCCCTGGTCATCGTGCTGGAATGTGCACATGCCGGGTGCTCTTTCCTGCTGAACCTGTACCGCAGCGCGAGGGAGCGCAGACCTTCGCTACCTGACGGGGAAACGTCTTCGACCCCGACAAACTGAAACGGACAACAGATGGTATTGAGAACAGGCAAAAGCAAGAACAGCCGCAGATTCCCTTCGGGAATGAGAACAAAGGGAAGAATGCCTCCGTAGCATTAGCTATTTGCTCAAGACGAATTGCCTGAACGTCGTAGTTTCTACTTTGCCGCCGGAGACGGACCCCGTCGCCGGCGGACCTAGTCCTTGGCCGCGGAGCTGAGCCAGCGCGCCGCCAGATCCCGCGCGAGCATCTCGGGTGGAACCTCCGGGGCCGGGGCGGAGTTGGCCGCCATGGCCGCCTTCAATGTGGCGCGGGTTTCGCGCTCCTGCGCTAGGGCCGCCGCCGAGACCACCACCGGGCCGGCGGAGACGGCCTTGCTCAGGGCGGAATGTTCGGTAATCCGGGTTCGCGCCGCGTGCCGTGGGGCGCGGGGGAGCCTGATGTTGGCGGGGGCGGCTGCGAGCGGGTTCTTGCGAGGACGCCCTCGCCGGCGCGGTTGCTCCGGTGAAACCGCGACGGGGGCAGGTTGTACCTCAACCTTGATCTCGCGGCCCTTCTCGATTCTGAGAAGCTGCTCGATCTTCGGCGTCAGGCGTTTGACGATGGCAGGAGCCTTGGCGAGGTCGGCGACGATGCGTCGCATCGTTTGCAGGCGAGTTAACTCGCCGTCGAGTTGATGAAGAATCTGTTGCAACAGCATGTGACTCAATTCTAGTGCTAATTTCTTCCTGCTGCGCGGAGGGAGCGGGAGAACACGGCTAACTCACCGGGCCCGAGCCCATCCCCCTGAATTCTGTTGTCTTGGTCAAAACAGAGGGTCAACCGGTGACTTCGGAAGCAAGCTCGGCCACCATTTCCCGCTGCTCCTCCGGTGTCTTGCCGGTGAGCATCGACTGTTCCAGCCCGGCGACGGCCTCCAGCCAATCGACGAGCCGGACAAACGGATCGAAACCGACGACATTGGGGCCGTCCGCCACGAAGTTCGAAAGCGCGTTGGTGTCGTAGTAGTAGCGCCGGCCGTCGCGCGCGTCGGTGATGTACTCCACACCGCCGATGTCGATGCCGGAGTGTCTGGT
Organism: uncultured Bryocella sp.; assembly: GCA_964242585.1. Taxonomy (GTDB): domain Bacteria; phylum Acidobacteriota; class Terriglobia; order Terriglobales; family Acidobacteriaceae; genus Granulicella. The sequence continues at coordinate 82,819 of CAXTBJ010000001.1, forward strand.
GATCTCTTCCACATCGGCGATGGCGTCGGCGGGCGGGGTAAAACCCTCCACCGTGATGCCCGATTTGGGCGCATCGAGCGCGCAGGCAGCGCGGTTCAGGTCCGTCCCCGAGGTCGTGCGGCAGATATCCGCCGGGCACAGGTCAAAGGTCTCGCCCGTGATGTGCACCTTGATCGCATAGAGGAATTTGCCGTTCATCACCTCGACGCGCACGATGTGGGCATCCTGCGCGGGGATGAACTCCTGCACCAGCGCGGTGGAGTCCAGGCCAAGCTGCAGGGCGTTCGGGGAGCCGGCGGGCTGTTCGACGGCGTGGCGCAGCTGTGAGATGCCGTCGAAGCGTTTCACACCCGCGCCCGAGCCGCCGATGTTGGGTTTCACCACGATCGGCCAGCGCAACCCCTCGGAGGCGGCCAGTGCCTGGTCAGCCCGGTGGATCACGCGCGCCCTGGGGTACGGCTTGCCCAGCGCGTCCTGCAGCGTGAGCTGGCCGGCCTTGGAAAGCTCGGACTGAAAAGCCTTTACACCGTTGATCACCGGCACGCCGCGGCTTTGGAGGTGCTCGAGAAAGCCGAGCGTGTAAAAGATTTGATCGCCGTGATCGCGGTTCCAGGCCGACGGGCTCATGCGATTGAAGACCAGCGAATATTTCAACTCCGAATGATCCGCCGGATCGTAGAAATGGTCGGGGGCGAAGAGCTTCACATACGGTGTGCCGCGGCGATCCAGCTCGGCAAACAGCGGCTTGAACCAGTGCGGCTGCTCGTAATAGATGGCGATAGGGAGCGTGATAGGCATAACGTCCTCGGTCTTTGAGAGCACAGGTGGATAAAACGCGTGGACCGCGGATAGCGATGCGGCTCGGCCCTGGTCAGAATGCTAGGTGCCTCTTGGGCACAAGTATTCGGGATCTGAATGCTCCGTATCCCATATGCTCAGGGTATCAGATACTCAGGATCTCAGATGCTTGATCAACTGTGTCGGGTGGATCGGCTTGGGCAGCAGCTCGAAGTTGTGGCCGCGCTCCCGGGCACGGGCCAGGATCTCCACGGTCGCGGCCTGCCCTGAAAACAGCACGATCCGCGTATCCGGGCAGTGTTCGCGGATGGCTATGGCCGCCTCGACGCCGTCCACATGGGGCATCATCACATCGGACAGCACGAGCTCCGGGCAGTACAGCTTCGCGAGCTCGATGGCTTGGGACCCGGAGTAGGCGGCCTCCGCGATGAAGCCGTTGCGGTTTAGGATCTGGACGATGGTGTCGGCAATCAGGGTCTCGTCGTCGACAACCAGGATGCGTGGCAGAGGGCTCGCCCCGTCAGGACCGGATCTGGAGCTGGAAGGAGTCGGGGACACGGGGCTTTGCGCGTCGCTGAGCAGCAGAAAGGGATTCATGCAAGTCTTCTTAAAATACCGGTTTCCCACGGGTGCCGAGGCTAAATTCTTCGGCTGCACCGCGTTAGGGAGCGAGGTCGCCCCATCGTGCGAGTCGTGCAGAGCGAGTTTACTGGATAACCGCCGCCCCGGGTGAGGTAAAAAGCGTGGGAGCACCCGATTGTGGCAGATAGACGCGAAAGACTGTCCCGGAAGGAGACACCGTGCGGCTTCGGAAGTGGATGCAGCCGCCGTGTTTTTCCACCATGCCCCGCGTGACCCAGAGACCCAGACCCGTGCCGGTGGACGGTTTTGTCGTCATGAAGGGAGTAAAGAGCTGGCGGCGTACCCCGTGCGGTATGCCCCCACCCGCATCGCAGATCAGCAACGCCACGCCCTTGCTGCCGGCGCGCCGGCGATGGCGTCCGCGGATGCGAATCTGACCCCCGTTGCCGGGCGAAGCGTCGATCGCATTAACCAGCAAGTTCGAAATGACCTGCCGTAGCTCGCCTTTCAGCCCTAGTATGCACAGGCCCGGCTCCAGATCGAGCGTGCAGCGCAGGCGTTTGCCGTCCAGCTTGCGCCCAAACAGCTCCACGGTGGCGCCCAACAGTTCATTCAGATCGACCGTCGCCGGACGCGTCGTGTCGCGATAGAAGCCGAGGGTGTGCTGCGCGATCTGCGAGACGCGCGCCAGCTCATTGTCGGCAATCTCCAGCAGGCGGCTGATGGAGACCGGCGTTTCGGGGTCTGTTTTGGCCAGATAAATCAGGTTGGTCAGGGCTTCGAGCGGATTGTTGATTTCGTGCGCGATGGTGGCGGCCAGACGGCCCGTTGCGGCCAGCTTTTCGCTCATGCGCAGCGCCTCCTCCTGGGCCTTGCGCGGCGTGACATCCTGCACGGTGCCGATCATGCCTTCAACCTCGCCACCCGCGGCAAAGGTCGCATTGCCGCGCACCGAAACCCAGCGCTCGCCGCCGCCGGGCACGGCGATACGGTATTCGGTGTTGTACTGCCGGCCGGCGTGAGCGATCTCGCGCAGATCCTCCGCAGTGACCGCCATATCTTCACGGTAAACCAGATGTTGCCGCAGGCTGTTGCGGGAGAGCGGCACATGGGGTTGGACGCCGAGCAGCTCCGCCGCGCGTTCGTCGAAGTCGACCAGCCCGCTATCGGCGGCCCAACGCCATGTGCCCATCTGGGCCGCCTCCAGGGCGTGAGCCAAGCGCTGGTTCGTGCCGGGCTGCCCGGCGCGCTGCCCGGCACCGGCGATGTCGGCCGCAGCCGTCTCCTGGTGACGATGTTCCCTATGTTCCACGTACTCCTTAATTTGCTCCTCAACGTGCTCTTTGACGTGCCCTTTCACCTGCTCGGAAGCCTGCTCCAAAGAGCGGGCGTTCTCCAGAGCCGCCGCCGCCTGGGCCGCCAGGATCGCTACCCGGGACGCCCTCGGCTCGGTGACGGTACCGGGCGCCGGATCGCCATAGACCAGCGCCCCCCAGACATTCCCCGCAAGGCCGCGAACCGGCACGGCCAGGTAGCTGCGAACGGGGGGGCGCTCCCCGGCAAGCGAGAGATTCCAGTCAAAGCGCGGATCGGTTTGAATGTCGTCCGATCGCAGATGGGTACCTGCCGCAGGACTCGGCGAGACAGGCTCTCCGGCCCGCGCCCTGGGCGGACCCAGAAGCTGGCGGGCCGCCAGCCCGGAAAATCTGGGGAGACGACGATCCGCGTTCAGGGCCAAAGACCCGTCCCAAAAGAAGGCCCCAAAAGCCGCTCCGGACAGCTCGAGTCCCGCTTCGAGCGCGATCTGCGCAATGGTCTCCAGGCGGCGCTCGGAGGCCAGCTGAAGGCCCGTCTTGACGAGTCGCCGCAGGCCTCCGAGAGTTTCCGCAGTCAAGTCTTCGAGCTCTGGATGAGCGGGTCGATCCACCATCACGATGATGAGATGCCGTAAGCGGTTGCCGGGGACATGGGACCTTTTGTGTATAGAGAGGGGCAAAGGTCGCACCTGCCCGCGTGAAGGGATGCAGAGATCCTCGGAAATCCTTTGAGATCCGCAGAGATTCTTATCGCACGCCTGTTGCGTGAACCGGCGGTGTCCCGATCCACGACACCTTTCGATTGCGGATCGCAGACGATCTATCTGATCCCAATGTGCCTCCCGAAAACGGGAGCGCCGCCCGGTGCTACCATGCCCGGAACGCATCCTGCGCCATGACGGCGAGCGCCCCCAGGCACAGGGCCCCGGGTAAGGGGGCTTCGGGTCGTGACGGCGGGGCAGGTAGGAGGGACGGCGATGGCGCTCGGTAATGGAGGGGGTACCGACGGGGATTGGCTGCGACCGGAGCCCCTTGCCGCGACAGAGGGCCTCGGCAGGGTCACCGACCCTGCCCTGTATGAGCTTCGCCCGCTCTCGCTGGGCGAGGTGCTGGACCGTACCTTTGCCCTGTACCGTTCGCGCTTCTGGCTCTTCGCCACGATCGCCGCCGTCTCCGCCAGTGCGCAGGTGGTGGTGCAGGCGGTCTCGCTGGCCACCGCTCACAGCCTGGTGCGCCGGGTGGCATTGGCAGCGCCCGATAGCCCTTCGCCGGTGCTGGCGCTGCACACCTTCATAGGCGCGCAGATCGGCACCTGGATCGCCGCGCTGGTCTTCTTTCTGGTCTCCGCAATTGCCAACGCCGCCACCACGCTGGCCCTGAGTGAGGTGTACCTGAACCGTTCCGCCGGCGCCGGGCAGGCCCTGGCCGTCGCCTTCCGGCGCTGGTACCGCTGGATCGGGATCGGGCTTTGGCTGGTCGGCAGCATGCTCTGGATCTTCCTTATCGCACTCACGGCAGGCGGGCTGCTGGCTGTATACGGCGCCCGCGTGCACAACAACTCCCTCGTGGTGTTGGGTGGAGTTTTCGTCTTCGCGGCCGTCTTCGGGGGATTGCCCGCCGGCTTTGTGCTGTACCTGCGAAACTGCCTGGCCATACCGGCAGCCGTGGTCGAAACGCTGGGCGTACGGGCGGCGATGCGGCGCAGCAAGGCGCTTGCGGCCGGCACCAAGGGCCGCATCTTCGTCGTTCTGCTGATCGCCGGCGTGCTGTACATGGTCGTCGGCGTGCTGGAGTCCCCAGCCTCGCTGCTGCTCGTGTTTGCCCCAAAGCAGGAGCATTACCTCGCCCAGGCCCTTACGCTGGTTATCACGTTTTTGGGCCACACGGTCGTCGCGCCCATCGGGCTGATCGGCCTGACGCTGCTCTACTTCGACCAGCGCGTCCGCAAGGAGGCCCTGGACCTGCAGCTGCTGCTCGAAGGCAGCCGCACGGCCGGTGTACTGCCCGCGGCACAGGAGTTTACGCCCCGTGGGTAGCGGGCTTCGGAGGAATGGCCTCTCGCAACTTCGCGAGATTCTGCTGCTCCTGTTTTCTGTGCTGCTGGGGACGCGAGACGCCTGGGCGGCCCCCAACGAGGTGTCCGTGAGCGCCTTTCGCGCGCAGGTGAGCCTCGCTGAGAGGCTGGTGGCCGATTGCACCGCCAGAGCCTCCGCGTGCAGCGGCCGCACGCTCCCAGGCGATGAACAGGTGGGCGGCGAGGCCTCCCGGGCCGGCTTCCATGCGAGCTGGGGATGGCTCCAGGAGACGCTCGACGCCGCGGCGAAGGCCCCAGCGCCCGAGCGCACCCGAGCCATGCTCGCGGCTGGAGACCGCCTCACGGAGATTGCCGGCGAGGTCTCCGGTAATGATGTTTCGGAGGGGGCCTCCTTCGCCGCGGCGCACGCGGCCGCCGCCCGGGTGCTTGCGCGCGAGGAGTTCCGCGCCGATGCCGCACCGACCTGGCTCGACCGCCAGATCGGTCGGCTGCAGGACTGGTTTTTGCGCCTGTTCGTCGGCCTGGGCCTGGTCGGGGCGCGCAATCCATGGCTCGGCCCCTTGATTGAGTGGCTCTGCTTCGGTCTGGCCGCCGCCGGACTGCTGTTTTTTGTGCGCCGGAGCCTCCAACGGCAGTCGCTGCGCCTCTCCCTGGAAGAAGGTGTCGCGATCGCCACCCGGAAGACCCTACACAGCACGGACTGGACGCGGAGGGCTGAAGCCGCAGAGGCTGCGGGCGACTGGCGCGAGGCCATTCATTGCCTGTATTGGGGAGCCATCGCCGCCCTGGAGACCCAGAGGGCCTGGCGGCCCAACCCTACCCGCACGCCCCGCGAATACGTCCGGCTGTTGCGGCCGGGCTCGGAGGCGCAAAGGGCTCTCGGCGCGCTGACGCGGCGCTTCGAGCGCACATGGTACGGGTCCGCCCTGCCCACACGGGCCGAGGCACAGGCCGCGAAGCTGGAGACGACGGCGATCCAGGCCAACGATCCATCCCGGCGTCCGACCCCGGAAACACCGGCCGCCGCGACGGGAGCCACGGGATGAATCCCACGGTCTCCCGGGCGGACCGCCGCTTGCTGCTCGCGCTGGGCGGCGCGGTGCTGCTGACGATTGTGGCGATGAGCCTGCTTGCCCCCTCCACGGCGGTCAACGATCCGCGGCCCTCAAGTTACAACCCGGCTCCGGGCGGCGCCAAGGCGGCCTACCTGATGCTGGAGGCCATGGGCCGGCCGGTGGGGCGATGGGAGCAGCCGCTCGATGAACTGGGCGCGGACGAGGCCGCGCGGACGACGCTGATCCTCGCCGAGCCGCTCTACTCGGCGCTCGAGAAGGACCGGCTCGCCGCCTCGGTGCACACCTTTCTAGAGCACGGCGGCCGTCTGCTGACCACCGGCGCGAGCGGCGCCCTGCTGCTGCCGGGCGGGGTGGTGGAGGCGAGCCGCCGCCTCCAGGCGCTGTGCTACACCGACCCAGAAGGCCCCGGCGTGCTCGCGCGGGCCGGCCACGTGGAGATGCGGGACGCGGTCCGCTGGACCGAGACGCGGCCCACGGAGCCCCAACACCTGCAACAAGACCCGCATCAGGGCCTGCATCAGGGCCCGCAACAGGGCCCGCAACAGGGCCTGCAACACGATCCGCGATCAGAGTTGCGACTAGATTTACGGGTAGAACAGCGCTGTGGCCAGGATGCCGTCGTGGTGCGCCTACGCGTGGGCCGCGGCGAGGCGGTCTGGTGGAGCTCCGCCGTGCCGCTCACCAATGCCGAGTTGCACAACGATGCCGACCTCAAACTGCTGCTGGCAAGCCTTGCGTCCGGTTCCGGTTCCGGGGCTGGTTCTGCCTCTGCACCCGTCCGGCGCGTGCTGTTTGACGAGTCGCTGCAACAGCCGGTGCGCTCGAAGTGGACCGCCGCGCAGGGGCTTCCGCTCTGGTCACTGGCCGCGCAGGCGGCCCTGGTCTTTAGTCTGCTGATTTTTTCCTTCAGCCGGCGGCGCGGACCGGTGCGCCTGCCGGTGGCCTTGCCACGCTCCTCCCCGGTGGAGTTTGCCGCCAGCATGGGCCATCTGTATGAGCGGGCCGGAGCCACCGGGGTGCCGATCTCCGCCGCGAAACGCCGCCTGGGGCGCGCCCTGGCGCGCGAAGGCAGTCTGCCGCCACGTGCCATGGAAGGCGATCCCGCAGGCACGGCAGCGGCGCTGGCCGAGCGCTTCGGCGGGGATTGGCACAACCTGGCCGAGCACCTGCGCGCGGCGGAGGCGACAGCGGATACCCCGTTGCGCGCACGGAGTGCCCTGGCGCTGGTGCGAGCTCTGGACGAAGACACGCGCCGGGTGCAAGCCGCCGCGCATCCGGACTACTCGGATGAACCGGACCGTTAAGCCGTTCGGGCGAATCGAGGGACCGAAATAGAAAGGAGTTGAAGAAGGTGCAAGCGAATCCAGGTCTCCCGAGGTGTGATCGCCTCAACAGCGACGCCCGTGGGTCACATGCCTTCAGCGGGTAACCTCCGTACTCTTGTGGGAAGCAACAAAATGCGTTCGGATAGGGTGTACGGGATGGCTGAAGGCGTAGAGACGGGGTTGGGCGTGGCGGCTGCCGAGGAACTCTTCCGGCGCGGCGCGGCGGAGATCGGCCGCATCATTGCAGGACAGCAGGGGGTCGTGCAGGAGGCTCTGGCGACCGTGCTGTGCGGCGGTCATGCGCTGATCGAGGGTGTGCCGGGCGTGGCCAAGACACTGACGGTCAAGACCCTGGCGCGTTTTCTTGGGCTTGGCTTCGGGCGCGTGCAGGGCACCCCGGACATGATGCCGGCCGACATCCTCGGCACCACTGTTTTTTCGCCGCCGTTCGGCGATCGCCCGGCGGAGTTCCGCTTTCACCCCGGCCCCGTCTTCACACAATTTCTGCTTGCCGACGAGATCAACCGCATGCCCCCGCGCACCCAGGCGGCCCTGCTGGAGTCCATGGAGGAGCGCCAGGTGACCGCCGACGGCGAGCGGCACGGGCTCGACCCGTTCTTTACTGTCTTTGCCACGCAGAACCCGGTTGAGTTCGAGGGCACCTATCCCCTACCCGAGGCGCAGCTGGACCGTTTTTTGCTGAAGATCCGCGTAGGTTACCCCACCTTGACCGAGGAGCGGACGGTGCTCGAGCGGCACCACGCGGCTCAGGACCCTGCCGGCCTCGCCGATCTGCCCCTTGAGCCTGTAGGGGCCGATCTACTGGCGCAGGCCCGGCGCGAGATCCGGGCCGTGCAGGTCGAGCCGGCGATCTTCGAATACCTGCTCAGCACCGTGCGCCGCACGCGTGAGTGGCCGGCCATTTCGCTGGGGGCCAGTCCCCGCGCCGGCACGGGGCTGCTGCTGGTCGCCAAGGCGTTCGCCGCGCGCGATGGCCGTAATTTCGTTGTACCGGACGATGTGAAAGAGGCCGCCGTACCCGTTCTGCGGCATCGTCTGGTCCTGCGGCCCGAGGCGGAGCTTGAGGGCCTGGACCCCGACCGCGTCGTACGCGAGGTACTGCAGGCGACGCCGGTGCCGAAGTGAGGACTCCGGTATCGGGCTTGGGTATCAGGCTTGGGAACCAAGAGGTCGTGACGAGATGGCGAGAGTGGCGAGAACCGAATTTTCTGAAGGGCTGCGGTCCAGAGCGTTGACGGTAACGGATGCTTTGAGGTGAGGCCATGCGGAGGCTGATTCCCCCATCGGCGAGCGGACGCGCGCGTCCGCTCGGGCAAACGGGCCGGCTATTCGGCTTCGGTCTCACGCCGCGGGCGCTCTGGTTAGTCGTTGCCGGCACCCTTTTGGCGCTACCCGCTTTCTGGCGCCCGCACGCGGTGTGGTTCATGGTCGCCTGGGATGTTCTGCTGGTTTTGCTCGTGATTTGGGATACCGCGCGGTTGCCCCGGCCGCGGCAGCTCACCGTTTCCCGCACCTTTCTGGACTCGCCCCAGCTTGGGGTGCCGACCCGGGTGGAGCTTGCCGTGACGTCCGAGGCGGATCAGGTGCTGGACCTGCGCCTGATCGACGATCTGCATCCGGCGCTGGTGGGTACGCCCGAGATACAACGGATGGAGGTATTTCCGCGCGAGCCGGCCACGGTACAACTCACCGTTTGGCCGCGCGAGCGGGGCGATTTTGCCTTGCGCCGGGTGTACCTGCGCTATCGCGGGGCGCTGGCCCTGGCGGAGCGTTGGGCCGCCGCGGAGCTGGCGGTTACGCAAGGAGCCGAGACCCGGGCTGCGGCAGGGGAACTCGCCGCACACCGCCCTGGCGCTGCAGGCAGAGCGCAGGTTGCCATGCCAATCCATGAGGCGGAGACGATCGCGGGAGACTCCGGCTTCGGAAACCATTATAGAAACGGCACACGGCAGCAGGTGCGGGTCTTCCCTGCCCATGAGCAGGCGCGCGGAGACAATGAATTTTTTCTGCTGCGAGCACGGCAAATGGAGCGTCAGCGCCGCCAGCTGCGGCTGCGCGGCACCGGGCGCGAGTTCGAATCCCTGCGCGACTACCAGCCCGGCGACGAGTTGCGCGCGGTGAGTTGGACTGCCACGGCGCGGCGCGGGCGGGTGGTGACGCGGCAGTTCATGGCCGAACGCTCACAGCAGGTATGGGTGGTGCTGGATGCGGGCCGGCTGTCCCGTACGGCCTTCGAGCTGCGCCGGGGCGATGGCCCGCGCTTTGCCGGGGAAACGGAGGCCGAGCGGGACCAGGTGCACCGCTTGACCGTGACGCAGCTCGATCAGGCGACGACCGCCGCGGTGATGTTGGCGCAGGTTGTGGGCCAGACCGGCGACAAACTCGGTCTGCTGACCTACGGCACCGCGGTGCAGCAGGTTTTGCCGCCCGGCACGGGGCCGGCGCACCTGCGCCTGCTGATCGACCTGCTCAGCGCCACGCGCAGCGAGGCCGCGGAAGGCGATCCGTTGCTGGCCGTCGCACGTCTGAAGCAGTTGCAGCGGCGGCGCGGACTGATCGTCTGGATCACGGAGCTGCCGGATACCGCCGGCCGACCGGAGATGGTCCTCGCCGCGGCCTCGTTGGCGAAGCTGCACCTGGTCGTGCTGGTGCTGCTGAAACATCCCGAGCTCGACGCATTGGCCTCCGCTCTGCCCGCTACGGCGGAGGCCATGTTTCAGGCCGCGGCCGCCACGGAGATGGGCGAGCGGCGACGCGAGACGATAGCCCGTCTGGAACGGGGAGGCGTGTTGATCGTCGAGACCACCGCGGGCGAGATAGGGGTACGTGCCGTCAGCGAGTATCTGGAGATCAAGTCGAAAGGTCTTCTGTAGTTGTGGGTCCGGCGTGAGTTAGGCGTGGGTACGTGAAAAAATTACCCTGTGGGGCCGTAGGGGCTCACGGTGTCTCACCCACGAGAACTGGCGAGCCACCGCGGATCGACCCGCACCATGCCGATGCCGTCGACAAAGGCCATGGCGGTATGCGGCCGGGGACGCGCCGGAAATGCGGTTTCCGTCCAGACGACCTGGCCGCTGCCAAGCACGCCGCCCGCGTCGATCGCTTCGCGAAGGCTGTCTTCCATTACGATGTAGGGCAGATTCCGTGTGGCGATATGCTGTTTTTGAAATAGCTGTGGCTTGAGCATGTCTTTCCTCGCATGTGTTCAATGGCCAAGGCTGGAGGTCTGCGGATCGAGCACAGAACGTGCTGAGATCGGTCGAGGAATCTCGTCTTGGGCGGACAGTTCACTGGCTTGGCGGCAGCACAGAAACAGGTTTCCGGTCTGCCGCAAAACTGTGGCACTAGTTGGATTTGGATGCGTACTTTGGTTTAAACGTAATCTACAACTCTGTTACCACGGTACCGCTACCAAAGGGTGAGCGGAATCCCCCGTTTGGGGCGCGGTTGGGGTCCTACCAATATCAAGAGGAGCGGCTTACCGCCGTGCGGGATGTGGAACGAGCGGCGGGGCAAGCTGCAGGGTGAGCGGAGGGGCAAGCTGCCGGCCGCCCTCACCCCACCACACGCAAAGCCCCGTAAAGAGAGCCGCACCAACCGCGCATTTGAGGACAACGGGCGCGTGGGTGGGGGAAAGAAAGGCCTCCAGGCTGCCGGCGACGATCAAGAGCGGGATCGTCACCGAGACGAGTTGGACGGCCTCCGCGCCGGCTTTGGCCAGAGCGTCACGTCGGCGCAACTGGCCGGGAAAAAGGATGCCCGCGCCGAGCCGCAGCCCGGCCGCCCCCGCGAGCATGATGGATGGGATCTCGAGCGCGCCGTGCGAGACCATGAACGCCAGCAGGCTGCCGGCCATGCGATGCTGCGCGCAGCAGGCCAGCACCGTGCCGATCTGCAGACCGTTATTGAACAGCAGCCAAAGCGTGCCCAGACCGGCGGGGATGCCCGCGGCAAAGGTCAGAAAACACACACTCATGTTGTTGGTCATGATGCCGGAGGCCGCCTGCGGCTTGATTGACAGCACGGCATCGGTCCACATCTGGTGCTGATTGATCTTGTCCATCATGCCGGGCCCGAGCCAAAGGGCGGCAAAGTCCGGCCGCAGGGTCGTGATGAGCATGCCGAGCCCGAAGGCAGTTAGAAAGGTAGCCGTAGCGAGCAGGATGTACGGCAGCAGACGCCGCAGCAGGCGCGGGTAGCCGTGAGCCAGAAACTCCCACAGGCTCCGGAACGAGACGCGCCGGCCGGCATAGACGAGATTGTGCGCGCGGCCCACCAGCCGGTTCAGGTAGGTCTCAAGCGTGCGGGAGGTCGGGTCGGCACGCACGCCGGACAGGTCGGCGGCCGCCTGACGATAGAGCAGACCGAGGTCGCGCAGCTCAGCTGGCGAGAGCCGCTTGATGCCGCCCGCTTCGGCCTGGGCGAGCAAGGCCTCCAGCCGGCTCCAGTTTCCTTTGCGAAGATCGATCCAAAGATGCGTGATCATAGGAGATCATGAGTGATTTTGAACGGCCGAACGTGCGGAACGGGCCGAAACTTTCGAATTACGGTGATTACCAGCCGAATTCCGGACCCAACACCCTCACCGGAACGGAGGTGCCCGGACTCGCGCGGCAGGGCTTTGCCGATCAGCTTAGCATCGACACGCCCGAGCAGGTGGCGCTGTACTTTCCGGTGGCCGGCATCGGCAGCCGGTTTGTGGCGCTCTTGCTGGATCACCTGATCCAGCTGGGGGTGGTGATTTTGGCCGCGGTGCTGGTGGCGGTCGTGAGCGCGACTCTCGGCGCGCATGGGAGTTTGCCCTCGCTGGCGAGCAAATGGTTCCTTGCCCTGCTGGTTTTTGCCTTTTTCCTGCTCTTCTGGGGATACTTCGCCCTGTTTGAGGCTTTCTGGCATGGGCAGACGCCCGGCAAACGCGCGATGCGGCTGCGCGTGATCAAGGACTCCGGCCGGCAGATCACGCTGTTTGAAAGCCTGGCGCGCAACCTGCTGCGGGTTGCCGATTACCTGCCCAGCCTGTACCTTGCCGGCGTCGTCACCATGCTGGCCAACAAACGCAACAAGCGGCTCGGCGATCTCGCCGCCGGCACCATGGTGGTGCATGAACGCGCCGAGGACGGGCCGCTGCTGTACCCCGGTGCCGGCGAGGACCGCAGCCGCTTGGCGGCTGAAGCGACGTGGCAGCCGCCGGTCACCGCACCCGCCGGTCCCTTTCCGGCCGATGCCATCGCCCGGTTGTCCGCGCGCGATCTGGTCGTGATCGAGGCGTTCTTCGCGCGGGCGCTCGACCTGCCGCTGGAGGTCCGGGCCGGCATGGCCCAGCGCATCCTGGGCGAGCTGACGACGAGGATGGCCGTCGCGGCTCCGGCAGGCAATCCGGAGCGCGCGCTGGAGGCGATCGGGGTGGAGCTGCGCAGGCAGCGTCGAAGGTTGTGAGGCGATCTGCGGGCCTAGCCTCGGCTGAAGTTGACTTTCCTGCACACATCACGCAACCTCTACGCCATCGTGACCTCACGAAGTTCCTCTGTCTGCTCGGTTCCCGGCAGCAGCAGGCTCTCCCCTTCGCCCAGCGCATACACGCGATCGCGCAGACCGGCGCGAGCGGCGGAGGCGAGCAGCCGGGGCAGCGGCTCGGACATGGGTTCGCGGCCCAGACGGAAGGTGTTGTAGTGCATGGGCACCATCAGGCGCGCGCCGACATCTTGGGCGATCTGCAGCGCCTCCTCGGGCGAGGTGTGCACCGCGCGGTAGCTGTCCGGGAAGTAGGCCCCGATGGGCAGCAGTGCGATCTCCGGACGCAGCCGGTTGCCGATCTCATGGAAAAGGTTGGCGTAAGCGGTATCGCCGGAGTGGTACACCGTCGGGGCCCCAGGGGTAGCGAGGACATAGCCGCCGAAGCCACGGTGGGTATCCTTGAACAGGCGCGCGCCCCAGTGCTTTGCGGGCGTGGCGGTGATGGTGAGTCCTGCTGCCCCGGAGTGAACCTCTGCAGAGTGCATCTTATCCAGCACGGTGGAGTTCCACCAGCCGAGCTCACGCACCTCGCGGAACCCGAGATCGCGAACCAGGTCGGCGACGCCGTTCGGGACGATCGCGAGCGGGGCGGGCAGAGCTCTCCGGCGCATCTCGCGCGTGACGGCGCGCAGCGAGGGCCGGTTCAGGTGGTCCATGTGCGCATGCGTGAGCAGCACCGCGTCGATGCGGGGCAGATCGCGGACGCGCAGCCCCGGACGGCGCTGCCGCCGCAGCAGGATCAGGCGGGCCGCAAACACGGGGTCGATCAGAATGTTTTTGCCGGCGAGCTGCAGCAGGAACGATGAGTGGCCTATAAACGTGATGGCGGAGGCGCCGGCATCGAGGGTCGGGGGCTTCCCCGGTTCACCCTGCAGGGGGTTCCGGTGCGATTCGCGGACGAGACGCCAAAGCTGCTGCAGTTTGCTGAGCCTCGGGGAACGGTGGCGGGGCATGTCGAAAACTCTCCGTGTGCTGATGAATCTGAAAGTAAAGGCTGCTGAGCGGCGTGCCGGCAGGGCGCACCCCCCTTCATACTGATGCCCGCCGGCGCGAAAGGATGGGGAGACGCGGGCCATGCGCGGGCGCTCCCAACCGAAGCGGCGCGGCTGTGCATCAGAACAGGCAAAGCGTCCGGAAACCGTAGCCACGGCACCATGGCGAGCACGGAACCGCCGCCGGAGAGACCTGATGATGCAAGGGCGAACGACCACGGCACAGGGCAGCCAACCGGAGACGTCGGCCCCGAACGGTACGCCGGACCCCAACCTCGCCACCAATTCAAACCGCGTACCGGCCCCGCAAGAAGCCGAAATGCGCAAGGTTTGGCACCATGTCTCCCACTCGCCCCTGCATAACCTGTGGGATTTCGAGGGCACCCCGGCGATGGTGGTCCTGAAGCGCTCGGCGAGCGCATTCATCGACGACAACCTGGTGTCGCGCGCCGCGGAGCTGGGCTATTACTTCCTGTTCGCGTTGTTTCCCACGCTGGTGAGCGCCTCCAGCATTCTGGGTCTGCTGGCGAAGAGGGCCACCACGTTCTACGCAGCCATGCTGGACTACCTTTCCATCGTGATCCCCCATTCGGCGTTTCAGATGGTCATCGACATCTTCAATCAGACCGCGGCAGCCTCCAGCGGAGGCAAGATCACGTTCGGTTTGGTGGCCGCGCTATGGTCGGCGAGCGTCGGTTTTGCGGCGATTCAGGATACGGCGAACATCGTGTACAAGGTGAAGGAGACACGGCCGTACTGGAAGGCCAAACTCCAGGCGATCTGGGTCACCCTGCTGCTCAGCATGGTGATTACCATCACCCTGTCCGTGTTGCTGATGGCGGACTTTCTGGAAAAACGTGTGTTGAAGATGAATCAGCTGCACTACATCGCCCGGGGCGAAATCGTGTTGATTCAGGTTGCTTCCTGGATTGCGGTGCTGGCGCTGTTGATGCTGCTGTTCGCGGTGATCTACTACTTTGCGCCGGATCTCCAGAACAAACGCTGGCATTGGCTCACGCCGGGGGCCACGATCGGTATCTTCGGCTGGCTGGCGGCCTCGCTTGGGCTTCGGGTGTATCTGCACTTTTTTCCGAGTTACTCAGCGGCCTATGGCTCCATGGGGGCCGTGATTATTCTGCTGACCTGGTTCTATATCACCGGCCTGATGCTGCTGGCGGGCGCGGAGATCAACTCGGAGATCCAGGCGGTGGTGACAGAGAAACGGCTCAAGGAGGGCGGCGCAGCCTCAGGAATGGCCTCGGCCACGGGACAACCTGCCGCTTTGGCGACCTAAGTTTTGTTTCGTTTTGTGCGGGTTCAAAGGCGCAGCACAGAAGGCCGTAGGTGGGGATCGTCTATACAGTGAGTCTGCCCACGTAGGACCACCAAAGACCTGCCCTCCCGTAAGCAGCAGTTTTGTCATTCCGTAACGAAGTGGAGAAATCTGCTTTCTCGGTGGTTCCAGGTGCGGAAAGCAGATCCCTCCGCTACGCTGCGGGATGATAACAAAAAAAGCTGCGGGTCAAGGCAATATAAGCAAGGTCCGGAAGCCAGGTATCGCGTGCGTGCCCGGGGCTTACCGCACCATCGGCTGCAGGATGTCATCCAGCCGTGCCGGGGTGCCGGCTACGCGTTCCAGCGTGGGGTAGCGCTCGCCGCCGTGGTAGTCGATCTTTACGACCTTGTAATAGTTCGTGTTTTCGACGATCAGTTCCACCGCCGGTCCGTTGCCCTTGGCCTCGAGCAGCGCCGCCCGCAGCAGTGCCGGTTGATAGGCCCGCCCGTTTACGGCGACGATGTTGAATCCCGGGCCGATACCGGCCTTGTAGGCGGGGCTGTCGAGCAGGACGTCGTCGATTTCACCGTGCGCCTTGACGAGCAGGCCCAGCGAGTAGCGGGCGTCGAGGGATTCGGTCTCGGATTCGGTCAGCTGCGACCAGTAATCCGGCTTATCCATGTACACCAGCCTGTAGCCGGTGAGCTGGTCGAGCCCCGGCGTCTCCGGCGCGTGCTCGCCGTTGGCGTCCAGCCGTGTGCGCAGAAAGCCGGCCCAGTCATTGGGCACAATGCCGTTCAGCGTGCGCACAATGTCCTCAAAGGTGAACGGCACCACCTTCGGGCCGGTGTTGCCGCCCACGCCTTCAAAGGCGCCGGCAAAGTCGTTCAGGCTTTTTTTGCCGTCGGATTTGGCGCGGATCGTGCAGTCCGCCTCCAGCCACAGCAGCTCGCCTTCATCGTAGTAATCGGTCGCACGGCGCCAGTTGTCGTACGGTCCGCCGGCGAAGTAGAGCAGCTGCGCGGCCGTGGCGGTGTCCTGCAGATCGCGCCACCGGCGGCCGGGACGGGCGTCATTGAACTGGCCCCACACGGTGGCCAGGCGGTCGCGATAGATCGGCGCGTTCCAGATGCCGGTGCGCGCGGTCAGCACATCGCCCAGGTACTCGGTCAGGCCCTCATAGACCCAGAGCAGATCGCCCTTCATCGGCTCCTGGTAGTTGGAGGTGGCCAGACCCGCGGGACGGCGATATTTGCCGTTCCAGGAATGGGTGAACTCATGCGGCAGCAGCAGACCGTCGGCGATGAACATGTTGTCGTCGACAAAGGTCTTCTCCTCCACGCGGTCATCGGAGCTCTGATGGTGCTCCAGGCCGAAATGGGCGACCTGGTCGGAGAGCGTGACGAGAAAGTGATAGGCGTTGTAGTGACGCGACTTGTAGAGCGCGCCGGTCTCGCGCACCAGCCGGGAGAACTGGTCGATGTGCTCCTGCGAAAGCGCAATGTCCTCGGGCCCGTCGCCGGCGAGGTCGAGGAAGTGCTTGGGGGTGACGTCGGGGGCCAGCGGGATCTCGCGGAACCAGCGCCCGGCGAGCACGGGGGAGTCGACGAGCTGTTCGAGCGAAACGGTTTTGAAGGTAGCTTGACCCTGTACCCGGCTGGCGTTGATGTCTGGGGTCTCCAAAGCCGTTCCAAATTTCCAGTCAGTCGGAATCTTGATTGAAGGCGTCACCATTACGTCGGCGGCCTGGGTTCCGCCTGGGTACAGCAGCAACTCATTCCAGCTCAGCAAAGCCAGGTTCGCGCTGGTTGAAGCTCCCGCTGAAAAGCCCGAGGCCGCGGCCGTGGCTAGAAAATCCATTTTCACATCCAGCTGCGTCGCGCCCTGCGGGACGGTGAGGCGGTAGGTGTACATGTCCACCGGATCGCGCTCCCACTTTACGCGCTCCCCGGCAGGCGTGGTGATGATGAACCCGGCCTGGTTGACCAAGGGGCCATCGGGCGCGTGTTCGCCGGGAATCCACTTCGGGTAGACCAGCGTCATGGGACCGGGCTGCGCGGGGATCGTCTCGGTGGCATGGAGGATGCGGCGCGGGGCATCGGTCAGATCGACCGCGAGCGTGATGGGTGCGGTTTGCGCCTGGGCCGAGGAGGCCGGTAATCCCAGCAGAGCGGCCACCCAAAGAGCCGAAAGCGAAGACGAGGCGCGCAAGAAGGGCATGCGGGGGAACTTTGAAGGAGACATCTGCCGATAGTGTAGTAAATTGAGCGCCACAACCGTATCTGCTGTATCTGCGGAGGCGTTTTATGCCAGGAGATTGCCCGGAGGGGGCCGGTCCTGAAAACAGCCCGGCTTCCCGCACGTCTATGGATCGCTACCAGCAGTTCGTCCCTCTGATCACAGCCCTGATCACGGTTCTGAGCTTCTTTTCGGGCATCCTGCTGACCGCCTACCAGGCCCGAAAGAGCTCCGTGGAGGCCGAAAACAGTGAATGGCGGTCTTCGCTGCAGAAAATCAGCTTTGAGGAGAAAGATCTGGTACCCAGTGCATTTCTGCTTGAAAGCTTCACCAATTCCCGGTTGGAGCAGTACAAGTACGAAGCGAGGCAGTTACAAATTTCCATGCTGGACCGCACCGCACGGCCGGAGGTCTTCGACCTCGTCTTCCAAAGCATGCTTACCGATGCACGAACGGCGGAGGATGTGCGTGACATGCTGGGCGTCGGCATCAACCTGGACGCGCACCTGAAGAACGTCTATGCCATGAGCCTGAAGAAGCTGCCTATAGCCTCCCGACCGGCATTTGAGACCTTTCTGAAGCAGCCCCTGGCCGTGCTGGATGTGGATGGACACCCGCTCACCGATACGGAAAAGACCACGCTGAACCGGCTCTACGTGCTCATGTGGGAGTTGGATACCTTCAGTGACGGCATGGACTGCATCTGGAACACGCAGAGCCAGGGCTGTCCTCATCTACAGGAAGGCCTGGACGGGGCGGAGAAGGTCCTGCTCATGAATCACCAGGTCATTCCGAAGCGGGGCGCAGGGGCCTTTCCCAATATCCAGACCTGCTCGGTGCAGCATGCCGAACTGGACAACGATTACACCTGCGAGTAGGCGAGCTCGAGGGTCACAGAGACCTAATGAGGGTTGGCGAGGGTCTTTTTCAGCGCGCGCCAATCACGCTCGGTCTGGTCGGCATAGCGGCGGGCGAAGGTGGCAATGGCCACATCGAAGCGGTCGCCGTGGCCGAGGTAGCCGGCGAGCGTATCCGGGTCGCCGGCACGGGCGTGGCCGCGGGCCAGCAGCTCGCCGCAAAGGTCGGCGTAGTGGGCCAGGGCGGTGGCGTCCAGGGTGCCGAGGTTGACGGAGCCCTTGTGATCGTTGAGCTGGCGCACCAGGAAATCGCGGCCCTCGATGGCCGTGTAGCCCAGAAAGGGATCGGACTGCACCTGCATGGCGCGCTG
>CAXTBJ010000001.1:101319-110198 GCA_964242585.1 uncultured Bryocella sp.
GCGCTTGACGTCCCACTCAAAGGGACCGCGGACGGTCTCGTCGAAGTCGTTGATGTCGAAGACGAGACGGCCGTCGGGGCCGGCGTAGGCGCCGAGATTGCGCACATGGGCGTCGCCGCAGAGCTGCGTAAAGATGCCGGTATGCGGCCCCCGGCTGAGATCGTAGGCCATCACCGGTACCGCGCCGCGAAGGTAGGCAAAGGGCGAAGCCGCCATGCGCCGGTATTTGAGTGGCAGCAGGTGCGCGACATGGTCGGCGGTCGCCTTCTGCAGCAGACGGAAGGCATCCCGGGTGTGCTTCTGCACTGGAATGCGCGCATGGCTCGAGCGCGGCATGTGCCGGCGGCGGCTTTGGCCCGCTTGCGTGCGCTCCTGCTTGGATAGAGAGGTGGTCATAGGGGGATGGATGGCAGTTTGGCTTCCCGTAGGTCCGCGCGGAGTTTTGGCAGCTTGGAGTTCGTGCTTATTGGCCGAGCAGGGCGACCTTTTCGGCTGATGCTGCTTCGCGCAGTTCGCGGTCCAAGGTGGCGAGCGGCAGACGGCGGCGGAGCGCGAGTTCGAGGTAGGCCGCGTCGTAGACTGTGAGATTGTGCCGCTCAGCGAGTTCCAAGGTGCGGCCCCATGCGTGAGCCGCTGTCTGACCATCGGTGCGGCTGCTGAGTTCCCCTAGATCTGCCAGGTGCCCATCTCGTTCCTGAGCCGGATAACGCTTACGACGCACACCCATCTCAAGCACGTTGGCGACCTCAAGCCACCATAATGCGGGAACCCAGGCAATCTCGCTTCTTAGGTGGCCAAATACATCTGCAACAGCGGGCGTTCGTTCCGCAGGATGCACCCAGGCCACGCTTACCGATGCGTCCAGAACCAAGCTCAACGGCGACCCTCATCACGATCCCGTTTGAATTCTTCGAAGTTGAAGGAATCGAGACTCAAACGATCTGCACGAGCCTGGATGCGCAAAATTGCATTATGGGCGCGCACCTGCTGCTCGGGGGTGAGTTCGAAGGCTGTTTGTGCGGCATTCCCTGCGCCAAGAGAAGGGTTCTCAACCTCTGGCACCATGCGGGCTACGGGACGGCCCTCGCGTGTGAACACAATTTCGCTGCCGCTTTCCACCTGTTGCAGGAGCGATGGAAACTGGGTGTTGGCCTCGGTGACCTCAATCTGCTGCATGGAGCCCTCCTAACTCAGTGTAAGGCGACCTTCTAGACCTCACGCTAGAATGGACGCACAAAATGGCACTCTCTACGACGTGGCTGTATGGAACGGTTCTGGGCCTCATTGTGGTGGCGCTGCTTGGGGTTTCGCTGGCCCGTTTGGGTGCGGTGAAGACCAAAGCCGACTACCTGGTCGCCGGACGCAGTCTGCCGGCCTTTGTGCTGGTGTTTACGCTGCTTTCCAGTTGGATCGGCTCGGGTTCCTTGCTGGGCGGCGCGGAAAACGCGTACAAGCATGGTTTTGCCGCGCTTTGGCAGGGTGGCGGCGGCTGGGCCGGGCTCGTGCTGATCTACTTCATCGCGCCGCGTGCGCGCCGGTTCGCGCAGTTCACCATCCCGGATCTGCTGGAGTCGCGCTACAACCAGACCGCGCGCGTGCTGGGCGTGATCGCCGTGCTGTTCACCTACACCGCCATCACGAGCTACCAGTTCATCGGCGGGGGCGACATCCTGCACCTGATCTTTCCCGGGGTGAGCGCGATAACGGGACGCTACATCCTGGCCGGCTTCGTCATTCTGTTCACCGCCATCGCGGGCATGAGCTCCGTGGCCTATATGGACGTCGTCATCGGCCTGCTGGCCACCGTGACGCTGATCACGGCCCTGCCTGTGCTGATCCACCTTGCCGGGGGCTGGGCGGCGGTGCACCGGGCGCTGCCGGCCACGCATTTCGAACTCTTTGGAGACATCCGGCCCTTCCGGAGCTACCGGCAGCGGCTGCCGGACGGCACGCAGCAGACTGTTCAGTCGGCGCTGGAGATCTTTCTGCCCACCTGCCTGCTGATGCTCGGCAACCAGTCGATGTACCAGAAGTTCTTTTCGGCCCGGAGCGAAGCCGATGCGCGCCGCGCCACGGTGGGTTGGATCATCGGCACGGTGGTGCTGGAGACGGTGATCGTCGCCGTGGCCGTGGTGGGTTCGGCGATCTTCCGTAGCGGCGAGGTGGCCGACCATCCGCGCGAGGTGTTGGCCTACACGGCCACGCACGCCTTCGGCAATCGCGGGGTGCTGGGCGTACTGGGGGCGCTGCTGGTCGGCGCGATCTTCGCCAAGGTGGTTTCCACGGCGAACAACTACCTGTTCTCCCCCGCGACCAACCTTGTGAACGATATCTTCGTTCGCTACCTGCGGCCCGACGCACCCAACCCGCAGGTGCTGCTGGTGAGCCGGCTGATGGTGGTCGCCCTGGGCGCGTGGGCGCTTTGGCAATCGCTGGGCACCAGCAGCGTGCTCGCCAAAAGCCTGTATGCCTACACGATCTATTCGGCCGCGCTGACGCCGGTGATTCTGGCGGCGTTTTTCTGGCGGCGCGCCACGGCGGCGGGTGCGGTAGCCTCGATCGCCGCGGGCACGCTGGTCACGGTCGGGTGGGACACCATTTCACCGCATCTGCCGGCGGTGTTAGGTGCGCGGGAGGCAATTCTGCCGGCCCTGCTAGCCTCCCTGCTGGCGCTTCTTCTGATCAGCCTGGCGACGCCGCGGCCGGATCTGGCGCATTTGCGCTTGATGGGCGAGGCCTGAGCCTGGTCTCTGCACCACTCCCGGCCACCTGACGGTGCATCCGGTCGAAACGGTTGATTTCGGAACGGCATGGCTGTTTCAGCGCAACCTGCATCCAAGCCCTGAGGTGGGCGCGACCCCACCTCAGGAGAGATGCGATGGCAATCAATCAGGACCTTCCCGCAACCGACAGCGCAGCCGCGCTGCATGAGCTGATCGGCGAGGATTCGACCGCGACCTTTGAGAACGACCCCAAGTTTGCCGAGAGCAATCCCACGGGGGACGCGTCCAGCGAGAACCTGCAGACCCGAGGCGATCGCCAGGACGTGCGCAACATGCCGTCCATCGAGACCAAGACCGTGGACGACGACGAAGAAGATGAGGATGACGAAGAGTACGAGGACGTTGAGACCGAGGATGAGGACGACGACGAAGAAGATGAGGATGACGACGAGGACCTAGACGACGACGAAGAAGATGACCTCGATGACGAGGATGAGGATGACGACGAAGAAGAGGATGACGAGGACGAGGACGAAGAGGAGTAGCGCAAGGCGCGGCGGGCCAGGCCCCGTCGCGCTTGCCGCCGGTAAGAGGTAACCCTTTTATCCGATTGTCGCTTTGTTCGATGGTCCCTTTGTAAGGCAATGCACCACTGGACTGGGAATCCTGTACGGCAAGGTGTCTCTTAGTGTCTGAATTGAGGAGAGCGTGAGCGTGGAACAGACGAAAGACGGAGCTTCACTGCTGAAAGGCTTTGCGGCGGGTATGGTTGGAGGCCTGCTGGGAACGGCGGCCAAATCACTCGCTGAAAAGATCTATCCGCCCCGGGTGCACGGCGAACCCGAGCCGCCGGCAATGGCCGCCGAAAAGATCGCCGGCCACTCGCTCGACGAGGTCAACAAACTTTTCGCGTCCGAGACGATTCACTGGGTCTTCGGCGCGGCAGCCGGTGGGTTCTACGGCGTGCTGGCCGAGCTCTATCCCAAGGTGACGGCCAAAAACGGGGCAACCTTCGGCCTCACCCTGATGAGCCTCACCCATGAGGGCGCCCTTCCCGCGCTGGGTCTCTCCGAACCGCCCGAGGACCAGTCCTTTCGTGAGCACACCAGCGAAGCCACGACTCACATCGTCTATGGTGTGGTCACGGAGAAGGTGCGCGGCCTGGTTCGGGGCCTGATGCATTGAAGGGATAACGCCATCTCGTCTGGGGGCGTGATTGGAGCCGCAGTTTAGAACCATGATCGGCCCATTTCTGAGAACCGTGACCGGGAGTGTACCGCAGGCCGTTTCGGTGGGGCCAATCGCTCGACGCCAATCCTTTGCCATGGACACACTTAGCCGTTTTCACCCATCCCCCAAAGGTGGCTCTGCAAGCTACACTCAAGTCGTACTCACATTGGATTGCTGAATGGCTGAAGTTTCTCCGCGGGATCGCTCAAAGAAACACGTTGTGATCGTGGGTGCCGGCCCGGGTGGGCTGGCCTCGGCAATGCTGCTGGCGCGCTCCGGTGTGCGCGTGACGGTGGTGGAAAAGCATAACCGCGTGGGGGGCCGGACCGCCACGCTGGCCCAAGACGGCTACAAGTTTGATATCGGCCCAACCTTCTTTCTGTACCCTCGGGTGCTGAAGGAGATCTTCGCCGATGCCGGCTTCGAGCTGGACCGCGAGGTGCCGATGACGCGCCTGGACCCGCAGTACCGGCTCATGTTCGGCTCCGGCGGCCAGATCGACGCGACCCCCGACATTGAGCGGATGGAACGCGAGATCGCGGCTATTTCGCCGCACGATGCCGAGCAGTTTCGCGGTTTTCTGGTGCGCAACCGCAAGAAGCTGGCCAGCTTTCTGCCCTTTCTCGAGTCGCCCTTCGAGAGCTGGACCGACCTGCTGAAACCCGACATGCTGAAGCTGCTGCCGCTGCTGAAGCCCTGGGCCTCGCTCGACGGCGATCTGCGCACGCACTTCACGGACGAGCGCATTCGGCTGGGCTTCAGCTTTCAGTCGAAATATCTGGGCATGAGCCCGTTCCGCTGCCCTTCCCTGTTCTCCATCCTTTCCTTTCTGGAGTATGAGCACGGCGTCTTCCATCCCACCGGCGGTTGCGGTGCGGTGACGACGGCCATGGCTCGCCTCTGCCGCGAGATGGGTGTTGAAATTCTGCTCGATGAGCCGGTGAAGGAACTGCTGGTGGAAAACGGCGAGGCACGGGGCATACGCACCGGCAAGCGCACGCTGAAGGCCGACTCCGTGGTGGTGAATGCGGATTTCGCCGATGCCATGCGCAAGCTGTTGCCGGGGGAGCACCGCCGCCGCTGGACCGATCGCCGCATCGAAAGCAAGCGGTTTTCCTGCTCGACCTTTATGATGTATCTCGGGATCGAAGGCCGTTACGACGATGTGGCCCACCACACCATCTACCTGGCCAAGGACTATAAACAGAACCTGCAGGATATCGAGGCGTCGCACCGGCTCTCCGCCGAGCCCAGCTTCTATGTGCAGAATGCGAGCATCACCGACCCGACCCTGGCACCCAAAGGCCACTCCACGCTCTATATTCTGCTGCCGGTGACGCATGAGGTCGACGGCATCAACTGGGCGCAGGAGACAGATCGTTTCCGGGCATTGGCGCTGAAGCAGATTGAGAAGATCGGCCTTACCGGGGTTGAAGAGCGCATCCGCACCGAAAAAATCCTGACTCCGACCGGCTGGCGCGAGGAGTTCGACCTCCACAAGGGCGCAACCTTCTCGATGGCGCATTCGCTGACGCAGATGCTGCACCTGCGGCCGCATAACCGCTTTGAGGATGTGCGCGGGATGTATCTGGTCGGCGGCGGAACGCATCCGGGCTCGGGACTGCCGGTCATCTTCCAGTCGGCGCGCATCTCGTCGCGGCTGCTGTTGGAGGATCTGGGGGTTGAGCCGCAGTGGCACAGCTCGGCGGAGGGTGCGTTCCGCGAAGACCTGATGCAGGTTGCCTCGTGAGAGCCCTTGCCGAGGCCCCACGGGGGGCCTCGCAGACCGAAAAACTTCGCTTTGCCGAGCTGACCGGCGAGGCGGCGTGCATGGGAGCCTGCCAAGCGGTAGGCAGCGGGGCACTCAACAACGAGGCACTCGGTGAGGTATTGCCCGAAGCTCAGGCTCGCTGGGCCGCCTGGCCGCCGGCCGAGCGGCTTCAGGTGGTACGCGGCGCGCGCCACCGCATGGCCGCGCAGGCGGGCCTTTTCGCCTCTGCCCTTTCCACCGATCTGGTGCGTTCGGAGGCCGATACCCTGGTCGCCGAGCTGCTTCCCCTACTCGACGCCATGCGCTTTCTGGAGCGGCGCGCTCAGAAACTGTTGGCCTCCCACGTGCTGGGCCGCGGAGGGCGGCCGTTGTGGCTGGCCGGGGTCAGGGCGGAGGTACAACGCGTGCCGCTGGGCCACATTCTTGTGATCGGGCCGGCGAACTTTCCGCTGTTTTTGCCGGGCGTGCAGGTGATTCAGGCCCTAGTCGCGGGGAATGCCGTGACGTGGAAGCCCGGCGCAGGCGGAGAGCGGGTAGCTCGCATGGTGGCCTATGCGCTGCGGGAGGCGGGCCTGCCGCGCGGTGTGCTGCAGGTCACCGCGGAGACGGTGGAGGCAGGGCAGACGGCGCTCGCGCGCACGCCGGACAAGGTGATCTTTACCGGCTCCTTCGCCAGCGGGCAGCGGGTGCTGCGCACATTGGCGGAGACGGCCACGCCCGCGGTGATGGAGCTCTCCGGCGCGGATGCGGTGGTGGTGCTGCCCTCGGCGGAGCTGCCGCTGGTGGCGAAGGCGGTTGCCTTCGGCCTACGCCTGAACGGCGCCGAGGTGTGCATGTCCCCGCGCCGGCTGGTGGCGACGCCGGAGACGCTGCGCGCGCTGACCCCTTTGCTGAAGGCCGAGCTGGGGAAGATCGAGCCTGTCCGCCTGAAGCAGCGCACGGCCGCGACGCTGCGGCGGCTTGCGGAAGAGGCCACGGCCCTGGGGGGCAGACTGCTCGGCTCGGTTGATCCGGAGTCGCAGCGGCCGCTGCTGGTCGCCGACGCGCGGCCGGAGATGGCCATCGCCGCGAGCGATCTTTTTGCGCCGGTGCTCTCGCTGCTGGAGGCCGCCACGGTGCTGCACATGCCGGAGATCGTCAACCGCTGTCCCTACGCGCTGACCGCCGCCGTCTTCGGCAACGCGCGCGAGGCGCGGGCGCTGGGCGAGCAGCTCCGTGTCGGCACGGTGCTGGTGAACGACCTGATTGTTCCGACCGCCGATCCACGCGTCCCGTTCACCGGGCGCGGGCGCAGCGGCTTCGGCGCGACCCGTGGAGCGGAGGGCCTGCTTGAGATGACCGCGGCGAAGACGGTGCTGGTGCGGCGCACAGGCTCCACACGGCAGTATCAACCGGTGGGCCCGCGCGAGGTGCGGTTGTTTACGGGGCTGATCGGCGCCCTGCACGGCGGTTCCCTGGGGGAGCGCCTGCGGGCACTGCGGGATTTGGCGAGCGCCGGCAGGCACGCGAAACAGAAGGTGTGAGGAGGGAGGGCTTTTTCTGCCTTGGACTGCAAGGCGCAAATTCCCTTCTGGAATGACCACAAGAAAAGGAACCGCCGCTGTACACGTTCAGAGAGATTGCCAGAAACGTGAATCGTTTCTCCTGAATTGTTTCCATGGGCGCTACGACAGGCGATGAAGTTTCAGCAACAAGGAGTGCAGGATGCGTGTAGGGGTTATCGGGTCGGGGTTGGCGGGGTTGGCGGCGGCGTGCACACTGGCCGCGCGTGGGTACAAGGTATCGGTCTTTGAGAAGAACAGCTGGCTCGGCGGCAAAGCCGCGCAGCTCAGGGAGGACGGCTTCCGCTTCGATATGGGGCCGACCATCCTGATTCAGCCCTCCATGCTGCGCAAGATCTTTGCCGAGGCTGGCCGGGATCTGGACGATTATGTGTCCATGGTGCGGCTGGACCCGCAGTGGCGCTGTTTTTTCGACAACGGCGCGACGATCGATCTGCTCGACGACGAAAGCAAGATGGCGGCGAACCTCGAAACGCGCTGGCCGGGCATGGGCGCCGGATATCAGCGGTTGATGGGCCTGTCCAAGGAGCTTCACGACATCTCCGACAGGTTTTTCTTCTGGAAGTCTGTCGGCTCCATGAAGGACACCTTTGAGGTGAAGGGCGCCTTCGACGTCAAGGTGCTCAAAGACGTGATGCGCATGCGGCTGGGCAAGACCGTCGCGGGTACCATCCGCGAGTTCATCCCCGAGCCGGAGACGGCGCAGATGCTGGATCATATGGTGCAGTACGTGGGCTCCTCGCCGGACGCTTCGCCCGCGATCCTGACCGCGATCGGCCACATGCAGATGCAGGAAGGGATCTGGTACCCGATGGGCGGCACGCGCGCCGTGCCTGAAGCCATGGTCAAGCTCGCCACCGAGCTCGGGGTGGAGTTCCATACGAACACGGATGTAAAGCGTATCATCACAGCCGGCAAGACGGTCACGGGCATCGAGACCACCGGCGGCGAGCAGTACACCTTTGACGCCGTGCTCTCCAATGCCGACGCCGTGCGTACCCATCGCGAGCTGCTCAAGAGCTCCCCGGCGCACCGGACCTTCGATCACGCCCGCCGCTATGAACCGGCGTGCTCGGGCGTGGTGCTTTATCTGGGCCTGAAGAAGCGCTATGAGCACCTGGCGCACCATGACTTCGTGTTCTCGCGCGATCCGCATGAGGAGTTCCACGCGATCTACGATCTCGGCATTCCCGCGCCCGACCCAACCTGCTATCTCGCCTGCACGGCGGCCACGGACCCCACCAGCGCACCCGAGGGCGGCGAGGCGATGTACGTACTTGTGCACACACCCTATCTGCGTCCCGGCCAGGACTGGACGCAGATGTTCCCCGCGTACCGCCAGGTCATTCTGGACAAGTTGAAGCGCACCGCGGGTTGCGAGGACATCGAGGACCGTATCGTATTTGAGCGCGCGCTGACGCCGCAGGACATCCACGACCGCTATCGTGTGCTGAAGGGGGCCATCTACGGTATCAGCTCGCACGGGCGCTTCCAGGGAGCGTTCAAGCCGGCCAATCGCTCGCGTGAATTGAATGGGCTGTACCTTGCCGGCGGCGCGGCGCATCCCGGGCCGGGTATGCCGATGGTGATGAT
>CAXTBJ010000002.1:0-48432 GCA_964242585.1 uncultured Bryocella sp.
TTCATCGCATCATCGTCGCCGTGGAGGACGCGCGCGATGAACTCCCCGTGCAGGAGCTGCTGAACCTGAGATTTTCAGGCATCGCCGTCGAAAGTGCGACCGATCTGCATGAGCGGCTCTCCGGCAAGATCCAGCTTAACGGCATCCGTCCCAGCAATTTTCTCTACAGCGACGGATTCCGCATCAATCGCTCGCAGCAATTCATCCGCCAACTCGTGTCCATGATTGCGGCGACCCTCGGTCTGCTGCTGTTCCTGCCCTTTTTCCCGATCGTGGTTCTACTCATTCTCCTCACGTCCAAGGGTCCTATCTTCTTTCGCCAGACCCGTGTCGGTCTGGGAGGGAAAAACTTCTCCGTCTATAAATTTCGGTCGATGTTCGTGGATGCGGAGGCCAACGGCGCCAAGTGGGCCACCAAAAACGACCCTCGCGTCACAAAGTTCGGCATGTTCATGCGCAAAACACGCGTCGATGAAATTCCCCAGCTGTGGAACGTGCTCCGCGGCGACATGGGCTTTGTCGGCCCCCGCCCGGAGCGGCCGGAGTTCGTGCCGATGCTCAGCGGCGAACTTCCCTTCTACTACCTGCGGCACCTGATCCGTCCCGGGCTCACCGGTTGGGCCCAGGTCCGCTTCGGCTACGGCGCGACCATGGCCGAAAATCGGGAAAAACTGGAGTACGACCTCTACTACGTCAAGCACATGTCGCTCGGATTGGATCTGCTGATCATGTTTGAAACGATCAAGACCATCCTGCGCCGTCGCGGCGCTCAGTAATTCAGCCGCCGCCTATGAGGCCGAGGTGCGGAAGCGAGCCTGGACCGTTACAAAGATGACCCTGGGATCTACAGCGGCCTTTGACTCGCTGACGGCAACAAAGCAGGTCATCGCCACCTCAGCAAACACTAGCAACACTTAGAACGCATTCGCCGAGGGTAAAGAGAACAGGCAAAGTAAAAACAATCGCAGATCCCCTTCCCACCCCGGCTTCCGGGAATGACAACAAAGGGCGAAGTGCCTCCGTACATCCGCTGTCTTGCCTTATAGCGGTTTCTCGATATCGATAGAGCAGCCAGAACAGCCGCGAGCAGAATACACAGACCCTTCGCTACGCTCAGGATGACGGCAGACTCCCCCACCTGCACGAGAAAGGCTCTAGCAGAGCAAAACCTCCCTTGGCTAGCGGTCTGCCGGTGTAGCGGTCTGCCGAGACCGTGCCCTAAGAATGCCGCAGGACCCGATATCCCTCGCGCGTTCGAATGTGGTAGCCCTGGTGCCCTTTACCCACGAGTTTGACGGTGATCTTGCGCCAGCCCTTGTTTTCGGTCGGCTGCGGATAGTAGCTCAGGGTGTAGATGTGCGCCAGATCGTCGCGAATCGAGGCGAAGGCCTGCTTCTCATCCCGCCAGTCTTTGGCGAAGTACGCCTTGCCGCCGGTGGCCGTACTCATTCGCTGAAAGACGGCGCTGGAGATCGGCTCGGTCTGCGCTTCCCTCGTGCTGATCATGTAGATGATGGTGCCGGTCGATTGCGCCAGCTCCGAGATGTCCTCCGGCGGCACAAGGCTGGCATTGTCGGGTCCGTTTGAAAAGACCACGATCGCCTTGCGGCCCGTGAGCGGCGCGGCATCCTTCACCGTCATCAGCAGGCTGTTGTACAGCGCCGCCTCATCGCCGGCCACCGTCTTGCGCACGCCATGCATCACCTCGGAGCGGTCGGACGTCAGCGGCGCGACGCGGGACAGGTCGCGGCTGTAGGAGTAGAGCGCCAACTGATTCACGCCTTCGAGCGATCGAATGAAATCTGCGATCGAGTCCTGCGCATACACGAAACCGCGATACATGTAGTTGCTCGTATCGAACAGAATAAACACGTTGGAGCTGGTCACATGCGGGGAGACGCCGGTCTGCAGGTCAGGCGCACCGGCATCGGAGAGCCTGGGCATCTCCCCGGAGGGAGCCTGCGCGCCCCCGAACGGATGGCTCACGACCACGCGCGCGGGGGCGCTGCCCTCCTCAAAACTGGTGACCTTTTCCGGGGTCTTGTCCTCCATGATTACGAAATCTTCCGGCTTCAGCCCGGTAACGTAGTTGCCCTTCGCGTCCGTGACGGCCACATTCAACTCCACCAGCACCACCTGCACCTGCAGGTGGGAGGAGTTGCTCTGTGCACTCGGGCCGGTGCGGAGAAACAGGGGCGACAGAAGCAAAAACAGCACAAAAAGAGAAATCTTTACCATGTCCGGCCCTGACCTCCGTCTACCTTGGCGGCCACCTGGGAGGCAGCGCCATGTGTGGTTTGAGCGAACCCGGCAATCTTTCCTTGGCGCAGATCGTCTCCGGTCTGTTGCATGGCACGCAACACCGCCGGCCAGTCCTCTACGTTCGAGGCAAAGATCTTGCCGACCATCTGCCGTGTCAGCTCCGGGACCAAGCGGTTGAGCAGGACAGGCGGGTAGCCGGATTCGTCCGCCAAACGCGCCCAGTAAAGATTCGTCGACTCAAGCGATTCGCCGAAGAGCCGGTTTGTGGAGCCGGCCGAAAACGGGAAAGGCTGCAGATGCAGCAACTCGCGGGCGTTCGTGTTCGCTAACGTCGGGTGCGAGACACCGAAATCCGCGGACAGCCGCCCCGCATCCACCGCCTCAGGCGCGCTGACCGCGAGTGCGGCAAGCTGCCTGCCCGACGGTCCCGCCTTGGCTGCCTCAGCTGCCTGCTCTGGAGAGCGCCGCCGGTACTCCTCGGCCAGGTAGAAGACCTCGGACGGCATCAGTGAGGACGGGGTCCCGGCATGAGCGTCCGCGGTCAGCGTGGCCTGCAGCTTCTCGAGCCGCTGGGGCGAAACCTGGTCGGCAAGAACTTCAAGCACAGCGGCCCGTACCTGCGGGTCGGTGCGGGAGGCGGATAACAGCTCCTCGCCCGATTGCTGATATAAGGCCACGGCATGCAACTCGGCGGGCGCGATATTCCACCAGCGCGGCAGCGTGGCCTCAGCGAGCAGACTCGGTGCCAGCTCCTCCCAGACGAGCGCCTGCACATGCTCCGGAACGATGAACTGCGCCTCGGCCTCGGCCAGCGCATAGGGCAGGTCGGCGAGCGATCCCATCAGGTACGCGCCGCCACCCGCCGAAATACCGGCGCCCATCAGCGTGGGTACCTGCCATGTGCAGTTCGAGCCGACCGTGGAGGTCCCGAGAAAGTCGTGGGTCCGGACAAACAGCGAGTTGACATGCAGAATCTGGGCTCCCGGAGGCTCATAATAGGCATAGTTCAGACCCACCAACGCGTCGCGCAGAAACGGCGTCAGCTGGCCCCGTGCAATCTCCACCTGCGCACGCGTGGCCGGCCCCTCGAGTACCCGGGCGAAGTCCGTCTGCACCTGCAGCTCCGCATGGTGGCTGGCGTACACGCCGGGCGCCCAGGTGAGCTTCTCCTGGTTGCTGAAGATCGGCCGGGGAAGCTCGAAGCCTCTCAGCTCACCTGCCAGCGCGAGCAGGTCGCCGTCTCCCCTTTTTCCGGTCCGTTCCATCTCGGCCAGGCCGTCACTCAGCGCGAACAGCGTGTCCAGCGAGACAAGACGCTGATCCTCAAACACAGCTCGCAGCTTGGTGACCATCTCGCGATGGGTACGCTGCACCTCAACCGTTCCTGGTGCGGACACCTCCTGCATGGGCCCTGCAAGACGGTCGAGAATCGCGCTCGGGGGGCCGTTCGGGGCGACTCCGGAGGCAAGCAGCAGCTTCTGAAATGAGGTGCGCGTGGAGTCGAACAGCTGCGCCGAGGAGGCCACCCGGTCGAACGGCGCGAGCACGCCCTGCCAAGACGTGTTCTGATCGGCGCTCGGGATCTCCCCCTGCCGCGCGAGGACCTGCCATAACCCGAGATTGGCCTGGAAGGCGCCTACCGCGTTCGCGCGCAGGTCATCCCCATGCACGGCGTTGAGGGTGCGCGCCACGTGGATAAACTGCGCGATCGAGCCATCATCCAAGTTCGGAAACTCGGAAAAGATCGGATACCAGCTGCGCAGCGCGCCAAAGTTCTGCGCCATCAGGATCACGGTGTCGGCGGAAAGCTGCGCGGGTTCGTGTGCCGCGGCACGCCGGCGATCCAACTCGCACAGGGTCAGGTAAAACTGCAGGATGCCCTTGCCGGTCTCGCGCCGCGAAAACGCGGTGAAGGCCTCGAGCATCTGGTCGGAACGGTCAAGGGCTGCGGCGCGCTTGCCCCATTGACGCGTCTCCCGCTTGTCGGCGGTCAGCAGGATCTGCTTCCAAATCTCCAGACCCCCTGGCAGGTACGGTTCGCCGTTCGCGTCCCAGTTCACCCTTGTGTCCAAAATCAGCAGCTCCGATGCGGAGCGGGCGACGCCGGTCAAAGCGCTGTTCTTTGGATCGGCGCCATGAAAAGCCTCGTAATCGCGCACCAGCCGCACAGGTTGGGTCAGGTGCAGCTGCTGATCCCGGTGCAGCCGCGAAAGAACATCGAAGTACGCGGCCATCCAGCCATCGTCCTTCGCGAGTAACCGTGAAACAAACTTCGCGGGCGCGCCCGGGTCGGCCCCCACCAGCTCCCGCCAGGTAGGCTCCGCGGCCTCGCCGCCCGGCACGAGCACGCGTCCGGAGCGAATGCTCAGCTGGCTGCCATAGAAATCAAGCGCCGGTGTGAGGTTTGCCAGCGTCGTGAGCCCCAGCGTGTGCTCCAGGTATGTGCGTGTCCCCGCATCCATGCGGCTAAGCGCCGAGTAGAGCCGCGCCGCCGTGGGATCGCCGAGCAGTGTATCCAGGCTGCTGTTGGAGGTCAGGCTGGTATTCGACGCGATCTGTGCGCTCGAGCGCAGCGCAATCCAGTCCTCATTGCGGAAAAGGAGCGGAACCGGCGAGGAGACGTACGGGTAGACGAAGGGAACGCCGCGCTGCAGCGCCTCCTCAAAATCGGTGAGCGGAAACCCTGAATCGATGGTCAGGAACGCACGTTCCGGGTTCGACGTCTCGAGCCACGCCTTTGGACCGCAATCGCCGTGAATCTTATACCCGAGCGTGGTCAACAGCGTGGCAGCATCGCTACAGCCTGTCACCCGGATCACGCCGGCCGGGCCCGCCACGGCCTGCAATTCGCGTGCCTGTGCCAGGTAGCGTTGCAGAATTCTAAGAAACTCGGTCGGGTTTGAGCCCTTATAGCCGAGCTGAAACACGTTGTACGACAGTAGCGGAAGAACCTCGGCCGCTGATGCCTCAGGGCTGATCCCCGCGATGCGCAAGAACGAGCGCAGCGGCCCCGGAATGCTGATGGTCGATACGGCGGCTGCCGCATTCGCATGGAGGTTCGCCGAAGAATTTGTCGTTCCCTGAGCCGCGGCGTCGGCGCAAAGGAAGCAGAAAAGCGCCAAAAACCCTACAAATGTGGTTGGGAGTACCGCGAGCCGAATAAAAAACGGCTTCATCTCTGATCTCCTGAGGAACACGAGCAGTTTGCAACAGCACACGTAACGTACGGAGAGACCATGGCAGTGCCAGTAGAGCAAGAAGCCAAGATAGCGGCTAAAAACGGATCGACGGAGCCCGGTACAACGCCCATCCGAGGATCGGGTGGATGCAAGTCCCCCCGAGCGATTCGTCCTATCGTGGCGTGCCCCTCACTGTACACCAGCGGAGCTATGTCTGTGGACACCGTATTTTCATGTCATCGCGCTTACAGAAATACGACACAGATCAACACGACACAGAACCCGACACAGACCGGCTCCGGCGAGCTCTGGTTCATTCAGCATCGAGATCACACATCGGCGACGGCAGATTCCGTGGTGTCGTCGATGTGCCGAACTAGGCAGCCACCATCGGCTCGGCAACGGCCGCGTACCACGCGACGGTCTTCTCCAGCCCGGCATGAAAGCCCACCGTCGGCGCGTAGCCGAGCTCGGTGCGGGCCCGGCTGATATCGGCCTGCGAGTGCAGGATATCGCCGGCGCGCAAGGGGCCGTGAACCGCTTTTTCCCGAAAGCCGAGAATCTCCGCAAGGTGTGTGTACAGGTCATTCAACGTGTGCGTCTGGCCCGTGCCGACGTTGAAGACACGGCCGGTTGCGATCTCGCTCGGTGCCGTGCAAGCCAGCAGATTGGCCTGCACCGCGTTGTCCACATAGGTGAAGTCGCGGCTGACCAGCCCATCGCCGTTGATTACGGGCGTCTCCCCCGCCAGCATCTTGTAGATGAACTGCGCGATCACGCCGGAGTAGGGCGAATCCGCGGCCTGGCGTGGCCCAAAGATGTTGAAGTACCGCAGGCACACGGCCTCCATCCCGTACACACGGCAGAAAGCCTGCAGATAATGCTCCCCCACCAGCTTTTGCACGGCATACGGAGACGACGGCCGCGGCGTCATCTCCTCCTGCTTGGCCTGCCCGGCCTGATCGCCATAGGCTGAGGAGGAGGCGGCATAAACGATGCGCTGGACACCCGCATCGCGCGCCGCCAGCAGCAGACTCATCGTGCCGTTCACGTTGTTGTCGTGTGAGGTCAGGGGATCGCGCACGGAACGCGGCACGGAGGCCAAGGCCGCCTGGTGCAGCACAAAATCCACGCCCTCGCACGCCGTCCGCATCGCCGCGCCGTCACGCAGATCCGCCGCCTCAAACTGGATCGCCGGCAGAATCTCGGTCAGGTTTTCCATGCGCCCGGTCGAAAGATTATCGATGCCCCGGACCGTGTGTCCCTGCTCCAGCAACGCCCTGGCCAGGGTGGACCCGATAAAGCCTGCAATGCCGGTGATGAGATACTTCGCCATCCGTGATCTCCGATCTGGGTGCCTCAGGCCATGCTGGCGTCCCTGGCCCCTCTGTAGCTCACAATGAATCGGTACAACGGGTCAATGCCACTTCTGTTGGTCGACGGATTGAGCGGGCGCGGTTTACGCTATCCTCGCAGAAAGGGCACCCCAAGTCTATGACGATCGGCAACGCAGCCACAAGCGAAACCAACATTCCCACCGAACCGAAACCGGCGCCTTCCCCCAACGGAATACCCGATGGGGTATCTCAAGAGATAGCCGCCGCGGTGCCCGTCGCCGATCTGCTGCAGCGTTTTGAGACACGCACGGCGCGCATCGGTATCATCGGTCTCGGCTACGTTGGTCTTCCCCTCTCCCTTCTGCTATCTGAGGCCGGTTTTCGCGTGACCGGCTTTGACATCGATACCAAAAAAGTGACTGCGCTCGAAGCGGGCCGTTCCTACATCCTGCGCATCGAAGCCGCCGAGATCGAAGCCGCCCGCGCCCACGGCTTCCGTGCAACCACCGAATTTTCTCAGCTCGCCGCACAGGACGCCATCATCCTTTGCGTTCCCACGCCGCTGACCACACATCGCGAACCGGACCTCAGCTTCATCACCAAAACAGGCGAATCCATCGCGCCCTGGCTTCGCGATGGGCAACTGGTCGTGCTCGAAAGCACCACCTACCCCGGCACCACGGAAGATGTGCTGATTCCCCTGCTCGATGCGGGCAGCCCCGCGCCCCTCAAGGCTCACACGGACGGCGACACCGGACCGGGCTTCTACGTCGCCTTCTCTCCCGAGCGCGAAGACCCCGGCAACACCGCCGTCGCGCGACGCGATGTGCCCAAGGTAGTCGGCGGGCACGATCCCGTGGCCACGGAACTGGCCGCCACACTCTATGAGGCCATCTTCACCCGCGCGGTCCGCGTCTCCACCACCCGCTCGGCCGAGATGACCAAGCTGCTTGAAAACATCTATCGCTGCGTCAATATCGCGTTGGTCAACGAGCTCAAGGTGCTCGCCCTGCGCATGGGAATCGACATCTGGGAGGTGATCGACGCGGCCTCCACGAAGCCGTTCGGCTTCCAACCCTTTTACCCAGGCCCAGGGCTCGGCGGCCATTGCATCCCCATCGACCCGTTTTACCTTTCCTGGAAAGCCAAGGAGTACGACTTCAACACCCGTTTTATCGAGCTCGCCGGCGAGGTGAATGAAGCCATGCCGGAGTTTGTCGTCTCGCAGGTGGCGCGTGCCCTGAATGGCCAGAAAAAGCCGCTGAACGGCTCGCGCATCCTGATACTGGGCATGTCTTACAAGAAAGATATCGACGATCTGCGCGAGTCACCCTCATTGACCATCATCGAACTGCTTCGTCATGAGGGTGCCGAGGTGCTCTACAACGACCCCTACCATCCCACGGTGGGCCATGGCCGTCACTACAGCCTGAATATGAGCTCCACACCGCTCGACAACCTCGGGCAGTACGACTGTGTGCTCATTGTCACGGATCATTCAGACTATAACTACCCTGACATCGTGGGACAGTCGCAGTTGGTGGTCGATACACGAAATGCGACCAAAGGACTGCGGGCCCCGCACCTCGTTCGCTGTTAGTTCTTTCAGACTCCTTCACTTCATTATGAGTAGGTCCTAACAGAAGGGACGGCATAGGCCGTCCCTTTCTGTTTGCAATTAAATAAACAAATGTCCCGGCTGCTG
Organism: uncultured Bryocella sp.; assembly: GCA_964242585.1. Taxonomy (GTDB): domain Bacteria; phylum Acidobacteriota; class Terriglobia; order Terriglobales; family Acidobacteriaceae; genus Granulicella. Next base: position 8,484 of record CAXTBJ010000002.1, read on the forward strand.
AGAACCTTACGAGCTATCGGGTATTGAGATACCCCGTTTGGGTAAGAGAGTCGCGAAGGTTGCCCATTTTGGGACACATTTCTGAAAAACTTACCCAACCGTTAGAAGGTTGACCAATAAGTGCTAAGTGACAAACTAGGTACCGTTGCTAGAGTAGCCCCAGTGAAAAGGCTTCTCCTGAGGTACCATGAAAAATCTTTCATTTCTCGCTCTTGTATCCCCTCTTCTTGCCACCCTGCTGTCCTGCTCCGCCGTGGCGCAGACACGCTATTGCATTGGGGGCGACCTCGATCATCTGAGCGCCGCGGAGCGAGCCTCCTGCAGTGCGGCCAAGGATCTGGTGAAGGGGACAGCAACACGGCTGCACGCGCCGGAGGACTGGCATTTCATAGTGGTCTGTGGCGAGGAGGGTTGGAAGGACTACACCGCTGTCGCACAGCGCGGCAACGTGGCGCTGGAAGATTCGGCCGCCGACACGGATCTGACGCTGCGGGTCACCTATCTCCGCGAGAGCCGGCTCCGCGCGCCGCAGCCGCAGGAGTTACAGCGCGTCGTCGCGCATGAACTCGCCTCGATTGAATCGAATACCCATGACGAGCGTGTGATTGCAGCACAGATCGCTGTCTGGAGCAATGTCCTGAATGCCAATAACGACACGGTGCCCGCAAACAACAGTACCCGGAAGACGAAGCTGCCCATTGCCGCCGCAGGCATGTAGCCACATGGCGTCAATCCTGGATCTTTCCGGAGCCGTCATCCTGAGCGCAGCGAAGGATCTCCGTATTTGTTGGGATCGCATCTCGGCTGGAGCAAGGGCGACAGCATCGCCGACTGTTAGCCTTAGTTGAAGATACAAAATTACCTGCCAGTGCGCAGCTCCGGCCGCATTGCCGCAGCTGTGGTTTATCTCCACAGCCAAGAGCACGGTGCAAGATCATAGCTACAAGATCACGGTTCTACAGCTTATACCTGTAATTACTATGTCGGCTATTGCGTCGCTCCGCGACAATGCTGAACCGCAGACGCTCACGATAAGCGCGTTGAGCATTCACCTCGGATGTCAAGTCAATCGTCCTAGTGACGCTGTACATGGTAGCTAGGACCGGTTCCGCCTTCGGTGGACTGACATCGTTAAGCATCTGCCAACTACCGCATGCCGGCGACGATGCCTCCAGCCCTGGAGACAAGCTGCATTTACACCCCAGCGGTCAGCTCATCCGCATCCGACGGCTGCTTCCGTCTCGCGAAATACCAAAACGCCCCGGCTCCGGTAAGAACCAGCAAAAACGTTCCGGGCTCCGGCGTAACGATCGGGGCGGCAGGGGGAATGATGGGTGTGATGGGCACGTTCAGCAGGGGAGGCACGATGTTTTCCGCGACGAGCGTCTCGCCCGGAGGCGGCAACTCGGGTACCGTGTCACCAAAGCTCACCATGGCGAACTTCGGCTCCAGCGGAGCGGGCGGGGCCGGGGGAAGGACTGCGGCATTCAACGGCGTATCGGGCTGTTCCAGATCTCCGCAGTCGATCTGGAAGCGCCGCAGCGATTCGAGCGGACTCATTCTCCGCCGGGTCGGCAGGGCGTGCGGCGGCGCCGGTTTGTGCACCAGGGCCGTGAGCCTGTACTTGGCCGCACGCAGGCGTCGGGCAGCTTTGCGCTGCATGATGCCCTGCTTGTATTCGGCCAGCCAACGGCTGCAGTCTGTACTGGCGTACAGCACAGGGGCGATACAGCTCATCCCGGAGCACAAAACGATAGAAGCTGCTATCCAGCGAAAGCTCTTCCTTCGACGCGACCCATGCTTACGACGCCCCGCATCCATCCACTTACTCCTGAGGAGAAGGCTACACTATTTACCTTCGCGGTTCACCCCTTTTTCGCCCTTCAATCCATTACTTTAGTTGTAGGCGCGACCCCGACCGGGTTGAAAACTGGGCATGGTTGCAGACGGCCCAGGTCACCTGTCATGATCCCCTCTTCATACTTCCCGTACGGTCCTTGCGCTAAGCTCGGTGCTGTGGGGACCCAACGCAGAAAAAAGTCGGTAGATTCCCCGGCCAGCCACGTGCGCCCACCCGTACGCCGCCGCAAAGCCACAGCCGAACCGGCTGCCTTCCACAGCCGTTATTTCAACCGTGAAGAAAGCTGGCTGTTGTTCAACCGCAGGGTGCTCGAAGAGGCCCAGGATGACACGAATCCCCTGCTGGAACGAGCTAAATTCCTCGCCATCACCGCCAGCAACCTGGACGAATTCATCGAGATCCGCATTGCCGGGTACATGCAGCAGCTGGAGGACCGGCAAGAGCTTGCCAACCGGATCGACGAGGGCGGCATCACGCAGATCGAGCGTCTCGCCCGCCTCGGCGAGGAGCTGCACAGCTTGGCCGGGCTGCAGAGCGCCTGCTGGACGGATCAGGTCAAACCGGCACTCGCCGCGGCCGGGCTCCAGGTGCTCCGCTGGAAGGATCTGCGCTCCGCGGAACGTGAGTTTGCAAACCGCTTCTTTCAGGAGCAGGTTGACCCTCTGCTAACGCCCGTTACCCTGGACCCCACGCACCCCTTCCCGCGCGTGCTGAACAAGGCCCTCTGCCTGGCCCTTCTGCTGCGCACCAAACGCCGCGCGGCCTCCTCCCGTTCGCAGCGCATCTTCGGCATTCTCACCATCCCGCGCACCCTGCCTGCGTTCCTGGAGCTGCCGCAACGCGGCGGTCGCCGCAGCTTTCTGCCGCTTGAACAACTCATCGCCGCCCAGGCCGACCCCATGTTTCGCGGCTACCGCATCCTCAGCCGGGCGACCTTTCGCGTCACCCGCAACAGCAACCTTTATATGCAGGACGAGGAAAGCCGCTCACTGCTGGAAAGCGTCCGGGAAGAGCTGCACAATCGGCGCAAAGGCGATGTGGTTCGGCTGGAGATCGAGGCCTCCGCTGCCGATGAAATCATTGAACGGCTGCAGGCAAACTTCGAGCTCGAGCCTTGGCAGGTCTTCCCTACCGATGCGCCCGTCAATATGTCGCGCCTCATGGATCTGTACTCCGCCGTGGGGCGGCCGGAGCTCAAATTTCCCGAGTTTCACGGCCGATGCCTAAAGCTCTCGCCGGGCAAGGAGGATCTCTTCGACGAGCTGCGCCAGAACGATGTGCTGCTGCACCATCCCTTCGACAGCTACACGACGGTGGAACAATTCGTCGAGGCCGGCCAGACCGATGAGCGCGTCATCTCGGTCAAGCAGACGCTTTATCGCACCAGCGCGAACTCCCCCATCTTCCGCGCCCTGAAGGAGGCCGCGCAGAGCAAGGAGACCACCGTCGTCGTGGAGCTGATGGCGCGTTTTGACGAGGCCAGCAATATCCGCTGGGCGCGCGAGCTGCAGGATGCCGGCGTGCAGGTCTTTCACGGCACGCTCGGCCAGAAGACACACTGTAAGCTCGCACTCATCGTGCGCCGCGACCCGGATGGTGCCGTCCGTTCCTACGCGCATCTCGGCACGGGCAACTATAACCCGGTAACCGCCCGCTTTTACACCGATATCAGTTTGATCACGGCACGGCCGGAGATCACGGCTGCCGTGCAGAACGTCTTCCGTTACCTCACCGCGGGCTGGGACGCCGCGCCCGCGGCCTACCGTCCCCTGCTCGTCTCGCCCGTGTCCCTGGCCTCCGACGTGCTGGAGCTGATCGCCCGCGAGACCGAGCACGCCCGCGCCGGCCGTCCGGCGCACCTCATCGCCAAGATGAATGCCCTGCTGGATAACAAAACCATCGAGGCGCTCTACGCGGCCTCGAGCGCCGGCGTGCAGGTCGATCTCATCATCCGCGGCATGTGCGCCCTGCGTCCCGGTGTGCCCGGCCTGAGCGAGCGCATCGCCGTGCGGTCCGTTGTGGGGCGATTTCTGGAGCATAGTCGCATCTTCTGGTTCGCCAACGGCGGCGCGGCGGAGGTCTTCGCGGGCTCGGCGGACTGGATGCCGCGCAACCTATACGAGCGTTGCGAGGTCGTCTACCCCGTCACGGCACCGGCCGCCGCCGAGCGGCTCCGAGGAGAGATCCTGGAGGCGTACCGGCGCGACACGGCAAAAGCCCGGCTGCTGCAAGCGGACGGCTCGTACGTGCGGGCGAGTGAGATCGCCGAAAACACCGGAGAGCCGTTGCTCAGCGCGCAGGACTGGCTCATGCAGCGATCCAAGACCCACGATCTGCGGTCTTCACCGCTCGCGCCGGACAGCACCCCGGAGATCTCCGCCGTGAAAATCTGACCCAACACAAACGAGCGGTTCGGTATTCGCGAAGCGAGATGGCGCACAAGTGCAAGCAGGCGTCTAATGGAGCAACAGGACGTATGCGGACAATGAGACGGAGCCTTACAGTAAAGTAAGGGTTCCCGCGACGGCAGCCCCGCCCCGCTTCACCCTGCACACGAGGAGATCCCGCCATGGCACAGCACCCCCTGAACGGCAACGGCAACAGCAACGGCAGCAGCAATGAGGTCAACGGAATTCCGGCCGCGAACAGCCTCCGCTTGAAATCCGGTCTGGCAGAGATGCTGAAGGGCGGCGTGATCATGGATGTGATGAGCGTCGAGCAGGCGCGCATCTCGGAGGAGGCCGGCGCTGTTTCGGTCATGGCGCTGGAGCGCGTGCCGGCCATGATCCGTGCCGAAGGCGGCGTCGCACGCATGGCCAACCCCAAGCTCATTAAAGAGATCATGGCCGTGGTCACCATTCCCGTGATGGCCAAGGCCCGCATCGGCCACTTCGCCGAGGCGCAGGTACTGGAATCGCTTGGCGTGGATTTCATCGACGAAAGCGAGGTCCTGACCCCCGCCGATGAGGTCTATCACATCGACAAGCACACCTTCACGACACCCTTTGTCTGCGGCGCACGCAATCTGGGCGAGGCCCTGCGCCGCATTGCCGAAGGTGCCGCGCTGATTCGAACCAAGGGTGAGCCCGGCACCGGCGATGTGGTCCACGCCGTGCAGCACATGCGCCAGATCCGCAAGGAGATTCGTGAGCTCACCGTCATGGACGACCAACAGCTTTACAACGCGGCTAAGATGCACGGCGCCAGCTACGAGCTGGTGCGCATGGTCGCCAAAGCCGGCAAGCTGCCCGTGCCGAACTTCTCCGCAGGCGGCATCGCCACCCCCGCCGACGCCTCGCTGATGATGCAGCTGGGTGCTGAAACCGTCTTCGTCGGCTCGGGCATTTTTATGAAGGAGCGTGCCACCCCACTCGACGTCGAGCTGTGGAGCAGCACGGACGCTGAAATCGGTCTCTGCACCAAGGCCGACGTCGGCCGGCCCCGCAACCCCGAAGAGCGCGCCGAGGCCGTCTCCCGCGCCAAGGCCATCGTGCTCGCCGCCACCCATTTCAACGACGCAAAGCTCGTAGCCGAAGCCAGTGAGGCCGTCACCGGTGCCATGAAGGGTTTGGCTGCCGCCGCCATTGAAGAGCAGCACCTTATGCAGACCCGAGGCTGGTAAGCCAAGGCGCCGCGAAAATAGGGGTTCCCCGAGATAGAGCTCAGTCGAATAGCTCTATCTCGGGGAATTCGTGCTCGTACCGGCCTTTATCGAGTGTGAAGAGCCGGTCAGCGTGCAGCAGCGCATGGGTGCCTACAACGAAATCTGCCAGGAGCCGTTTAGTGGCCTGGCCTGAGGATTGTCTGCGGCGTAAGGCGTACCTCGAGTACCGTCGTGCTGTCTCGGTCCACAGGATCTCATCGGCTCCAAAGTCCACAAGGATGCCGGTCTCCTTGAAAAAGTTTCTTACAAAGTCTTCTGACGCCCGTGGATGAGCCAACGCCTCTGCAAAGACGACACCACAGACCACCAACGAGCCGGCGCGGAAACTTTCTCCCAGCAGTTCTACCCAGCGTGCCGAACCCGGCTCCCGGTCCCATACCGCCGATAGGATGTTGGTATCGATGGCTGTGATCACTGCGGATCTGGCTCCTCATCGCGCAAAGAGCCAACCCAGGCCTTGGCCGTCCCTTCCGGCATCCCCCCCGACAGCGCACCGGCAAATCGTTCAAACGGATTAGCCGCGAGCGGACGATTCACACGAAGCACCGTTTCTCCATTTTCCCGCACGAAGGTTACCCGGTCCCCGGTCTTCAGACCCATTCTCTTTCGCACGGCGAGGGGTATGGTTACCTGCCCTTTGCTGCTGACCGTGGACATCTTCCTACCTCCCGGCATGAAGTAAAGATAGCATTCTTTACTTTTAAGTTTCAGCCCTGTACTGTCGTCTTTGGAATGGCTGAGTTACCCGCAACTCCCATCATCGGCGTGCTCGCCCTCCAGGGCGCCTTTGACGTTCACGCCCAGCGCCTCGCCGAACTGGGCGCCGTCACCCGCCTCGTGCGCAAGCCGGAGGACCTCCAGGACCTCGACGCGCTCGTCCTCCCCGGCGGAGAATCCACCACCTTCCTCAAGCACCTCGAGCGCGCCGGCTTCTACGACCTTCTCGACGAGTTCGTCCACAGCAAGCCCGTCTTCGGTACCTGCGCCGGCTGCATCCTGCTTGCCCGCGAGGTCACCCACCCCCCGCAGCGCAGCTTCGGCGTCCTCGATGCCACGGTCGAGCGCAACGCCTACGGCCGGCAGAACGACTCCGCCATCCTTCAGGAAGAAACCACCCTGCCCGGCGGCCCTTTGGAGGCCGTCTACATCCGCGCTCCCCGCCTCAGCGCCCTCGGCCCCGGCCTCGAGGTCCTCGCCAGCCGCGACGGCTCCCCGACCCTTGTGCGCCAGGGCCGGATTCTCGCCGCCACGTTTCATCCCGAGCTGAGTGGGGACCGCCGTGTCCACCAACTCTTTGTGGACATGGTGAAGGCCGACCTCCCTCAACGGCAAACCTCCTAAACACAGCGCCAACCCACCGCATTTCGCTTCTACAATAATGGTGTGCCCACAACGCACCCGCTCTCGGCCGGCTATCGCTTCTGGCACCTGCCGGCGGACGCCTCGCGCCACGGCCAGGCGCTCGACGCGCACCTGCTGCTAAACCTCTGGATCGCCCTGGCACTGCTCGCGTTGGTGCACGTTCTGCTCTTTGCGGGTCTGGCCTTTCGCCGCCGCGCCCCCCGCCCCATCCACAAACTCACGCTGGAGTACCTTCCGCTCGCCGCCTTTGCCCTGCTCCTCGCCTGGCTGGACCTGCGCGCCCAGCACCTCTGGGCCGAGCAGCGCTACACCGGCGCCGACCCCTCCGCCATGCAGGTCCAGGTCACCGGTATGCAGTTTGTCTGGTACTTTCGCTACCCCGGCCGCGACGCCGCCTTCGGCCATACCTCGCTCGCCCTGGCCGACCCCGCCGCCGGCAACCCGCTCGGCCTTGACCCGCGTGACGCCTACGGACGCGACGATCTCGTAGGCGGAGAGCTCGTCCTGCCTGCCGGCCGCGAGGTCGATCTCACCCTGCATGCGCAGGACGTCATTCACGGCTTTGCCGTCCCGGAGATGCGCCTGAAGCAGAACGCCGTCCCCGGCCAGGACACCCACATCCACTTCACGCCGGAGACCCCCGGCACCTATGCCATTCTCTGCACGCAGGTCTGCGGCCTCGGCCACTACCGCATGCACGCCGTTCTGCGCGTCCTGCCGGAGCCCGAGTTTCAGCGCTGGCTGCTTGGCCGCGAAAAGTCCAAGGAAGCGGCGTCTTCATGAGAGCCTCGGCTCGCCTTCTCAGCACGGGCACTCGGCCTCCGGGTGCATCCCCCTCGCGCGGCTCGTCCGCGCTGCGGTGGGTCCGGGCCGCGGTGTCCCGCATCTTGTTTACGCACCACCGGGCCGTCGGCTTCGGCTATCTCGTGATCGCATCCCTCGCCGTCGTTCTGGGTACGGCGCTTTCGCTGCTCATGCGCCTGCATCTCGCCTGGCCGCAGTGGAATCTGCCGCTGCACGGACCCATTCTGCCGGAGGAGTACCTCGCGCTGGTCACCATGCACGGGACGCTGATGCTCTTCTACGTGATGACGGTCGCGCCGCAATCCGGCTTCGGCAACCTGATTCTGCCCGCGCAGATCGGCTCCCCCCGCATGGCCTTTCCGCGCCTGAACGCGCTCGGCATGTGGCTCACCGCGCTGGCGCTGCTGATCCTGCTTTCGGCTTTTTTCGTCCCCGGCGGCTCGCCCATCTCCGGCTGGACGGGCTACCCACCCCTGTCGGCCACCGTGCTCGCCGGCCCCGGCCAGGGGCTTGGCCTGGACCTCTGGCTAGCCTCGCTTGCCGTCTTTGCCGTGGCCTCCGGCATGAGCGCTGTCAACACCCTTACCACCGTCATCGGCCTGCGCTGCCCCGGCATGACCTGGCAGCGGCTTCCCCTGACCGTATGGGCCTGGTTCACGACCGCGCTGCTGGCCATTCTGGCCTTTTCCGTGCTGCTCGCCGCCATTCTGCTGCTGTTCTGCGATCGTCACCTGCATACCGGCTTCTTTCTGCCCGCGCAGGATCTGGTCAACGGCGTCCTGCTGCAGCACAGGGGCGACGGCTCCCCCCTGCTCTGGCTGCATCTCTTCTGGTTCTTCGGCCATCCCGAGGTCTACATCGCCATCCTGCCGGGCACGGGCCTCATCTCCATGGTGCTGGCGAACTTCGCGCGCCGTCCGGTCTTCGCCTACCGCCTCATGATTGCGACCACACTCCTCATCGGCCTGCTGGGTATCGTAGTCTGGGGCCACCACATGTTCGTTTCGGGTATGAACCCCTTTGCGGGCACGGTCTTCGGCATCTCGTCCCTCGCCATCGCCCTTCCCTCGGCGGCCAAGGTTCTCAGCTGGCTGGCGACGGTCTGGCGCTCCCGTCCCCGGCTCACCACGCCCATGCTCTTTGCCCTCGGCTTCGTATCGCTGTTCGTCACCGGCGGTCTGTCCGGCCCCATACTGGCGCAGCCCATTCTGGACGAGTACCTGCACAACACCTTCTTCGTGGTCGCACACTTTCACCTCATCATGGCCATGGCCGGCGTCTTTGGGCTGTTCTGCGCGCTGTACTACTGGGCTCCCGTGCTCTGGTACCGACGCCTCTCGGAGCCGCTCGGCCGCCTTCATTTTGCCGGCACCCTCCTCGGCTCGTACTCGACCTTTCTGCCCATGCACCTCACCGGCCTTACCAGCGAGCCGCGCCACTACGCGCAGCTGGTCTCCGTACCCGGCCCCGCCAGCGATCTGCTCAGCGGCACGATGGGCCTGCAGCGCCATATCAGCGCCTCTGCAATCTTGCTTGCCGCCGCGCAGCTACCCTTTCTTTTAAATCTCCTGCTTTCCCTTCGCAGACCCCGCGAGACAGAGCAAAATCCATGGCAGGCCACCACGCTGGAGTGGGCTCCCACCCAACCAACGGAGGGTAATGGCGGGCCAATGCCGGTTGTTTACCGCGGACCTTGCTCCTACAGCCTTTCCGACCGCAGCTTTTCACCCCAGTGGACACAGGATGCAGTGCCGGAGCACGACATCGGTCCCCAACGGGAGTAAGCTATCGTTGCAACCACCTACCGCGCCGCCCCTCGCGCCACAAAGGCACCGTATGCCGACGATTCTCACACCCCCAGAGATCGACCGCCGACACCACACCGGTGAAGGAGACAACGGCTCCGGCCGCCGTCCACCCACTGACAAACGCACCGGCGGCAACGGCGACAATGAAAACTGGCGCGACCGCCCCACCGGCCGTCGCGGCCCCCGGGAGCGTCTGGCACAGGCCCGCGTGGGTATGTTCTTCGCTCTCGGCGGCGACCTGATGTTCTTCGTTGCCCTCATCAGCGTCTTCTTCGTCACCAAGGCGAACGGCCACTTCGACGCCTACGACCGCTACATCAATGAGTGGCTCCCCACCGCGATCCCCTCGATCCTGTGGCTGAACACGGCCGTCATCGTCGTCAGCTCCGTCACTGCCGAGGCCGCCCGCCGTGTCATGTTCCACGAGCACCACGTCATGGACGAGTGGTTCGGCTACGGCCGCCCCACCTCCAAACGCGCCATCATCTGGCTTTCGATCACGCTCGCCCTGGGCTTCGTCTTTCTCATCGGCCAGTGGGTCGCCTGGCAGCAGCTGGCGGCGTCGCACGTTTACTTCCGCTCCAATCCCAGCAGTCACTTCTTCTACCTGATCACCTTCACGCACGCCGCCCATCTTTTTCTGGGCATCGGCGGCCTGATGTGGGCCCTGTGGTTGCTCTTCTACTCGCGCCAGATGGCCACACGGCAGGTGGTGGTCGACTCCGCCGTCTGGTACTGGCATGTCATGGGCGTGCTCTGGATCTTCCTTTTCGCCCTGCTCGAATACGCCCAATGACCGTACGTTCCTGCCTTTCTTTCTGTCATTCCCGAAGGGAATCTGCGTTCTGCATGCCGCGCGACAGGGCTCAGGTGCATGAGCCCAAATCCCACGGTAGTTCATGGTGGGCACAGTTCCGGGTTTTGATCCGGGTGCCTCATCTTCACGTGCAAAGCGCGTCAAGGTGGGTGATCACCCTGGCCCTCTTACTCACCCCCGCACTCCCCACCCACGCCCAGGGCTGCGCCCAGTGTCTCGACAGCACCCGCGCCACCCCACCGGCCGTTCAGGCCGCCTACCGGCACGCCATTTATCTGCTCGGCGGTGCCGCGAGCACGCTCTTTATCGCCGGAACCCTGCTTCTCAGCCGAAACCGCTGACTTGACAGCCGCGGTACTATGGGGCCGAACACAAAGGCTGAAAGAAATCAGAAAAAAGGCGTCCGGAAATCCCGTACCGGGAAGCTCTAAAATCTTTAGCTCGAAAATCTTTAGCTCGAAAATCTTTAGATTGAAGACTTTACCTTAAAAAGTAAGGGGGGGGGGGGAAGAGGGGGCCCTACACGTGCAACATGATCTTCATCGAATCCGGGCGCGGGTTTGAGGCCAGTCGCACAGCCTCCGCAGCCTGCTCCACCGAAAACCTGTGCGAGATCAGCCTGGTAAAGTCCAGCATCCCGCTGCGGTAGCCCTCAAACACCAGCTCGATCCCTTCCCTCTGGATCGCGACCGAGGCTGAATAAGACCCCATCAAGGTCTTCTCGTCCATGCACACCGCCGCGGGGTCGAACGGTGCCGTCCCGTGCTGGGTGCTGGCAAACAGCATGACACGGCCTCCCGGCCGAATCGCGGCCATCGCCGTCCCGATCAGCGCGTCGGCACCCACAGCCACCAGCGCCACATCGGCCCCGCGTCCCTCGGTAGCGGCTTTGCAGGCCGCCACGATATCGCCTCGTGCGTCCAATGGACGATCGAGCCCATACTGCGCCGCAACCGCGTGTCGCTCGGCATACAGGTCGGAGGTCAGCACCGTCGCCCCGGTCTGCCGTGCGAGTGCGGCCAGAAGGATGCCGATGCTACCCTGCCCGATGACCAGGACGGTGTCATCCGGCTCAAGCGCCAGCAGCCGGACCGCCTTGAAGCAGGTATTCACAGGCTCGATGAAGGCTGCTTGCTCCAGGGGAATATCGTCCGGAATGTGGATCAGCCCGGCCGGCGTGGTCCCATCGCCCACGCCTTTCGGAGAGACGATCCAGTCCATCACGCGGATGTACTCGGCGAAGCCGCCGCCGCCAGGCGCGCCCAGACCGGCGGTCGTGCCGACCCTCTTGTACTGCTCGCATTGCGCGAACGTACCCTTGCGGCAGTAGAAGCAGCCGCCGCAAGGGATATGGTGAAACGCCATCACGCGATCCCCGGGTGCAAACCCACGCACCCCCTCGCCGACCGCCGCGATCGTGCCGGCCATCTCATGGCCAAAGACGCGCGGGGCGGTGTGCGATCCGGTATGGATCTTCTTCAGGTCCGTGCCGCATATGCCGCAAATGCCGATGCGGACAAGCACCTCCCCCGGTCCAATCTCAGGCAGGGGTAGGGTTTCTGTGACGATCTGATCGGGGGCGCGGTACACGGCGGCGCGCATGGTGCTCGGAAGAGAAAAGGACTGCATTGCTCCTTCATTCTACCGAGCACGTTCGCCGAGCGCGGCAGCCTGCGCCATTACGACCGGCTCACAAGCCAGACGCCGGCGATCAATAGCCCACAACCCACCATGCGGCCGGGCGTCGCCTGATGCTGCTTCATGCCGAGCCACCCGAACTGGTCCAGCAGCAGAGACACAAGCAGCGAAGCCGTCACGCCGATTCCCGTAAAGATTCCCGACCCGAGCCTCTGCACCAGCGTCAGCGCCGCCAGGGTCGAGAAGATACTGATGAGGCCGCCGGTCCAGGCCCACCAGCTGACCTGGTTCACGTTCGCCAGCGGGAGCGGTTGCCGCGCAAAGGCCTGCACCGCCAGCATCCCCAGCAGACCGACAGCATAAACCGTGATTCCTGCCCAGACCGGCTGCTGCAACTGCTTATTCAGCTGTCCGTGCGCCGCCGACTGGACGGGGTTCGCCGCACCGGAAACGATCGCTACAAGAAATGCAAACCAGGCCAAAAGTCACCTCACCTTGCGTGCTTGGACGCGTTTAGGGCGCTTCGTTGAGAATCTCCCGCAAACGAGCCTGCAACGCCGATAGGGCTTGATGACTCTCTCGGCCCAGCTTCGCTGCGTGCCGCCAATGGTGGGGTCGCAGGGCCGTATGCAACGCGAAGGCCGCGGTGCGGAACTGCCCCTGCTTGCCTTCGAAGCGCGATAACGAAGCCAGCTCAAAGTCATGCGCGTCCGAGATGCCCCTGATCGCCCGAAACGACACCCCATGCGCCTGCGCCAGCCGCGCAACGGTGGCCGCCTCCATATCCACCATCGCGGCACCGTAGGCAGCGGCCAACCGGGTTTTCTCACCCACGCTGGCGATAGCCGCCGTGGTTGCCAGAACCGTGTTCCGGTCAGGGTTTGCAGTGGAAAAACGCTCGCCGGTGCGGGCATCCACAACCATGCCCGCTTCGGCAACGGTACCCGCGTGTAACAGAGCCTGGCAGGACCCCGCGAGCCCGGCAGAGATCGCCACCCGCATCGGACCGTACGCCAGCGCCGCCTCAAAGGCCAGCGAAACCCGTTGCGCCCCCATGCCCGCGGCGACCACCACCGCTTCGCCGACTCGATGGAGATGGATGCCACGCGCCAGCAAGGGGCCGTCAGGAGCGCTCCCCCGCACCAACCCGCGTACCTCACGGGGCAGTGCGGCCAGCACGACAATGCGGGTGGGACCGGTCATACCGTCTTGGGCGGGGCCGGTGCGTACCCATTGGCAACAAACCAGCGGCAAGCCTCCCGCAACGCCTCCTCAACGGGCAGAACTTGAAATCCGAGCTCGCGCTCAGCCTTGGTGGAGCTCGCAAACATCATTTTGCGCCCCATGCGCACGGCCTCTACCGTGGCTCGCGGCTCCTTGCCACGCAGCTTGCCGGTGATTGTCTCGTCGAAAAAGGCAAAGGCCATCGCCACGGCATGGGGGACCTGCATCCTGGGCGAAGGCAGCCCGGTTATGGCGCCCAGCTTGTCCAAAATCTGCTTCAAGGTAAAATTCTCCCCACCCAGGATGTAGCGCTCTCCGGGACGGCCCACTTCCAGGGCACGCAAATGCATACGCGCGATCTCCCGGACATCCACCAGATTCAACCCGGTCTTTACGTAGGCTGGAAAGTTTCGGTTCAGGAAATCGACCACAATCCGGCCCGTCGGCGTGGGCTTGGTGTCGAGCGCCCCGATAGGCGTCGTGGGATTGAGAACGATCACCTGCTGACCGCTGCGGGCGGCGTCCAAGGCGATCTGCTCGGCCATCCACTTGGAACGCTTATAGTGGCCGATCATATTCGCTTCTGTAACCGGCGTCGCCTCATCCACGACCGTGCCGTCCGTGAGAAAGCCCATGGTCGCCACGCTGGACGTATAAACCACACGCGGCACCCCGGCTTCGCGTGCCAATTGCAGCAGCTTACGCGTCCCCTCCACGTTGGCCCTGTACATCTCGGCGGGGTCGGGAACCCAGAGCCGGTAGTCCGCCGCGACATGGATCAGGGCATCGCACCCGGCCAGCGCCGAAGCAAAGCCCTCCGGCGCGCGCAGGTCGCCTGTGACCAGGTCGGCTCTGGAAGGCAGATAGACACGATTCGAGGTCGGGCGCACCAGGAGCCGCAGCTCCGCACCACGCTCCGCAGCCGCTCGGGCCACATGCGCGCCCACGAAGCCGGTGGCGCCGGTGAGAAAGATTCTCATGTGCCGAGCCAGTCGACTTGCAAGATCTTCTGATGTTGAAGCTGCAGGAAATCTCGATCCCCGGTCACAACTGCGGCACGATCAGCGATAGCTAGCCCGGCACAAAAACAATCTGCATAGGAAAGCGTGATTTTTGCCTTCAGACGGGCAGCCCGCAACACGTCCCCTTGGGATACCGACACAATCTTGATCACTGATTCTTCTATGCTTTGCAGCACGGTATTCGCGTGATCTTCACCATTCTCCCTTTGCCACGAGGCAGAACACTTCGCCAAGATTTACCTCACTCATCAGGAGTACGATTCCTCCCCTTGCCGCACTCTCCAAGAGGGCTTCCATGCGCGGCAGCTCCCCACAGCGGAGAATACGCTCCAGAAAAGGCCATGGATCGAGTACGTATATTTCAGGCCTGCGTAAAAGGTCCGGCATCGAACTCATCGTCCGCCAACTCCCACCCACGCTCGGCATGCTTCAAATCGGAGGCAGACGCCGTTCCTGATGCCCGCAGACTATCTAGAGCTTTGAGAGCACGATCCTTACGAGCCGCAGCTTCAGTCTCCCATTCAGGGGTACGCCGATCTGCGGAACCGCCCTTTAATGATGCCCAAAACGCAAGAGTACGAGGGATTTTCTGCTCCCCTCGATCAGAAAACTCTAACGTAAGCCGGCCAGGCGAACTCGACACAACGCGTAATTCGCTGCCTACATGGAGGTTGAGGTCGGCCCGCAACTGCTCGGGGATTGCGAGTCGGCCATCTTGGAAGATCAGCACAGGTTGCGCGGCCATGTTGCCTCCCTGCCCTAGTCTAGCGTCTCCGGCGCAATCTGGATGTTTTTCTCACCGGCTGCCTTCTTTTCCCAGTACTTCTTTACCCAGGCCTCGAAGGTCCTGCCCGCCGCCGTATCGCGGCCGGAGAACTTCAGCGCCGCAACCTCGGTATACGGAATCGTGAGGCGTTCTACGGTTGTCCCAACGGCTGTGCCCTTGGGCGGCGTCGGCATGAGGCGCACTGCCGAATTGGCCAGCGTCGTTCCCGTGCGCCGGTCGTATAAATAGCCCTCCACCACAGAGCCGTCCTTGCGGGTCAGCGTTATATCGCCGCGATAATCGAAGGCCTTTTCCAGCGCCTCGCGTACTTCGGACTCCGTCGCAAGTGCCGGAATGGAGCCTTCCAGATTCTCGCGTTCGCGGCCTGCGGCGTGTTCAAGCTCGTCCGGGCTGGTGTGCTCCAACTGCTCAGTTTTCAGGTGCTCCTGCCCCAGAGTCGCCATGCTAGTCTCCCGCCACAGTGGTCAATGAGTTCTCGACCGAGGTCGTCACGATCACCGGGGTCGTCTTCCCCGTGTTGCTGCCGGCTATCTGCACCAACGGAAAATGTCCCTCGGGTTTCCACTCGTTCAGCAGCTTCTGCGCCCGGGGATCGTCATAGGTATCGAAGAGAAACGCCTTCGCCGTCTGATAGAAGCCCTTCAGCGAACCGAAGGTGTAATTCACACCGGAGGCCTCATAACCCGAGTGCACCATGCAGTTGGCGCAGCGCGGATTGCCGCTCTCCGTGCCGTAGTTGGACCACTCGACCTCGTCCATCAGCTCCTGGAAGGTGTCGGCGTAGCCGTCCTGCAGCAAATAGCACGGCTTCTGCCAGCCGAAGATGGAGTACGTCGGCATGCCCCACGGCGTGCAGCGCAGCTCCTTATGCCCCATCAGAAACTCCATGAACATGGGGGAGGCGTTGAACTGCCAGCTCTTTTTGCGATTCGATAGGATGGCACTGAACAGCTTGCGGCTCTTCGCGCGGCCCAGAAAATGATTCTGATCCGGCGCCTTGTCATAGGTGTAGCCGGGCGAGACCATCATTGACTCGACGCCGGCCTCCATCAACTGATCGAAGTGCAGCCGCACCGAATTTGGGTCCGCGCCGTCAAACAGCGTCGTGTTGGTGGTCACGCGGAAGCCTGCCGCCACGGCTGCCCGAACGCCATCCATGGCGATCTCATGCCCACCCTCGCGGCACACGCTGAAGTCGTGGTGCTCTTTTTCACCGTCCACGTGCACGGAAAAGCTGAGATATTTGCTCGGCTTGAACAGGTGCAGCTTTTCCTTAAGCAGCAGGGCGTTGGTGCACATGTACACATACTTCTTGCGTGCGACCAGACCTTCCACAATCTCCGGCATCCGCGGGTGCAGCAGCGGTTCACCGCCCGGAATGGCAACCATCGGCGTGCCGCACTCCTCCACGGCCTGAAAGCATTGCTCGGGCGTCAGCTCCGCCTTCAGAATGTGCGCGGGATACTGGATCTTGCCGCATCCGGCGCAGGCCAGGTTGCAGCGGAAGAGCGGCTCCAGCATCAGCACCAGCGGGTAGCGCTTACGGCCCTTGAACTTCTGCTTCAACACATACGTGGCAACGGTGAGCGCCTGCGATACGGGAACGGCCATAGTGGGAAAACTCCTTTGCACTGCACAGGTACTTTGCCTGCACTGCACCTGTACTTTGCCTTCACTGCACCTGAACTACACCGGGGAAGGGTCAGTTCCTACACTCCCCGGCATGAGATGAGGCACCGAGGCCCTAGGCTTCGGCGGCCTCGCGCTCCAGCGCCTTGCGATAGGTCGTCAGGGCCAAAAGCGGAAAATACTGCTTATACAGATGATAGCCAAGATAGAACACCCGCGGGAAACCAGTTCCCGTATAGTAGCTCTCTCCGTTACGGCCCGGAATCAACTCGTCCCAACTGCCGTCCTCATGCTGGCGCTCCGTGAGCCAGCGGACGCCCTTAGCCACGGAATCGGAGCGGGTGTCGTTCGCGGCTAAAAGCCCCAGCAGCGCCCAGGCTGTCTGCGAGGGCGTCGACGGACCCACACCCTTCTCCGCGACATCGTCATAGGTGCCGCAGATCTCGCCCCAGCCACCGTCCGCATTCTGCACCATACGAATCCACTCGGCCGCCTGCTGCACCGCGGGTTCCAGGTACGAATACTCCATGGCCTGCAGACCGCGCAGCACCAGAAATGTGCCGTACAGGTAGTTCACGCCCCATCGACCGAACCATGACCCGTCCGACTCCTGCTCCCTTAGCAGGAACTGTACGGCCTTTTCCACTCGCGGGTCCCGCCGCGTGTAGCCGTAGGCCGCCAGCATCTCCAGGATGCGGCCCGTGACGTCGACCGTCGGCGGATCGAGCATGGCATTGTGATCGGCGAAGGGGATGTACTGGAAGATGCTCTTGGTATTGTCCTTATCGAAGGCCGCCCATCCACCCTCGCGGCACTGCATCGCCAGTACCCAGGTCACGGCGCGCTGTTCCACCTCGTGCTGATAGCGTTCGCGGGGGTTCTGAACGGCCTTCAGCCCAAGCAGAACCTGCCCCGTATCATCGACATCCGGGTAAAACTCATTGTTGAACTCGAAGTACCAACCACCCGGCTCGACGTTCTTCACCTTTTCGGCCCAGTCGCCCTTGTGGCGCACCTCATGGGCCAGGAGCCAATCGGCCGCCTTCAACAGGCGAGGATCATTCTTCGCCACACCCGCCTCGCCCAGCACGGTGAGCACCTGCGCGGTGTCCCACACGGGGGAAAAGCAGGGTTGCATCCGCAGCGTCGGCACTGGGTACTCGGGCGTACCTTCGGGGGCATCGATGGCCAGACGCTCAAACTCGTCCATGGCGCGGATAAAATGCGGATCATCCTGCGAATAGCCGAGGTAATGGAGCGCGACGATGGAATTCAACATCGCCGGATAGATCGCGCCCAGGCCGTCGGAGCGCTCAAACCGATCCAGCATCCATTGCTCGGCCCGCTTCAGGGCAAGCCGGCGCAGGGGACGGATGTGCACACGCTCCGCCCAGTGTGTCAGGCGGTCGAAGAAGAGAAAGAAGTTTCGCCAGGAGATTGGACGACGATCCCACCGGAGATGCAGGTTGGCGTTTTCACGGCCACCCACGAACAATTCGTCGATGCCCTGCTCGGGCGTCAACTTCCGTAGAGGCTTCTTCGCATACAGAATCGACAGCGGCACCACAATACCGCGCGACCACGAGCTTATCTCGTAAATGTTGAAATAAAACCAGTTCGGGAATAGCACAATCTCCGGCGGGATGGCCGGGACGGCGTCATAGTCGTACTGCCCGAGCGCGCAAAGATAGATCTTGGTGAAGGTGTTGCACTCCACCACGCCGCCGAGCGAAAGCACGTTCTCGCGGGCGCGCACCATCACCGGATGGTCCATCTTCCAGCCCATCAGCTTCAGCGCCAGATAGCATTTCACGCCGTAGCTGACGTTGGAGGGGCCGCCGGGATAGACGCTCCAGCCACCGTCCGCATTCTGGTGGCGAAGGATCTCGTTGATGCAGCGCTCCATCCGCCCGCGGTCCCCTGTACCCAGCAGGGTATGCAGGAAGATGTAGTCGGCCTCGAGCATGGAGTCGGCCTCAAGCTCGCCGCACCAGAAGCCCCCCTCGTCCTGCTGACCGAGCAGCCAGGCCACCGATCGGTCGATGACCCTGCTGACCTGATCCATTCCAAGGTCGAGACGGCCGAACCGCGGCTGCCTCGTGCCTCCAGCGCTTACATCCAATGAACTCATGTACTCTCGTTTGGCAAATGGGCGCTTACGCCCGAAATCGGTCCGCAGCCTTCACGGATCGACGGGAAACACCGAGCGGGCTAAGAAGCGGTCTGTGCTGAAGCGGTGCCGGCGAGTGGCGGAGCCGAGGCGATCGCCTGCACAATCTCAGGCGGCAGGCCAAAGCGCACGTTCTCCGGCATGACCTCCACCTCCTCTACGGAGGAAAACCCTCGGCCCTGCAGAAAAGTCACGACCTGCTGCACCAGGATCTCCGGTGCGGAGGCACCGGCGGTGATGGCCACCGTGGAAACGGACTGGAGCCACTCCGGGCGGATGTCCTCGGCCTTATCGATCAGGTACGAACCCGTTCCCAAATTTTGCGAGACCTCGACGAGCCGATTGGAGTTCGAGCTGTTGCGCGACCCCACGACCAGGACCAGATCCGCTCCGTGCGCCACATGCTTCACGGCCGTCTGACGGTTTTCCGTGGCGTAGCAGATATCCTGCGCGTGCGGTCCGGCGATGTTCGGAAAGCGCTTTTTGAGCGCCTCGATCATGGTACCCGCCTCGTCCAGCGAAAGCGTGGTCTGCGTCAGATAGGCCACCTTGTTGGCATCGGGCACGACCAGGGCCGCGACCTCTTCGGGCGTGGACACCACCTGCGTCACCTCCGGCGCCTCACCCTGCGTACCCTCAACTTCCTCGTGGTCGCGATGGCCGACCAGCACGAGCGAATATCCCTGCTTGGCGAACTTGATCGCCTCCACATGAACCTTGGTCACCAGAGGACAGGTCGCGTCGATCACCTTCAGACCGCGCTCCTTGGCACGCCCCCGAACCGCCGGCGAAACCCCGTGTGCCGAGTAGATGACGCGAGCGCCCGCCGGCACCTCGTCCAGTTCATTGACGAAGATGGCTCCCTTTTGGGCGAGATCGTTCACAACATAGGAGTTGTGCACAATCTCCTTGCGCACGTAAATGGGCGCGCCAAAGGTGTCGAGGGCGATCCGCACGATGTCGATGGCGCGTACAACACCGGCACAAAATCCACGAGGCTTCAGTAGAAGCACTCGTTTTGTGCTTTGCGAGGAGCCGGCCTCGGGCTGCACGGCTTCCGGTTGTACATCGACGGGCTCAAGAATGGAGGTCGTCACAAGACTCAGTATACCTCCAACGAGGGGGAACCGTACCAGGGAAAGGGTTTAGAAGGCCATGGCGGAAGCTCCGCGTAGACCTCCCCTCGGCTTGGTACGGCAACAAGTCGGTACGGCTACAAAGGCTCCGCTGCCGTCAGGTTTGTTCAGGCTCGGCCCGTGCAGCCCGCATGGCCGCAGTCACAGCCGAGGGTCGTCGTCGCGGCGGAATCCTCGCACATCTGTGAGCAGTATTTTTCATCCTTCACCGTGCAGCTGCATAGCGGGTGTGCGCACTTCTTTGTATCGGCCATGAGTATTTCCTCCTGCTTCACGCTATTGGAGGCGGGAAAACGAGCCCGTGTTGCTTGCCGACCCCTCTACCTGACGGCCTCGACCTACCGGCTGGCCTCGACCATCTGCCGGGCATGCACCCGGGAGGCCTCCGTAAGACTCGCGCCGGACAGCATCCGCGCGATCTCCTCCACGCTTTCGCGCTCCGACGCGGCGCGTACGCCGGTGCGCGTTCTACCCGCGCGTTCACTCTTCTCAATCAGCAGGTGCCGGTCGGCAAAGGCGGCAATCTGCGGCAGATGCGTGATGCACAGTACCTGCTGCGTACGGGCCAGCGCTTTGAGCTTCTGGCCGACCGCCTCCGCCGCCCGACCGCCGATGCCGATGTCGATCTCGTCAAAGACCAGCGTGCGCGGCAGCGCGAGCCCCCGTTTGCGCGCCTGCCCCGTAGCCTGCTCCTCAACCGCGACCTTGAGGGCTAGCATTACGCGCGACATCTCGCCGCCGGAGGCGATGTCGGTCAGGGGCTTCAGCGGCTCGCCGGCGTTGGTCGCGATACGGCACTCCACCTCATCCCACCCGGTGGCACTCCAGGCCGTCTCGGCTTCGTTCGGCCTCACCTCCACCGCGAATTTAGCCTTCATGGCCAACTCGTTAATTTGCCGCTCCGCTAGCGAGGCCAGCTTCGTGGCCGCCGCACGCCGCCGAGCCGTCAGGGCCTGCGCGGCCTCTCGATAGCTGCCCGCCGCCGCCGCGACGCCCGTAGCCAACTCCGCCGCCCGCGCGTCGCTGTTCTCCAGATCGCCCAGCTTCTCCGCCGCGTTAGCTCCGAACGCGATTACCTCCGCAAGCGACGGCCCGTACTTGCGCTTCAAGCGATCCAGCAGGGCCAGCCGGTCTTCCACCTCGGCCTGGCGCTCCGGCGAGGCCGTCGCTCCCTCCGCAAAGTCCCGCAGCGTGGAGGCCACATCCTCGACCGCGGCCTGCGCGGTGCGCAACTGCTGCGCCGTCTCGGCAAAGCTGGTCTGAAACCGGGCTAGATCCTCCACATGCCGCAACGCACCCCCGAGCAGCCCTTCCGCCGAGACCTCGTCCTCATAGAGCAGCTGCAGGGCGGCGTTCGCCCAGGAAAACAGGCGCTCCGCATTCAGCAGCAGCCGCTTCTCCGCCTCCAGCCGCCCGTCCTCCTCGGCATCGGTGATACCGGCCGCCTCGATCTCCCGCACCTGAAAGCTCCAAAGGTCGATCAGGCGCAGACGATCGCTCTCCGCGCTCTGCAAGGTGTTGAGCTCCTCGCGCAGATCGCGCCACCGCCGAAAAGCCACCGCGGCCGCCTCGGTCCCGATCTGCGCCGAGCGGTCCAGCAATGACTGCTGCTGCGCGGCGTCGAAGGCGGTCATCGTCTCGGACTGCGCGTGCACCAGCGCCAGCTCCGGTGCAAGTTGCCGCAGAGCACCTACTGTCGCCGGCTGATTGTTCACAAATACGCGGCCCTTGCCGTTGGCGCCCACCTCGCGCCGCAGCAGCACCTGCTCGCCGGCGGAGTCCAGTCCATTGGCTTCGAGCACGGTCTCCGTCCCGGGCGTCGATTCAAAGACACAGCTCAGCACGGCCTTTTCCGCTCCGTGCCGCACCAGTTCGCTCGACCCCTTGCCGCCGAGCAGCATGACCAGTGCGTCGATAAGGATCGATTTACCCGCGCCGGTCTCCCCGGTGAGCAGATTCAGACCCGGGCCGAACTCGGCGACCGTCCGATCGATCACCGCGAAGTTTTCCGCCCTCAGTTCCAGCAGCATGTAACCCCAACCTTCGCCATGGCTTCGCCTCGCCAGCGTAGCACGGGCGGCTCGGCTTTTCCGAACCGCCGCAGCCCTGACCTAGGGTGAGTCCGCTTGAGTCTCCGCCCCCTAGGGGACGGCTTCGGGCAGTACACTCGAAGGCAGCGTATGACAGCCCTTTCCCTTGTGACAGCTCTTGCTCTCTGGCTGCAGGACCTTTCGCCGGCACCCACCGATACGGCTTCAGCAGCGGCTCCGGGCGCGGCCCATTCGGGTGCCCTCGCCGACATGCTGCACAACAGCGGTCCCACCGCGCTGACCGTGCTCGGCCTGCTGCTGCTCACCAGTATCTTCTCCTGGACCATCATGATCGCCAAGTGGCGGAGCTTTCGCGAGGCCGACGTCCAGAACCGCAAGTTCGTGCGCGCCTTCCGCAAGTCGGGCCGCTTGAGCGAGGTCGCCGCCGTCGCGGAGCAGTTCCGCCCCAGCCCGCTGGTCGCCGTCTTCCACGAGATCCACGACGAGTACCAGCGCCAGTCCGGCGGCCGCGGCACCCCGCCCAACCCGCAGGCGCTCGAACGCGCGGCGCAGACCGCCGCCAGCGAATCGCTCACCCTCATGGAGCGCCGTATGACGTGGCTGGCCACCATCGCGCAGATCGCCCCCTTCATCGGCCTCTTCGGCACGGTGATGGGCATCATCGATGCCTTTCACGGCCTCGGCACCGCAGGGGCGGCCACCCTGCGCGCGGTCGCCCCGGGTATCAGCGAGGCGCTGATCACCACCGCCGCGGGTCTGGTGGTCGCGGTGCCGGCGGTGGTCGGCTACAACCAGCTCACGGCACGGCTGCGCGAGTTCGCCGCCCGCATGGACGACTTCGGCCGCGAACTGTTAAATGCGATCGAGAACGCCGCCCTGGTCCCGGGACACCCCGTGCCGCAGACAGGTCCCAGCCCGCAGTCTGCCTCCTCCTCCGCATCCCAGCCCGCCCTCCAACCGGGCGATACCCTCCGCAGGACGGTCTAATTCCTATGGCCTTTACGACCTCCAGGGGACGTACGCAGACCTCGCTCGAAGGCATTAACATTACCCCGCTCGTGGACGTGGTTCTGGTGCTGCTCTTGATCTTCATGGTGACCGCGCCGGTGCTGCAATCGGGCGTTGAGGTCGCCGTGCCCCAGACCCGCACCGTCAATCAGCTCACCGAGCAACGCCGTGTGGTGACGCTGGACAAGGACCAGAACGTGTTTCTGGATGACAAACCAATTAACGTGCATGACCTTCCCACACTGCTGGCCGCCGGCGAGGCCGCCGGTAAGACCGTCTATGTCCGCGCGGATCAGCGGGTGCCGTTCGGTGCCTTCGCTTCGGTGATGGATGCAATCAAACAGGCGGGCATCGCAAACATCAGCATCGTCACCCAGCCCTTGCATTAACGCTCCTACGCTGCTCAGAACATGGTTCCTACCACCCCATCCCGCACTGATATCGCTGATCTTTTCGAGCCGCCCGACCGTCTCGGCGGCGGCGTGGCGGGCGCCTTGGGTCTGCATCTTTTGATCGCTGCGGGGTTGGTCGCGGCGGCATACCTAGGCCATAGCGCGTCGGATCGCTGGGGGGAGCGCCAGGCCTCGGTAGGCGCCATTCAGGCGTCGATGGTTTCGGCCTTGCCGCTGCCCTCGCGTGCGAAGCCGGTCGAAAAGCAGGTGCTCGCCTCCGAGGACGAAAATGCTGCCCCCCTGCCTCCGCCCAAGGAGGCCACCCAACCTCCGCCCAGGCCGACCGACGTTCTGATCAAGGCTAAGACTCCCCCTAAAACGCCCGCGCCGACTCACATCGAAGCTCCACCCAGGCCACAGCCGCGGGCCGCACCCACGGAGGCGACGTCTGCCAAGCGTCCCCTGCCCGTCCCGTCGACGCCCAAAGCCCAAACCGGTGAAACCGCCGCGACGCAGCTGCCGCAGGCAATCTCGCAGCTGAAAAACGGCACGGCTACGGCTACGGTGCAGGATCGCGCCTTCGGCACGCGCTATGCCTACTACCTGCAGCTGGTGAGCCGCAAGGTTTCGCAGAACTGGGTCGCCGCCGAAGCCGACGGGCGCGCCTCCCAGGGCAAACGCGTGACGCTGCTGTTTGATATCGACCACGACGGCACGCCGTCGGAGGTTCGCGTCGAGGACCGCAGCGGATCGCCCTCGCTCGACCAGTCGGCTCTGCACGCCGTGGAGCGGATCGACAGCTTCGGCCCCCTGCCTGCCGGCAATAAGATCACGATCGAGTTCAGTTTCGACTATCGGGCGCCATAGGCGATTTGCAACGGGAATCTTACGTGCAGCTCCGGCCTGGAGTGCCAAACTTCACCCAATCCGGTGTGGTTAGAAGCCTTGGGCTGTACCATTGAATGGTATAGAGTCGTCGGCTATGACGAACGTTCAGCTTTACCTGTCCATCGGCATCCCAACGCTCATGGTGCTGCTCGGCTTGTTACTGAACTGGTCTGCCACTGGAGAACTTTCTACCCGAGTCTCTGAACTGGCAAACAGGTTTGGTGTCCTTGAAGGCGATATGCGTCAGTTCCATCATCTGACAGGCAAGCTCGAAGGCCGTCTCGAAGCCATAGAGAAACAGCGCTGAGCCTCTGTGCACCTTTCGGGATTCCCTTCCCACTCGCCTCCAGTTCCCCCCTGAGACTAGAGTGGTGAGCATGGCCGTTGCGTTCAAGCCTCACCGTTCCCGGAATACCCTGCTTCGTTTTTTTGCCTGTGCCTTCACTTTTGTTGCCCCGCTTTTCTGCACGGTCAGCCTGCACGCACAAGATCCTTTTCATCTGGAAACCAGCACCGGCGCCGAGCGCCTGCGTTTGGCGGCCGCCGGCTTCAAACCGGGTTTGGGGGACCCCTCCACCGGCGAACTCGTCTCTGCCTTCAATGCAACGCTCAATAACGACCTAGCCAACGCCGGCATCTTCGATCTGGTCTCCAAAAGTATGCAGCCGGGAGGCACGCCGGGTTCGCCGGCCGAAATCAACCTGAGCCAATGGGCGGCAGCGCCCGCCAGCGCCGGCATGGTCGCCTTCGGCTCGCTCATTGTGGGGAACGGCCAAACCCAGGTGCAGGGCTATTTGGACGACACGCACAACACTCAGTTTCCGCAGGTCTTCGCCAAGCAGTACACCGATGCCGCCGACGTGAACGGCGCGCGCCAGATCGCGCACAAGTTCGCCGATGAGATCATCTTCCGCCTCGGCGGCGGCATCCAGGGCATCGCCGAAACGAAGATCTTCTACGTCCATTTCAGCGGCGATGGCAATAAAGAGATCTGGGCGATGGACTATGACGGCCAAAATCAGCACGCGGTCACGCACCTGGGTCAGATCGCGCTCTCGCCGCGCGTGTCGCCGGATAACTCCCGACTGGCGTTCAGCGCGCTCGGCCGCGACGGCTTCCAGATCAAGATGTACTCGCTGCTGCTCGGCCGCACGGTGGCGTTCAACTCACCCGGGGGCACCAGCCTTTCGCCCGCCTGGGCTCCTAACGGCCAGCAACTGGCATTTTCGTCCTCACGTTCCAGCGACCCCGAGATCTGGATCACCGACGCGCAGGGCGCGGCGGCGCGCCGTGTAACCAACTCCCGCGGACCGGACGTTTCCCCCACCTGGAACCCGAAAACCGGCGCGCAGATTGCCTGGATCAGCGGCCGCACCGGCCTGCCGCAGCTCTACCTCATGGATGCGGACGGCTCCGGCGTGCAGCGCATGACCGATGGCGGCTACGCGACCTCGCCGTCCTGGTCGCCCAACGGCCAGTTCCTTACCTTTGCCTGGAACCGGAAGTATGGCCCCGGCGCCCCGGGCGGCCAGGACATCTACGTGATGGAGATCGCCTCCAAACGCTGGATACAGCTCACCCACGACATCGGTCGCTGCGACTTTCCCTCCTGGTCGCCCGACGGCCGGCACATCGTCTTCGCCAACTCACCCAATGGCCGCGACCGGGACAGCCGGCTAATGACCATGCTGGCCGACGGCACAGCTATTCACGCGCTGACGGCCGCCGGCTCCGACATGCCGAACTGGAGCTCCCGGTGAACACTTCATCGGATGACGATGCCGCAGGCCGGGCTTACACTGACCGGAGTATGGATTACGCAGGAATGGGTGCGTAGGACTTGATACGCAGGACTGGTTACGCAGGACCTGATACGCAGGACAAGAGGTCGTTCAGAAGAGCGACCAAAAGGATACGCATAATGCAAGCACGACCCTCTACGCTGTCGCGGGTGCTCCTTTCAGTAAGCCTGGGTTTCTTGGCGATGGCCGGCTGCCATAAAAAAACAGCGCCTGTTCCCGGCAACGCCCTTCCCCCGGCGACCGCCGGTCCGGCCCCCACCGCGAACATCAGCGCCGAGCCTGCCGCGATCGACCAGGGCCAGTCCGTTGTGCTGAACTGGCGGACGGCCAACGCCACGAGCGCCAGCATCGACGGCATCGGCGACGTACCGGTCAACGGCACACAGACCGTCTCCCCTGCAAACTCGACCAACTTTCACCTGGTCGCCAAGGGGGATGGCGGCCTCACGGACGCCAGTGTGCGCGTAACGGTGCGCGTGGCCCAGGTCCCCGGCGGCGGAGCCGATGCGGGGGCAGGAACCGAAGGGAATTTAGGCGGTGACGCCGCCTTTCACGCCAACGTCCGCGACATCTTCTTCGGCTATGACAGCTATACCATCGAGGCGGATACGCAACCCGTGGTCTCGCAAGCGGCGCAATATCTCGAGTCTCACCCCACCATTCGCCTCGTGATCGGCGGCTACTGCGACGATCGCGGCTCGGCCGAGTACAACATCACCCTTGGGGAGAACCGCGCCAATGCCGCAAAGACAGCCCTGGTCAGCGCCGGCATCGCGCCCGAGCGCATCCGCGTCGTGAGCTACGGCAAGGAACGCCAGTTCTGCACCGAGGAGACCGACAGCTGCTGGCAGCAGAACCGTCGCGCCCAGTTCTCAATCGATCGCTAACCCTCTTCCCTCGCATCGCGGAGACCCGCGCCGAAATACCGCAGCCAAACCCTGCGATCCCCCGGCGCGTTTCCTCTCAACATTGTCAACTCAGGAGTCTCCGGCATGAATTTCGTTGCTCGCTGCCGTCGCTTTGCCCCCGCCCTCCTTGTCTTCGCGATGCTGCACGCCACGCCGGCGCACGCGGCCTCGAAGGAGATGATCCAGCTCCAAACACAGGTGCAGCAGCTGATCGACTCGCTCGCCCGCCTGCAAAGCTCTAACGATCAGCAGATGGGGGTGCTGAAGGATCTCGTGCAGCAGACGGTCGACTCGGTCAATAAGATGTCGGTCAGCGTGAACGGCATGCAGCTCAAGCTGCAGAACCAGGCCGACGCCCAGTCGGCAAAAAACGATCAGCTGTCAGGTCAGGTGCAGGCACTCAACGACTCGCTCGATGAGCTGAAGGCGCGCATGCTGCGCATGGAGAAATCCCTCAACGACATCCAGAGCCAGACGCAAT
Source organism: uncultured Bryocella sp. (assembly GCA_964242585.1). Lineage (GTDB taxonomy): Bacteria > Acidobacteriota > Terriglobia > Terriglobales > Acidobacteriaceae > Granulicella. The sequence continues at coordinate 35,936 of CAXTBJ010000002.1, forward strand.
CGACCAATGCGATCGTCGGCAGTCTGCCGGGTGCGGCGGCCGGTGCGGGCAGCAGCCCTGCCCCGGCGGCTGGGTCCCCTGCTCCTGCTCCGGCCGCGCCCCCCAGCGGCGGGCCTGGCGCACCGCCGGTGGCCAACAACCCCGGTCCCGCCGGCGGTGGCGTGCCCGTGGCCGACATGTACCGCGCCGCCTACAGCGACTACGTGGCCGGACGCTACCCGCTGGCCGGCTCCGAATTCAGCGACCTGATCAAAGCGCATCCGGATGACAATCTGGCCGGTAACGCCTTCTTCTACCTGGGCGAGATCGACAACAAAACCGCCAAGCCGGGTCCGGCCGTCAAGAACTACGATCAGGTGCTGGAACGCTATCCGGACAACCCCAAGGCACCCGCCGCGCACCTCCACAAGGGCGAAGCCCTGCTCGCGCTCAAGCAGACAGACGCCGGTATGCGTGAGCTGCGCGCCCTGGTGCAACGCTACCCGAATTCTCCGGAAGCCGCGCAGGCCAGAACGCGGCTGAGCAGCCTGGCGCGCCGCTGAAGCAGTGACTAATTCCGTACCTCACCCAGTGCCCGCTCCACGGCACTTCGCTGCTCCGCGGTGAGTGAAAGGCGTGGCAGCCTGGGCTGCCCGCCGTAGAAGCCGTTCCAGTCGCAGCCGTACTTGATTCCGGCGGGGCCCAGGCGTTCAAGCAGATCTTCGGCGGCGCTCAGGCGGGCCGCCCGCTCGGCGGCGAGCGGTTCGTCGCCATCCTTCCAGGCCGCGTACACCTCATGGCAGCCCTGGGGCGCGCAGGCGGCCAGCGGCGGCAACACCCCTGAGATCCCCTCCCGCAAGAACGAGACCATCTGCCGCGTTGAACCGGCGGAGAGCACCTGAAAGCCAACGGCCCGGCTGCGTGTCTTGAGCGTCGAGACGGGCGGGAGCGGGGCTGCGGCTAGGTCATTGGCCTCCGTCCTGGACGCAGCCCCGATGGTGACAAGCGCCTGCGACGCCGGAACGGGCATCGGCGAGGCGGTCAACATGCGCTCGGTAACCGCTTCAAAGACGGTGGTCACCGCCACCTCGCGCCGCACATCGGCAGTGCCGGCCAGCAGCGTACGGAATGATTCAGAGCTGAGCGAGCCGTCGATCAAGCCGATAACGTTGGGGGTGTGCGCAAGCGAGATCAGAGCCTCGATGGGCAGGCGCAGCGCGGCACTGGACTTGTCATTCCAAAGCACAATCGGCAGGGGTGAAGCGTCCGCCACGGCCCTGTAATAGAGCAGAACCTCGCTTGCATCCGCGCCATGGATCAGCCGGGCCCAATTTGCCGGGGGCGCGAGCAGCAGCGCGTCAAAGCCGGCCTTCGCAGCGGATTCCGCAATCTCCAGCGCCGCCCGCACGCTTGAGCGCTCCACCCCGGCCACCAGCACCTTCTCCTTGGCCGCGGTCGCGGCTATAACCTGCAGGCTTTCGTAAGCCTCAGCGTCGGTCAGTGCGGAGGCTTCGCCATCCGGCGGCAGCGCTACCAGCCCAGCCGCCGGCCCCAGCGAGTAGCGGCGCACGTTGTGCTCAAGCTTGCGCAGGTAGCTCTTGCCGTCACGGTAGAACGGGCACGTCAGCGGAACGAAAAGGCCTTGCAACAGCATAGAGATCCAGTCTACGTCCGGGCTGAGGATTTGGCCGACCCACCGAAAGGATCGGCCCGTTCAGGCCGGCGCAAGCGCTTTGTCGGGAGACCTGTTCGGAGCGGGCCGGCTGTGCGCCGCATGCAACTCCTGCAGGCATTCCACGGAGCCCTTCGCCGACTGCAGCGCCTCGATCCCTTCAACCGCCGCCCGCGCCGCCGCCAGCGTCGTGATCATGGGCACACGGGCCGCCACCGCCGCCCGGCGGAGCGCCTGCTCATCAAACACCGCGCCTTGGCCGGTCGGGGTGTTCACGATCAGGTGGATGCGCTCGCTCTTGATTAGATCCACCACGTTGGGCCGGCCCTCGTCCACCTTGTAGACGCGCTCCACCTGGAGGCCGGCGGCCTCCAGCACCGCCGCCGTGCCATGCGTGGCCACGATCCGAAAGCCTGCATGAACAAAGCCCTTCGCGAGCGGCACCACCCCCTCGCGGTCGCGGGCCGTGACACTGAGGAACAGCGTTCCCTCGGTCGGCAGAATCAACCCGGCGGCGGTCTGCGCCTTGGCAAAGGCCTCGCCAAAGCTGCGGCCGATGCCCATCACCTCACCGGTGGACCGCATCTCCGGCCCCAGCACCGGGTCCACGCCCTGAAACTTGGCCCACGGAAATACCGGCGACTTCACAAAGTAATGATCTCCGGTATCGAGATCCCTGCCGCTGGCGACCTGCTCCGGCAGCAGGTCGCGCAGGCGCTGGCCGGTCATCAGGCGCGAGGCGATCTTGGCCAGCTGCACGCCGGTCGCCTTCGAGACATAGGGCACCGTGCGTGAGGCACGCGGGTTCACCTCGATGACGAACACCACCCCCCGCTGCACGGCGAACTGCAGATTTACCAGGCCAATTACATTGAGAGCCCGTGCCAGCTTGCGCGTGTGGCTGCGAATGGTCTCCAGCACCTCCGGGGAGAGATCCACCGCGGGCAGCACGCAGGAGGAGTCGCCCGAGTGCACCCCGGCCTCCTCGATATGTTGCATGATGCCGGCAATCACGACGTCCTCGCCGTCACACAGAGCGTCGACATCGACCTCCTGCGCGTCCTCCAGGAAGTGATCGATCAGCACCGGCCGCTCCTGCGAGTATTCGATCGCGGTAGCCATGTAGCGCCGCACCGCATCGTCGTTGTAGGCGATCACCATGGCACGGCCGCCCAGCACATAGGAAGGCCGCACCAGGACCGGATAGGTTACATGGCGCGCGCCGGCCAGGGCCTCCTCCACGGAGGTCGCCATCGCCGCCGGCGGCTGCGGTATGTCGAGCTCCTCCAGCAGCTTGCCGAAACGTTTGCGATCCTCCGCCAGATCGATCGATTCCGGCGAGGTGCCGATGATCGGTACGCCCGCGGTCTTCAACGGCAGCGAAAGGTTCAGAGGCGTTTGCCCGCCGAACTGCACGATCATACCGATCTCCGCACCCGCCGAGGCCTCGTGCTCATACACGGCGAGCACGTCCTCAAAGGTCAGCGGCTCAAAATATAGCCGATCGGACGTGTCGTAGTCGGTCGAGACGGTCTCCGGATTGCAGTTGATCATGATGGTCTCAAAGCCGTCCTCGCGCAGCGCAAAGGCCGCATGGCAGCAGCAATAATCGAACTCAATGCCCTGCCCGATCCGGTTCGGCCCCGAACCCAGGATGATCACTTTCTTGTGCGGGGTCGGCGCGGCCTCGTCCTCCTCGTCGTAGCAGGAGTACAGATACGGCGTAAAGCTTTCGAACTCCGCCGCGCAGGTGTCCACCAGCTTGAAGACCGGCTTCACCCCGAGCTTTTCGCGGGTCTGTTTGACGTGCTCCGCGCCTTTGCCTTCAAGGCCAAAGATTCCGGCCAGCCGCTCGTCCGACAACCCCATGCGCTTGGCAAGCTGTAGATCGAAGCCTTCGAGCGACTCCAGACCACGTTCGGCTAATGATTTCTGTTCATCCGCGATCAGCTTCATCTGGTGTAGAAACCAGGGGTCCATCCCGGTCAGCCGTGCCGCCTCGCGCACCGCCATACCGTTTTCAAAGGCATACCGCAGATACTGCAGGCGCTCCGGGTGCGGGGTCACCAGCCGCTGCGTCTGGCGGCGTGGATCGATGGTCTCCGATCCGCTCTTCTTGCCGGTTTCAAGCGAGCGCACGGCCTTCATCAGGGCTTCCTTGAAGGTGCGCCCAATGGCCATCACCTCGCCCACCGACTTCATCTGCGGCCCGAGCACCTCGTTGGCGCCTGGGAACTTCTCAAACTGCCACTTCGGAATCTTCACCACGACGTAGTCGATGGTCGGCTCAAAACACGCCGGCGTCGCCTTGGTGATGTCGTTCTGCAGCTCGTCCAACGTGTAACCCACGGCCAGCCGGGCGGCAATCTTGGCAATCGGAAACCCCGTCGCCTTGGACGCCAGCGCCGAGGACCGAGACACGCGCGGGTTCATCTCGATCACCGTCATGCGCCCCGTCTGCGGATCGACCGCAAACTGCACGTTGGAGCCGCCCGTCTCTACGCCGATCTCACGAATGACGGCGATGGCCGCATCGCGCATCCGCTGGTACTCGCGGTCGGACAGTGTCTGCGCCGGCGCTACCGTGATGGAATCTCCCGTGTGCACGCCCATCGGATCGAAGTTCTCGATCGAGCAGATAATCACGACGTTGTCCTTCAGGTCACGCACCACCTCGAGCTCATACTCCTTCCAACCGAGGACGGACTCTTCCAGCAGACATTCATGGACCGGCGAAAGGTCGATACCGCGCGACAGGATTTCCATCAACTCTTCGCGGTTGTAGGCGATGCCGCCGCCCGATCCGCCCAGCGTGAAGCTCGGCCGGATGACGACCGGAAACCCAAGCCTTGCAGCGTATTCCAGACCATCCCTCAAGTTGTTCACGAGCATCGACCGGGGCATGTCCAGCCCGATCTTCTTCATCGCATCTTTGAATAACAGCCGGTCTTCGGCCTTCTTGATGGCTTCCAGCTTGGCGCCGATAAGCTCGATGCCCATACGGTCCAAGACGCCCTTGTCGGCCAGATCGACGGCTAGATTGAGCGCCGTCTGTCCCCCCACGGTCGGCAGAATGGCGAATTTGCCGCCTGTCGGGGTCGCAGGGCCCATGCGCTCCTGCTCGAGCGCGAGAATCTTTTCGAGATATGCCTCGGTTAACGGCTCGATGTAGGTGCGGTCGGCGACCTCGGGGTCCGTCATGATGGACGCCGGGTTGGAGTTCACCAGCACCACCTCGTAGCCCTCGGCCTTCAGTGCCTTGCAGGCCTGCGTGCCGGAGTAATCAAACTCAGCCGACTGGCCGATCACGATCGGCCCGGAGCCGATCACGAGGATCTTGGAAATGTCATTTCTGCGCGGCATTTAGCGGTACGCCTCCCGCCGGTGACTCACACGCACAACCCGCACGATCAGAACCTCTGCACGAAGCTCACAGATCATTCTGTAGTCACCTACACGGTACTTCCAGAGATGGGCTAGTTCGCCCGATAAACCTGCACCTAAATCACGAGGGTCGGCAGCGATCGCTACTCTCTCCTCTAAGAACGTCTGAATGCGTTCGCTCACTTGACGATCCAGCTTCTTAGGCTGTGTTCTTGCTGTATCCGAGATCTCGATTGCCCAAGCCAAGCTCATTCCTCATCTGGTGGAGTGAAATCGTCGGCTCCTGCGCCATGATCGACGCCTGTGCCGCGAGTCCGTCCTCATAATCTTCTACAAAGGTGTATATGGCCTCCCGCACAAACTCCTGGACCGTTTTCCCAGCGCGAGGCGCTATCTCATGCAGCCGCCGCTGGAGGTCGTCACTCATGCTGATTTCCATGCTGGTTTGAGTCATTAGCCCTCCCTCCACTCTTCCATCATTCTACGAAAGTCCCGGAACAGGTAATGCGAATCATGCGGGCCCGGCGACGCCTCCGGATGGTACTGCACGCTGAACATCGGGTCAGTCTTGTGCTTCAGCCCGGCTAGCGTGTTGTCGTTCAAGTTCACGTGCGTGACGGCTACATCGTCGGGCAGCGACTCCGGGTCCACATTGAAGTTATGGTTCTGCGCCGTGATCTCGACCTTGCCCGTCTCCAGATTCTTGATCGGGTGATTGCCGCCGTGGTGGCCGAACTTCAGCTTATAGGTCCTGCCGCCCAGCGCGAGCCCGAACAGCTGGTGGCCCAGGCAGATGCCGAACAGCGGCGCCTTGCCCTGCAACTCGCGGATGTTCCGCTGCGCGTAGTCCAGCGGCTCCGGATCGCCGGGGCCGTTTGAGAAGAAGATCCCGTCGGGGTTCATGGCCAGCACCTCGGCTGCGGGCGTCTTCGCCGGCACCACCGTCACCCGGCAGTTTTCGCGGGTCAACATACGCAGAATGTTCTGCTTGATGCCGAAGTCATAGGCCACCACATGCATCTGCTCGGCGGCGTCGGCATTTGCGCTGGGCAGCAGCTTGTCGCCGGTGCCGTTGCGCGGCTCCTCCGCGTTCCACGCGTAGACCTGCTTGGTGGAAACCGCACTGGCCAGATCGGTTCCATCCATGGCCCGATGCGCTCTGGCCTTCGCAATCAGGGCGTCGATGTCATGCCCATCCGTCGAAAGGCAGCCGCGCATCACGCCGTTGGCCCGCAGATGCCGCACCACGGCCCGCGTGTCGATGTCCGCGATCACCGGCACGCCGTTGCGCTCCAGATATTCGTCCGTTACCTCGGTGGAACGCCAGTTGGAGCTGATCGGGGAAAATTCGCGCACCACCAAACCCTCGATATAGGGCCGCGCCGACTCCGCATCGGACGGCGAGGTGCCGTAATTGCCAATCTGTGGATTCGTCAGCACCACAATCTGCCCCGCATAGGACGGATCGGTAAAGATTTCCTGGTACCCCGTCAACGAGGTGTTAAAGACGACCTCACCCACACGCTCGACCGGCGCTCCAAAGCTCCGGCCCTTAAACACGCGCCCGTCTTCCAGGGCGAGAACAGCCTGCATGGTCTCTCCGGTTTTGCAACGATCAAAGCTAGTTTAGCAGTGAAGAGTCCAGCAGCGAAGGATCATGCTGCAGCGTCGAGGGCGCACGAAAAGACCCGGCCATAGCCGGGTCTTTTTCGTCGTAAATGCATTTAACCTAGTGGTTGTAGTGATGATGATGGTGACGATGGTGGTGATGATACTGAGCCTCTGCAGGTGCCAAGCTGCCGAACAGGATTGCCAAACCAAAAATCGAGAGCAATGCTCGCTTTACCGTCATACTTTCTCCTAGGTCCCCGGCAGCTCGTGAGCGTCCACCGTCGATGGTGACAGGATAGCCCTTACCAGGATGTTTTCTATCAGCGAATTTTGGGGGAATCACGCAAGGTCCGCCTTCATCGACCCACCTTCAAAAAATCGCGATGCAAAGAACGGTCATTTTGGAACGCTCGTTTCACCGCAAGACAAATTTGGCTTAGAAGCTGCAGTAACGGCGGTGGTGGTGACGGAAGTAGGGGTCTCGGCAGCGCCGGTGGTGGTATTGTGCCTCACTGGAACCGAGGCTACCGAATAAAATTGCCAAACCGAAAATTGAAAGCAAAGTTCGCTTCATTATCATAATTATTCTCCTGTCGTACTGATCGCAAGCCACCATTGGCCGTCAATGGTGAGAGCATAGCGCGCGCTAAGGGGTTTGTTCGTGCATAAATAATATTCTCCGGTCATCAAGATAGGTCCGTAAGTACCGCGTCTCCTTCGGTTCGTACTGGGAATACTTTTACCTCGGCCCGCTCCGGTTCGAGCGCCACGCCCGTCCTGCAATCGAAGGCCCATGCGTGCCACGGGCAGACCACGGTCTCCCCTTCAATCCACCCCTGCCCCAACGGACCCTGGCGATGCGGGCACCAGTTGTCCAGGGCGTGCAGCGTACCGCCGACATTGGCCAGGCACAGCATCCTGCCCTCCAACTCGATCTCTTTGACCTCATCCCTGGGGGGTGCGTCCGCCGCCGAACATAACTGCTTCCACTCCGCCAAAACCCGCACCTCCCTGTCCGCGGCTTGATCTATCCGCAAACAGCCGCTCTGCGACGTAAGATGCAAAGGACCTATCCCTATGTCTACGCCCCGGTCCTACCCGAAAACCCGCGAAGCTCGCAACGCTCCCAAGGCGGCGGTAAGCCCAAAGAACGTCGATCCGGTTTGGCTGCTCAAGGCCGCCGTCGCCGTCGTCGCGGTTGGCCTGCTGTGCGCCTATTTGACCGTGTGCGCCCTCTTCTTTGTCGAGCAGTGGCAGCTGGTGCTGCACCCCTCCCGCGCCGTGCCGCGCACACCCGCGAGCATGGACCTCGCCTTTGAACCCGTCCGCTTCGGCGACGATCGTTCCGGTCAGCCGCAACTCACCGGCTGGTGGATTCCCGGCGACAGCGGTCAAGCCCCCACGGTTCTCCTGCTCCACGGCGAAGATGGCTCCATGAGCGAGGCGCTTCCGGCCGCCCTGGCCCTCCACCGCGCCCGGCTGAACGTGCTGCTCTTCGATTACCGCGGCTACGGCGCGAGCGGCGGCAAGCACCCCACCGAGCAGCTGATGCGCAGCGACGCCGACAGCGCCTTCCTCTATCTCACCCAGACCCGCGGCATCGCGCCTGGAAATATCGTCGTGTACGGCATGCGACTCGGCGCTTCGCTGGCTGTTTCGCTCTGTGCGAAATACTCCGGGCTGCCGGCACTGATCCTGGAGTCCGCCGATGGCGATACGGAGACGCGCGTTCTACGCGATGTCCGAACACGAGCCATCCCCGTGCATCTACTTTTTCATCAACGCTTTCCGCTGGCCGACGCCTTGCATCGCCTCGGCACACCCAAACTACTGATCAGCTACACCCCAGGCGCGCCTCCCGAGGAGGCCCAACGAGCCGCCGATCCCAAGCTCACCATCGAGCTGCCCAAAGATGCCGGAACGGTCCAATTTACCGCGGCCATCCGACGTTTTCTGGACACCTACGTCGCGCAAGCACCGCCATCACTTTAACTTGCACCGCACTGCCCATTGGGGAAAGGCGTGAAGGCTCCCGATGTTCCGGGAGCCTTGGAAAAAGGTGGGGGGAGGGGTGCTGCGGATGGGGGAGGCCGGTGACCGAGGGAAATGCTGGCCCGGCAAGTGCTACATCTACTCAGACGTTCGCTCGTGAAAAAGGTTCTTCTAATTTCCACATTATTTTGCGCGGGTCTACTGAAAAGTGAATATAGCTGGGTACTCCCTTTAAACGGCGCAGATTAGGCAAAGTTGAGAAAGTCGCCGTGCCGCACGCCCGCACCTGGAAAAACCTCATCCAGCCGCATCGCGCCGAGGTTCTTGTACACCGCCTCTCCCAACACATGGCGGAAGTCGGTCGTCACGGCGAGATCGCGCCCTTCATTCAGCTGCTCTTTTTCTAGACCTGGCCAGCGGCCATACACCTTTCCACCGCGCACCGATCCGCCAAGCACGAACATCACGTTGGCGTGACCGTGATCGGTGCCCCCGGTACCGTTCTGGTGAGCGGTGCGGCCGAACTCCGACATTGTCACCACTGTGACCTGCTCGGCGCCATCGCCCAGGTCGCGCCAGAAGGCGGCGAGCGTATCGGAAAACTCCCGCAGACGATTGGCCAGCTGCCCATTCGCCCCGCCCTGATCGCGATGCGTGTCCCAGCCGCCGATATCGGCGAAGGCAGCCTCCACCCCGAGATTTGCCTTCAGCAGCTGCGCGATCTGCTTCAGGCTGTTGCCGAACGGGGTGTTGGGGTAGGCTGCCCCTCCCGCCGGCTTGTAGTTGCCCAGATTTGCGGCCTTCAGCATGCGCACAGCCTCAAAGGTCTCCTGTCCCGTGCCGTGCAGCACCGTGTCGGAGCTTTGGTCATACATGGCCTGAAACGCATCCGACAGCTGCGAGGTCTGCGGTCCGCGTCCGGCGACGGAAAAGTCCTGCAGGTTGGCCACCGCGACGGCGGGCACCCGGCCCTGCAGCGTGCGCGGCACCTGCGCGCCCAGCGCGACGGCACGGAACGGCGAGCGTCTGCCCACCGCCGTCCGGGGTGCGGCTTGGAATGCCGCTTGGGATGCTGTTTGAGGCGCCGTTTGGGAGGCTAGGGCGCGGTTCAGCCAGCCGTCTGGTGTGTTCTTGTCCCCCGGCGTGCCGGATTCCATGTAGTCCTGCGCGTCGAAATGGGAGCGCGTCGGATCGGGCGACCCCGCCGCATGGATCACCGCCAGATGACCGCCGTCATAGAGCGGCTTCAGCGAAGCCATCGCCGGATGCAGGCCGAAGAAGCCGTTCAGGTCCAGGACCTCCTTGGGCTGGACCGCGATCGTCGGCCGCATTGTGTAATAGTTCGGTTCCGCGTATGGCACAACGACGTTCAACCCGTCGCAGGCCCCGCGCTGGAAGATCACCACCAGCTTCTTGCCGCCGGCCGCGGCGCTGTCCATCTGCGCATAGACCGAACGCGTCAGAAATGCCGGAATCACCGAAGTGCCGACCAGGGCCAGCGCCCCATTACGCATGAAGCCTCGCCGCGTCAGCGCGCCGCGCCGCGGCAGGTCACGGCCGTGCATATCGCAGCCCCAATCGCTTCGGTCGGTAAAGGTGAGTTTGCTAGGCATGGCGGACGCTCCTGAGACGACGCTTGGCGAAAGCTGCTTACTCTAACGCGTGCGGCGGTGAGAAGTTGCAGAAGACAGGTTCCCTAACCCCTCAAACCTGCCCGACCGCCCGCTTAAAACCTGGATAACGCCAGCATCGCCTCGAATAGCCGGTCCGCCTGCGGCAGGATCACGTCTTCGAGCAGCGGTTGATAGGCCACAAAGGTATCCATGCCGCCGACGCGGCGCACCGGCGCATCCAGGTCGTGGAACAACTCGTCCCCGATACGCGCTGCGAGCTCCGCCCCGTAGCCCCAGCTCAGCATATCCTCATGCGCCACCAGCACTTTGCTGGTCTTGCGCACGGAGGCGGCAATCGCGTCCCAGTCATAGGGTGCCAGGCTGCGCAGGTCGATCACCTCGGCCTCCAGTCCATGCTCGCGCTGCAGGCGCTGGGCCGCCTGCAAGGCCCGTGGCACCACCGCGCCATAGGTGATCACGGAAAGGTCCTGGCCTGAACGTACCGTATGCGCCTTGCCGAACGGCAGCATGTAGTCCGGCCCGGGGTAAGGCACCCTGCCGAAGGTCGCGCGATACAGGTTTTTATGTTCCAGAAACAGCACCGGGTCATCGCAGCGGATGGCCGTGCGCAGCAGCCCCACGGCATCCATGGTGTTTGAAGGCATCACCACGCGCACCCCAGGGGTGTGTGTGAAGATGCTCTCCCCCGACTGGGAGTGGTAGATTGAGCCGCCGGTGAGGTAGCCGCCGATCGGCACCCGCATCACCAGCGGGGCCGTGAAGCTGCCGTTCGAGCGCCAGCGCATCACCGCTAACTCATTGCGCATCTGGTGCATAGCAGGCCAGATGTAATCGAAGAATTGAATTTCCACCACCGGCTTCAAGCCGCGCACCGCCATGCCGATCGCCCGGCCGGTGATGTTGGCCTCCGCCAGCGGCGCGTTCCATACCCGTTCCCCGCCAAACTCGCGCTGCAGCCCGGCGGTCACCTTGAAGACACCGCCCTTGCCCTTCAGTTTGCCTTCCAGCAGCTCGCGGTCGCGGGTTGCATCGGCCACATCTTCGCCGAAGACCACGATGCGCTCGTCGCGGCGCATCTCGTCGCGCAGACAGGCATTGATGCCGTCCAGCATCGTGCGTTCGGGAGCCCCGGGTGCCGGCGGCTCGGCCGGGACGTCAAAGGCTGCTGCCGTGACCGGCAAGGTCTCGGAATACACCTCCCGCAGAATCGACTCGGGCCCCGGCGGCGCGGCGAGCAGGGCGCGGTCGCTCGCCCCTTGCACCTCGACCTCCACGGCTCGCTCCAGATCGCGCAACTGCTCGGCATCCGCTACGCCCGTGGAGATCAGCCAGGCGTTCATGCGCGCGATCGGGTCACGCAGCGCGTCGGCCTCCAGCTCCTCGGCGGAGCGGTACTGCGTCTCATCGTCAGAGAGCGAGTGCGAGTAGGGCCGCACCACGTGGCCGTGCACCAGCGCGGGCCCCCGGCCGGCGCGGCAGTAGGCCACCGCCTCGGTCATCACCTCAAAGCTCGCCAGCGCATCGGTCCCGTCCACCTCCGCAAAGTAGAAGTTCGGGAAGTTGGCTATGAGCCTGGAGATGTTGCCGCCCGGTGTATTCGCCTCAACCGGTGTGGAGATCGCGTACCCATTGTCTTCAATGACATACAGCACGGGCAGCTTTAGGTTCGAGGCCGTGTTCAGCGACTCCCAGAACTCGCCCTGGCTCGTCGATCCCTCACCCAGGGACACATACACGACCTCATCCCCGTGAAAGGTGACGTCCTTGAACTGGCGGTAATCTCCCGCACCCTTGGCCGCCGCCCCCGGATGCGCGCTGAAGTACCGTCCCGCCTCCGCACAGCCGATGGCATGCAGACACTGCGTCGCCGTGGAGGAGGACGGCGACACAATATGCAGCCTCCTGCTGGTCCAGTGCGAGGGCATCTGCCGGCCGCCCGAGGCCGGATCGCTCGCCGCCCCCACCGCCTGCAGCAATTGTTCCTCGACGGTATTGCCCAGGGCCAGGCAGAGCGCCCGGTCGCGATAGTAGGGGAAAAACCAGTCGTAGCCGGGCCGCAGCGCCAGGCCGGCGGCAACCAGCAGGGCCTCATGCCCCGCGCAGGAGATCTGAAAAAATATCTTTTGCTGCCGTTTCAGCAGGATTTCCCGGTCATCGGTGCGCCGGGAGAGCACCATGAGCCGGTAAAACTGAAGCAGCCGCTCCCGGTCGAGTGTCTGGCCCGG
>CAXTBJ010000002.1:48532-54559 GCA_964242585.1 uncultured Bryocella sp.
CCGGTCCCGCATCTTGAATCTGTGCCGCCGCGGGCTGCTCGCTCACCGGCTCGGTGACGCTTACCGCGGCTTCCTTCTCCGCCCGCCTCTTGCCTGCCACCCGGCCGCCCGCCTTCCGCGCTGAAACTTGGAAACCCTACAACTTTGACAGAGCGATTGTACCCGCAGCGGGCTGAGGGAAGCTGCGCGTGCGACGGGGTGGGCCGAGCGCAACCCCCCCTTTGAACATCCGGGGCCGAAACGATCCCACGAGGTTCTCGGTCGAACTCAACCCTTCATGCGCTCCCGCACATCGTGAGCCAGCTTTTCGATCTCCGTCGCCTTGCGGATCACGTCAAGCGAAAGCTCGTCGCGTGAACTCTTGTCCACCTCGGTCTTCAGCTCGTTGGTCAGCGCCACCAGCCTGGCGGTATCGGCCATCAGCCGCTTTCGCCGCTCGTCCTCGCGCATGTGTTCCAGCTTGGAGCTGTTTTGTCGCTCAAACGGCTCGTCGGCATCGCCGAGATGACTGTTGCGTCCGCTGGAGGAGGCCGGGGGAACTCCCGGAACGCCCTGCTTTACCCCAGCGTCTGAAGGAACGCCGGGAACGCCCGCAAATAAAAACAGCAAGATGACGGAAGCCAATCTTCGGGGGAGGACGAAACACGGTAGCGACCGGGCTTGCATGACGACTCCTTCATGGCTGAAGACGTGGGCGCGCTTCAAGATTCGCCGGGGAGGCCTTCAGTATGCTTCGACGATGTCAGAACCGAACAGGTAGAACATTTACCGGGATCGGTAAACATCGAACCAGCAGGCTCAATCCCTATGATGCCGCTGCTGGCTGTCGTGCCACAAGAGCCATACGAGGGACCTGCTGTCAGCCAGGCCGCCTGCAAAACAGCGCCGGGATATCTGCCCTAAAATTCTATCGTCAGCAAATCCAGCAGCCGTTGCGGATCGCTGACCGGCGGCAGGCACACATTGCCCTTGCAAACCACCGCAACGCTGCCCTGCCCGAGCCCCGGCAGATGCGGCAGCGTCCCCGCGAGCACCGGCGGCAGGGTACCCATCTGCGAAGGCCGAAGCCGCACAATACTTTTGTTCGCGTGAAAGCGCGCCAGCGCTGCAGCGGCCAGATCCTCGGCCAGCGCATCCTCACCCACCACGCACACCTGTACCGGCGGGCTGCTCAGACGGCGCAAGGCCAGCCCGTAACTGGCCGCGTATAGGCCGAGGTGTTCGACGATCCCGGCAAAGGTCTCCAGGGTCTCGGCGGCGCGCGCACGGTACAGCTCGTTGTCCGTCAAGGCGTGCAAACGTAGCAACAACGTGGCCATGACGGGATTGCCGGCGGGCGTCGGCGCGTCCTGCAGCGGCTTGCGGCGCGCCCCCAGCACGCCGATCCGCCCCCCCGCAGGGTCGGTCTGGTCGGTGTCGAAAAAACCGCCGCCGGCCCCGTCGTAAAAACCTCCCAGCACCGTCTTCGCCAGATCATCCGCCACGGTGAAGTAACGCAGTTCGCCGGTCGCCTCCCAGGCGTCCAGCGCGGCATTACCTAGAAAGGCGTAGTCGTCCAACACCGCGGGCACGGGCTTGGCGGACCGCCCCCATTCACCGGCTTCTCCGTACGCCACCACGCGCGAGAGCCCTCCGGCGGGGTCCCAGGCCGCAGCGAGCACGCGGTCCAGCGACTGCAGCGCAAACCGGACGGCTTCGGGCAGAGCCAAAGCGCGTCCCGCCGCGAGATAGGCTGAGATGCACAACCCGTTCCACCCCGTGTAGATCGTCTTATCTACGAAGGGCGTCCTGCGCCGCAGCCGCTCCGCGTACAGCTTCGTCCGGGCCCGGCTTAACGATACAGTGAGATCCTCCTCGCTGCGGTTCAGGCGCGCGGCCAGTGCCGGCCCGGAGGCGGCGGCATGAAGGACATTTTTCGCCGGATCGTGATGCATATCCCCGACCGCACGCAGATTGAAATACGCCGCCGCTGCCTCGAACTCATCGGGCAGGAGCACGGCTTCGGCCTCGGCGCGCGTCCAGGTAAAGTAGTCGCCGTCGTCGTCAAGCGAATCGTCGGCGTCCTGCGAGGCATAAAAACCGCCGAGCTCACGGTCGCTCAGCCATTCGTCCATCCAGCGCAGGGTTGAACCCGCCACCCGCGCCAGCGCCGGGTCCATGAAGCTCTGAAAACCGTGCGTATAGGCCCGCAGCAGCTCGCTGTTGTCGTAGGCCATCTTCTCAAAGTGCGGCACAATCCATCGCTCATCGACGGAGTAGCGGTGAAATCCCCCGGCCAACTGATCGTGAATCCCGCCGGCGGCCATCTTCGCCAACGTGACCGCCGCCGCCTCGGCGGCCCGCTCGGCCAGCGGACCAGGCCGGGTCGCGGCATCGATCAACAGATCGAGCGCCGCGGGGTGCGGAAACTTGGGCTGCGAACCGAATCCGCCGTGGCGGGGGTCGAACTGCCCCAGGATCGACTCAAGAATTTTCTCCAGCAAGGCCTCGCCTAAAGGCTCAAGCTGCCCGGCACGCCCGGCGAAGGTCTCATTCTGCTCGATGGCCTGTATCACGCTGCCAGCCGACTCCTCCACCTCGTCCCGGCGATATCTGTAGGCCTCGGCCATGCTGCGCAGCACGCGCGGCAGGCCGGGGCGGCCGTAGCGGTCCTCGGGCGGGAAATAGGTACCGCCGAAGAAGGGTTTGCCCTCAGGCGTTAGAAAGGCCGTCAGGGGCCATCCGCCCTGGCCGCTGATGGCGGCCACGGCTGCCTGGTAGCGGCTGTCCACATCCGGACGTTCATCGCGGTCCACCTTCACGGCCACAAAATTCTGATTGATCAGTGCGGCCGTTTCGGCGTTCTCATAACTTTCGCGGTCCATCACGTGGCACCAGTGGCACCACACGGCGCCGATATCGAGCAGCACCGGCTTGCCCTCGCGCTCGGCCGTCGCAAACGCCTCCTCGCCCCACTCATACCAGTCCACCGGCTGCCGCCGCGCGGACCGCAGATAGGCGGAGGCCGCCTGCCCCAACCGGTTTTCCTCATGCCGTTCCGGCGCCTTTGACTCAGCCTCGCCCATCGCTCCGCTCATCCTCTCAGCCTATCGGCCTGCGCGCCTGCCTGCGCGAGCCCCGGGCCGCTCGGCGTGCCATGAAATGGCCATTCGCTCACCCTATTGCGGGGGTACGGCCGGGGCGGAGCCGAGCGGTTGCGCCGGGGTGGGCGGCTTGGGCGGCGTCAGGCCGGGCACATGCAGCTCCTCGGCGACCTCACCCTTGACGGCCTCCCCCAGCGTGATCCCGTAGCGGTCCAGCGTGTTGGACAGAATCTGGTTCAGCGCCGAGCGATCCCGCGCATACGCCGCATCCGCCGAGTTGAGCGAATTTTCCGAACCCGCCAGATTGCGCCCTTGCTGCAGCACATTGGCCGTGGTCGAAGCCCCCAGGCTCAGCTTCTTGCGCTCCGCCTCCAGCGACTGCGCCGAGTACTCCCGCGCGGCCTGCGCGGCCACCACGCCGGCCCGGTCATTGCTCAGCGCATACAGCGCGTTCACCAATTGAATGCGCAACTGCGTATAGATCTGCTGCAACCGCATCTCGGCCTGGCGATATTCCATCTGCGACCGCACCTGGTCGGCCTGCGCCGTGCGGTTCCGCAAGGGAATCGTCACGTTCACGCCGACGCCGTAGTCCGGGTAGTTGTTGTTCACCAGATTCTCCAGCGTCGAACCGTAGCCCAGTTGCGGGACCAGGCCAGGCGGGCAGGGCGTGAAACTGGTGGTCGTTGAACCGAGCCCGGAGATGCCCGTTGCGCAGTTCAGCAGCGGATTCTGCTGACCGCCCAGCGCATTCGCGCCGTAGAACCCGAACGCATCCACAATCGGCAGCAGGCCGTTCTTTTCCGCCCGGATCGTGATCTTGTTATTCTCCATCGAGAGCACGGCCTGCTCCACCTGCGGATTGTTCGCATACGCCTGGCTGACGAGATCCTCGATCTTGGCATCCTCCTCGGGCAGGCGGTCCAGACCGACGCGATCCGTGGGCACCACCGGCGCATCCGCGATCTTGGGCTCACCCAGCGTGCGCGCAATCGCCTGCTTCATCAGCAGTTGCTGGTATTCGAGGTTGTTCTGGGACGAGATCAGCGCCTGCTTGTCGGTGGCCACGGCGGAGTCGGCGTTTACCACATCGAGCGGCGCCAGCGTGCCGATCTCCACCTGCCGCCGGTCGTCGGCGGCCAGCTGCGTGGATTGCGCCAGGGCTCGCGTTCTGGCCTGCTCATCCTCATACGCGCTCACCAGCGCCCAATAGATGCTCTCCACCTGGGTGACGGTGTAGATCACCTGCTGGCGAAAGGCGGAGTCCGCATAGCGGCGATTGTTCTTCGCCTGCACAATGAAGCGCTTGTTGATCCAGGGACCGAAACCCTGCAGCAGGTGCTGCGTGCCGAGCGCGCGGAAGGTCGAATTCAGCGCCGGGTTGTACACCACGCCCTCGCTGTTGGTGGTTTGCCGGGTGTTGTTGTAGCTGACCGAAAGCGACGTGCCCGAGGCAAAACCCTGCGTATATTGAAAATTGTAGGTCGTGGTGTTCTGCTGCAGATTTTCCGTGCCGGTCAGCAATGTGATCGACTGCGGGATACGCGCATTCTCGTACTCGATGGTGCCTATCAGCTGCGGATCGAAGGTCTCCGGCAGCGGTCCGCCACCGTTGGTCGAAAGCACCAGCCCGGAGCTGCCGGCGCTGGCCGAAGCCACGGAGGTGGACCCCGCCGGTCCGCCGCCGCCCGTGATCGTTGTGGTCGAGCCGCCCAGCGTATTGGTGATCAGACCGGTCGGCACGCCGCGCAGCGTGGAACCGGCCTCGGCGCGCAGGATATCGGTATCCGCGATGTCCAGATTGATCCGCGCGATGGCAATGTCGTAGTTATTTTCAAGCGCCAGCGTCACGGCATCCGCCAGGCTCAGGTAAATCTTGCCCTCGCGCAGCAGGTCGTCGAGTCTGGGGGCGTTGCTCAGCCGCGTCTCGGGATAGTTTTTGGCGCTGTAGATGGCCAGCGGATCGGGGAAGAACGGGTTGCCCCGCGCGTAGTCGTGTGCCGTCGGACGCATGAATAGGGGCTCGGTGGCGAGCGGTACGGGCGCCTGCGGCAGCCCGGGCGTATTTGTTGTATCGTTTTGCACCGGCTGCGGCGGGGGGGCGACGTTCGGACTGCCCTTGGGGGTCGCGGTATTGACCTGCGGCGTATTTGCCTGCGATGTACCCGTTTGCGATGAGCCCGCCGGTGGGGCGGCGGTGGCCTGTCCCGACACCCGGGGCGCAGCAAAGGCAGTCTCGGCCAGGCAAGGCTGCAGGGTCATCGCCCAAAGCGCCCAGAGCGCGATGGCGGGACGATACGGCTTCGCCGGCAATGCCCCACGCCGCCAGGACGTTCGCGACGGTCTACCCTCTTCCTGCACCCTTCATCCTTCCTTTATGAACACGGCAACCGTTGGCGTCATGGCTGAGACGATGGCCAAGGTAAGTTGCGATCCGTACATCTGTGTCCTTTCGTTCCCTGCACCCGATCTCTGCTCAGTCCCGTCAGTATAGTCTCCCACTCCGCGCCGTTCGCACGATAATGGAGTTGCATGCAGGCGGACACCAAACCCGAGAGCCCCGCGGCCACGCACTGGAAGCTGACCCTGAGCTACAACGGCTCGGGCTTTCACGGCTGGCAGGTGCAACCTGGCCTCACCACCGTCCAGGGCACGCTGGCGCGGGCGCTCACGGACCTCACCGGCGTCCCCGTGCTGCCGCAGGGCGCGGGCCGCACGGATGCCGGGGTGCACGCGCTGGCACAGGTCGCCTCCTTCACGCTACCGGTCAGCATCCCTCCCTCCAACTTGCAGCGCGCCCTGAACCGCACGCTGCCGCCCGGTCTGCGTGTGGAGCGCGCTGAGCTGGCGCCTCAGGGCTTTCACGCGCGGCACTCCGCCCGGCGCAAGCATTACGAGTACCGCATCTTTGAGCGCCATTTGAGCTTTGAGCGCCGTTTGAGCT
>CAXTBJ010000002.1:54659-78138 GCA_964242585.1 uncultured Bryocella sp.
TCTGAACACCACCTTGGCGCGGCCGCGGCCGAGCGCATCTGCTCGCCGTTTCTCGTGCCCTTCGTCTGGGATTGTCGCTGGCCGCTCGACTTCGAGCGGCTGCAGGGAGCGGCGGCGCTGCTCGTCGGCACGCATGATTTTTCCGCCATGGCGGCCTCGCGCCGTGAGGCCGCCCGGCGTGAAGGCGAACAGACGCCGGGCACGCCGAACCCCGTAAAAACCATCTACAGCGCGGCCTGGCAGCCTCGTGGGGCCCATGCCGACGGCCTCCTGCGGTTCCGCATCTGCGGCAGCGGCTTTTTGCATCACATGGTGCGCAATCTGGTGGGGACCATGGTGGATATCGGGCGAGGCAGCCTGCGCGTAGAGGATCTTTCAGCCATTCTGGCCTCGGGGAATCGCGCGGCGGCCGGCCCCACGGCCCCGGCCGGCGGCCTCTTTCTCCAAGCCATCGAGTATGACCCCACAGACGAAACTCAGGGAGACGAAAGCCGCCAAGCGGCCGAAATCAAGCGTGGGGGCATACCGGAGCACGAGATGCAGGCCTCCGGAGCAGCCCGTTGAGCCCCCTCGACGGTCGGCGCATCCACGATCTCGCCCGCTCGGCCGCGGTGCACCGCGCTTTCAGCTGGCTGCACCTGCATGAGCTGCAACTGCGCCGCTGGCAGCTCGCCTTTCTGCCGGTTGCCGCGCCGCCCTTCGGCGAAGCCGCCCGGGCCGCGTGGTTCTGCGAACGCTTTGAGGAGCTCGGCCTCGCCGAACCCCACCTGGACGCGGAAGGCAACGCCGTCGCGCTGTTGGCCGGTGATACCGAACCGTCCGAAGGGGCGGTTCTGCTCTCCGCGCACCTGGATACCGTCTTCCCCGCCGGCACGGACTGCCGGCCGCAGGAGGATGGCGCCCGGCTGCGCGGTCCCGGCGCCTGCGACAACGGCGCAGGGCTTACGGCGCTGCTCGGCCTGGCCGCGACGCTGCGTCATGCCGATCTCCGTCCCGCCTGCCCCGTGATCTTCACAGCCAACGTCGGGGAGGAGGGCGAAGGGGATCTGCGCGGTATGCGCCACCTATTTGCCGTCCCTCCCTTCGGCGCGCGTCTGGAGGCCGCCATCGCGCTTGAAGGCGCGGGGGACGGCCTCGTGGTGGACCGCGCGCTGGGCAGCCGGCGGCTGCGCGCCACGGTGACGGGCCCCGGTGGCCACTCCTGGGCTGACGCCAGCCGTCCCAACCCCATCCTCGCCCTCGGCGCGGCGCTGCTGGCGGTCGCGCGCCTACCGCTGCCCGCCCAACCGCGCACGACACTGAACGTCGGCACGCTGCACGGCGGCACCTCGGTAAACTCGGTACCCGCCTCCGCGGTTGCCGACCTCGATCTGCGCTCCACCTCGGAGATGGAGCTCGACCGGCTGGAGCTCACCGTTCTGACCCGGCTCTCCGCCGAGATCGAAGCCGAGGCAGAAGCCGGAAGCGGCCTCCAGCCTCGCGGGCGGCCAAACAATGCAAACACCGCGACCAAAGACCGCCTGCAACTGCGGATCGAGCGCACCGGTCATCGGATCGGCGGTTCGCTTGCCGCGGAGTCTTCCCTGCTGCGCAGCCTGCGCGCCGTCGACCGCCACCTCGGCATCACCACCGAATCCCGCATCGGCTCCACGGACGCCAATCTCCCCCTGTCGCTGGGCGTACCCGCACTGGCGATCGGTTGCGGCGGCAGGGGTGGCGGCCTGCATACGGTCGGCGAATGGTACGACCCCACCGGCCGCGATCTGGCGCTGCGGCGCATCCTGTTGCTGCTGCTCGACACCTGCCGGCAGCTCGCCGAGGAGCGTCAGGTATCCCTTGCCGATCACAGCACCTCTTCCCTTGCCGGCTAGTTTCAGCCCGGATCGTAGATCCGTTGTCATCCCCGGCAGTCAAGGACCCGCGGTTCGCTCATGCCGTACCTGGGTCAGTGCCGCCTGGTCCTGAGATCGAGTCGGATACACTCGGTCCGTGCCTTTCTCCCTTTCAGACCGGCTAGGACGGATCGGTAGCCCCACGGCGCTCCTCAGCTTCCTTTTGTTGAACGGTCTGCCGGCGCATCCACAGCAGCCGTTGCCGCAAAGGCCTCCCGACACCATCTATGTTCACGGCGACATTCTGACCGGCACGCGTCTGCGTGCGGGCGACACGGACCCCCTCCCGGGAAGGGTGACCGCCCTCGCCGTCACCGACGGCCGGATAACTGCTGTGGGGGACGACGACACCGTTCTCGCCAGGAGGGGGCCGCAGACCATCGTGGTCGATCTGCAGGGAGCTTTCGCCATGCCCGGCTTCAACGACGCGCACACCCATATGGCGCAGGCGGGCCAGCAGCGGCTGGCGGTCGATCTGGTGGGAACGCGCTCTCTGGCCGAGATGGAGACCCGCATTCGCACTTATACCCTCAAAGCCTTGCCGAATCAGTGGATTCTGGGCGGCGGTTGGGATCACACCCTGTGGGTCTCCAAGACCCTGCCTACTCGCCAGGACCTGGACGCCGTCACCGCCGGCCACCCGGCGCTGCTGATCCGCGTGGATGGCCATATCGCCGTCGCGAACACCGAGGCTCTGTTCCTGGCCGGCCTCACCGCCGACACACCCGACCCGTCCGGCGGCAAATTCGACCACGACAGCACCGGCCAACTCACCGGGATCGTTCGCGAAACGCCCGCACTGACCCTGATCCAACAGCATATTCCCAAACCGGACATTGAAACCCGCAAGCGCGCGCTCACGCTTTCCATCCAGGACGCCCTCGCCCATGGCGTTACAAGTGTGCAGGACTTCTCCGACTGGGAGGATTGGCTGGTGCTGGAATCCTGGGAGCACAGCGGCAAGCTGCCCCTGCGCTTCACCGAATGGATCGACTTCACCCTTCCCCTGCCCATCCTGCAACAGCGCCGCGCCAGTCACCCCGCCGACGATCCGCTGCTGCACCTCACGCAGTTGAAGGCCTTCATGGACGGCTCGCTCGGTTCGCGCACCGCCGCGCTGAACGCCCCATATACTGACGACCCGGAAAACGCCGGCATTCCACGCCTGGACCCGGACGAGGTGGAGCAGATGGCCGCCGAGCGTGCCGCAGCCGGTTTCCAGCTGGGATTCCATGCCATCGGCGACCGCGCCAACGACCTGGCGCTGGACGCCTTTGAGGCCGCCGAGCAAGCCGGCCGTCCCGCGATCCTGCCCAAAAGCTGCCCGCAACTACCCTCTTCCACACAAGGCCCGGAGGAGGTCTCAACCGCCGAGTGCGTCTTCCAACCCACGGACTTCCGCTTCCGCATCGAGCACGCCCAGGTCGTCTCGCCTGACGCCTTCGCCCGTTTCGCACGCCTCGGCATCATCGCCTCCATGCAGCCCAGCCATCTGCTCACGGATATGGCCTGGGCCGGCCAGCGCCTCGGCCCGGAGCGCTCCAAACGAGCCTACGCTTGGCGCTCCTTCCTCGATCACGGCGTGCCGCTTGCCTTCGGCACGGACTATCCGGTCGAGTCGATCTCACCCTTCCGCGGCCTGTACGCTGCCGTTACGCGACAGAACGAGGAAGGTACCCAGACCTTTCAGCCGCAGGAACGCATCTCGCTGAACGAGGCCCTCTACGCCTACACGCAGGTCCCCGCCTTTGCCGAGTTCCGCGAGGTCATCAAGGGCCGGCTGGAGCCCGGCTACCTCGCCGACTTCATTGTCCTGGACCGCGACCTCACCAAAATCCCACCCCGGCAACTCCTTAAAGTTCAGGTTCTACGCACCGTCGTGGGCGGTATCACGCAATTTGAGGCGAGTAAGTCCACTCTCACGCCGCCGCCCCTTGCCTCTCAGCCCGAATAGCGCCCCATGCCCAGCCAGCCGATCCGACCCACGACCCAGATGCAAAGCCGGCTCGCGCACGGTCTTCTGATCGCGGTGGCCGTGGTCTGGGGTATGACCTTTCCGCTTGCCAAGGCAGCCCTGCACGAGGCCTCTCCCCTGCTGTTCAACTTCGTCCGCATGGTGATCGCCTCGGCCGTGCTGCTGGCCGTCAATGCACGCCATCTGCGGGGGCTTACCCGGCCGCAGCTCAAGTTCTGCGCGGGCGCCGGTGTTCTGCTCACGATGGGCTATGAGCTGCAAACCGCGGGCCTAGCCCGCACCACGCCGTCGAAATCGGCTTTTTTGACCGGCCTTGTGGTCGTGCTGGTGCCGCTGCTCAGCGCTCTGCCGGGGGTTAGAACGCGCCAAACGCCGCGCCCGCATGCGCTCGCTTTTCTTGGAGCTCTGCTCGCCTTCGCCGGCCTTGTTCTCTTGACGGGCCAGCCCGGCACCGGGCTTTCGCTGCTGGCGGGCATGGGCACCGGCGAGTGGCTCACGCTCGGTTGTGCCCTGGCCTTCGCCTTTCATCTGCTGCTGCTCGGCAGGGCGGCCGGCACCATGGACGCCCGTATGCTGGGGACTCTGCAAATCTCCATCTCGGCTGTGATCATGCTCTTCCTGCTCCCATTGGAGCGCCACCGGTACCTCCATCCGACGCCGACCGTGCTCTGGGCACTGGGCATCACCTCGGTCTTTGCCACCGCGGCAGCCTTTACCATCCAAAGTTGGGCGCAGGGGCATGTGCCTCCCACGCACACCGCGCTGATCTTCACCCTGGAGCCGGTCTTTGCCGGCATCGCCTCCCTGGTCTTCCTGGGCGAGCATCTTGGGCCGCGTGGGTTGAGCGGTGCCGTTTTGATACTCGGCGGCATCGTCCTCGCCGAACTCGGGCCAACCGCAGCGGTGGAAACCGATATCCTACCCCTGGAGCGATAGCCGTTCGATAGCTGTTTCGAGCGTGAAAGATTTACCGCGGTTATGCGCGGCCCACTTGATCTGCCCCATTTATGAGCGACCTTTCGCACGAAAAAGCGTCTATGTATGCGTTGCTCTTCGCGCGCCCGTACGGGATACGTTTCCCGGCCGCTCACCACGAGCCCCGTTCAGTATGCAGCATCCGGTGTTTAAGCACTCATTGAGGAAAGAACAGACCATGGCATCCCAGCACACCCCTGAAGGCGATCCGCAACGCTTCCGTCGGCGCCTCACCCCCACCACCACATTTACAGCGCTAGGCGCCTGCTCGGTTCTGATCCTGGCGGGTTCGCTGCTCACCGGCAAGGTTAGCGGCAAAGAAGCGCAGCAGGTGAACTCCAGCGACGCCCGGCCCCTGGTCATTCCGTCGCCTGTGAACCTTTCGAACGGCTTCTCGGCCATCGCGAAGCAGGTGGGCCCCGCTGTGGTCAACATCAATACCGAATCGACGCCGAAGCAAACACCCGGCCGGCGCAACCGCCGCGGGCTGCCCGACGGTCTGCCCCAGGGCCATCCGAACCCCAACGGCGGCGATGGCGGTGACGATGACAACAGCGACAATAGCGGCAACATGCAGGACTTTTTCAACCGCTTCTTCGGCGGCGGCAATGGCGGCGGCCAGCCGGATATGAGCACCCGGCGTGCCCTGGGCTCCGGCTTCATCGTCGATCCGCGCGGCTACATCATCACCAACAATCATGTTGTGGATAAGGCAGACCACATCTACGTCAAGCTCTCCACTGATCCGGACGGCGGTGTGGACCAGGGTCGCCCGGCCAAGGTGATCGGCGTGGACCCTTCCACAGACATCGCTGTTATCAAAATCGACACAAAGGAGGCCCTGCCCACGATCAAGCTGGGCAACTCCAACAGCGCCCAGGTGGGTGACTGGGTGCTGGCCATCGGCAGTCCCTTCGGCCTGTCCAAGACCGTCTCGGCGGGCATTGTCTCCGCGGTGAACCGTGCCGGCTCCGATTTGGAACAGGGCGGCGGCCCCGGCGGCATCGATCAATCCACCTTCCAGCACTTCATTCAGACCGACGCTGCCATCAACCCCGGCAACTCCGGCGGTCCGCTGGTGGATATGGCCGGCGAGGTCGTCGGCATGAATACGGCGATCTATACGCAGTCCGCGGGCTCGGAGGGCGTGGGCTTCGCGCTTCCTTCCAACCTGCTGATTAATATCTATAACCAGCTCATCGCGCCCTCGCATATGGTCACGCGCGGCTCGATCGGCATCCAGTTCCAGGCTGCGCAGTCCTCGGCGGTCAGCCGCATGTATGGCTTCGCCAACGGCGGCGTGCTCATCAGCACGGTCACCCCCAACGGACCGGCGGCCAAGGCCGGCCTGCGCCCGCAGGATGTCATCGTCTCGGTGGACGGACAGCCTGTTAAAGACGGCGACAGCCTGATCTCCATCGTCTCCGCCAAGCAGCCCGGTAATGTGGTGCACCTCGGTTACCTGCGAGACGGCAAGCATGAGAACGCCGATGTGAGTATCACCGACCGCGCCAAGCTCTTCACCGATCTCGCCAACAACGACGACGCCGCGCCCGCCGCGCCTTCCGACGCCGGTCAGGTAAAGCTCGGCCTCACGGAGCAGCCCACCAAGCCGGAGTCCGTCTCTAAACTCGGCATCCACGGCGGCGTTACGGTTACGGGCGTCCGTCCGGGTTCCTTCGCGGAGGAGATCCAGCTGCAGCCGGGTGATGTCATCGTCGAAATCAACCGCAAGCCCGTTAGCAGTGAGACGGATTACCGCAACATCGTGGCTGGGCTGAAACCTGGGGACGATGTGGTCTTCGTCGTCCGCAACCCGCGCGATCCCTCGGGCGGCGCCTCCTACAGGGGCGGCACGTTGCAATAGGCCTCCACTGCCTAGAGCAACGTAGCTGAGGGGTACGAGGGGTTTTGAGGTGTTATAGAGGCATTTCGCCCTTTGTTTTCCACTCCCGAAGCCGGGGTGGGAAGGAATATGCGGTTGCTCCTTGCTTTGCCTGTTCTTTACGCCATCTGCCAATCTGCACAGAAAAGCCCCGGTTGTCCAGCCGGGGCTTTTCTGTGTACCGGAGGACGTAGAGGATGCTACTTGTGTTCGGCAAGGCCGGTGGGGTAATCTCGTCTTCGTTGCGCGGCTCGTTACCGGAGCCTATTCAAGCGTGCGAGGTAACCCGATTGCGCATGTACTGCCCTACACTGTTCGTGGCTGGTCTGCTCTTGTCCCTTACCGGTTCGGCTGCGGTTCGTCCGCACCATCACCTGGGCACACACGCTCTGGTCCATCACAGCATGACTACTCGGACGCATCACGGCATAACGGAGCACGCTGCCGTCGCCAGCATGAGCTCCGAACGCGCTACCGAGATCCAGTCTGCCCTGATTGAGCACGGCTACCTCGCCGGCGAGGCTACCGGCACCTGGGATGCGGCCAGCTACGCCGCCATGCAGAGAATGCAGAGCGATAACGGCTGGCAAACCAAGCTCGTGCCCGATTCCCGAGCCCTTATCAAGCTCGGCCTCGGCCCCAACAGCACCTCCGCGAGCGCAATCGTTCCTGCCTCCTCTGAAGGTCAAACCTTTTAATTTATTCAGTAGTGAAAAGGGTTGCCTGTGTTACCGGCAACCCTTACATCTTGTAGCGTCCCATTTCATCGTCGCCCAGGTTCTCTAACCACCGCCGCATGTCCTCGGGCGTCACTGGATTGACCCCATTGGAGGCCTGCCGGGCGTGCTCGAAGACCTCGCGACTGACGTAGATGGGGCAATCCGCGCGCAATGCCAGCGCGATGGCGTCCGAAGGCCGTGAGTCGATCGCTACCGGCTCCCCACCCTGGTCCATCCAGATCGTCGCGTGAAAGGTGTCGCCACGCAGCGCGCCAACCACCACGCGGGTCACACGGGCGTTCAGCCCGGCAATCACATTGCGCAGCAGATCGTGGGTCAGCGGCCGCGGCGTGGAAGATTTTTCGATCTCCAGCATGATCGCATTGGCCTCAAATAGGCCGACCCAGATCGGCAGCACCACCTCGCCGGCCAAGTCGTTCAGCACGACGATGGGAGAACGGTTGGAAGGGTCCAGCATCAGGCCGCGAATCCGCACCTCGATCTCGGCTTCGGCGGCATCCTCCACTTCGGATTGGAAACCAGGCAACTGCATCGCACCCTAGTCTAGCGCGAATGGCATAGGCTTTGCAGCGTCGCCCGACGTGCCTTTGGTTACCGGGCCAAGGGTACCTTTGCGGAACACACGTTTCCCACTCGCGGCACGTGCTTCCCATTAACTTATTGCTGTACATCGGGTACCGTTTCGGCCAGCTTCAAACACCAGCCTCAACTCGCCAGCGGAAACCGCGCATTCAGCGCCTGGTGCGCCAACAACGCCGCCGACGGTGCCACCGCCTGCCCGACCGCCTCACCCACCAGCGAGTTCGGAAACACCTGCGTCACGCGCACCTCCATGTAGCTCCCCACCGCGGGCGCGGTCTCTGCGGTGAAGTTCACGGTCTTGTTCTGCGACGACCGCCCAATCACCTGTCCGCGCACCGTGTTGTGCCCCTCCACCATCACCGGCATCACCTCGCCGAGATGCCTCGCGTAGCTCACGCGCTGGATGTCGCGCTGCCGGGCGTTCAAAACCGCCAGCCGTTCCACTTTTACCTGCTCCGGGATCGAGTCCTCCATATGAATCGCGGGTGTGTTCGGCCGCGGCGAGTACTTGAACCCGAAGATCGCGTCATACCGCACCGTCTCCAGCAGCGTGATCGTCTCCTCGAAGTCCCGGTCCGTCTCCCCCGGAAACCCGACGATGATATCCGAGGTGATCGCAATATCGCGTCCCCTGGGTCCGCTCCCCGCCGCGTGCATCCAGGCAATACGCTCCAGATACCACTCCCGCGTGTACTCCCGCTGCATCGCACGCAGCGTTTTGGTGGACCCCGACTGCACCGGCAGATGCACATGATTGCAAAGCTGCGGGTAGGCCACGATCGCATCCACGATGTCCTTGGTGAACTGCCTCGGATGCGACGTCGTAAACCGCACCCGCTCGATCCCGTTCACCTCGCCGACCGCGACCAGCAGCTCGGCAAAGCTGCGCCTGCCGCTCGGGTCCAGGTAGCTGTTCACATTCTGACCCAGCAGCTGAATCTCCGTGTACCCCAGGGCCGCAATTCGCTGCGCCTCCGCCAGAACCGAGGCTGAAGTTCGCGACCGCTCCTTGCCGCGCGTGTAGGGCACCACGCAATAGGCGCAAAACTTGTCGCAGCCCTCGATAATCGTGATGTACCCACGATGCGGATTCGATCGCGAAGTGAACTCCGTGTCGAAGGTCTCCTCCGTCTGGCGGTCGTCAAGGCCCGTAATCCGGCTCTCGCCCGCCTCCAGCCGGTGCAGCATCTCCGGCAGGTTCCGGTACGAGGACGACCCCGCCACCAGCGAGACATATGGCGCGCGCTCAAAGATCTTGTGGCCCTCCTGCTGCGCGACGCACCCCAGCACGGCGAACTTCTTGCCCTCGCCCTGCATGCGCTTGTACTCATTCAGGCGATGAAAAACCTTCTGCTCCGCCTTATCGCGGATGGAACAGGTGTTGTACAGGATCAGATCCGCCGCGGCCTCGTCGGTCACCTGGGCATAGCCCTCGCTCTCCAGCGTGCCGACCACCTTTTCGGAGTCGTGTGCGTTCATCTGGCAGCCGAAGGTCTCGAGGTAAAAAGTTTTGCTCACCTCAACAGTATAGGAGACGCCTCGCAGTATAGGAGACGTCTCGGCGAAGCTCCGATCAGGACTTGCTTTCTGTCCTTCTGCCCTTCTTCCCTTCTGCCCTTACACGATTGGCTACAGATGCTCCGGGGCGTCATACTGTGATCTTTCGGAGCCAGATGCCGACCAAGCCGCTTTCCACCGATGACTTAGCCGAGGTGCTACAACACGCTCGCCCGTCCTTTTTAGCGTTGGGGGGCGCACGGCTCTTCCTCACCGGTGGCACCGGCTTCTTCGGTCACTGGCTGCTCGAATCGCTGCTGTACGCCAATCGCGAACTCGGCCTGGACGTACGGGCAACCGTCCTTACCCGCAACGCCGCGGCATTTGCGGCGCGTTCCCCCCACATC
Source organism: uncultured Bryocella sp. (assembly GCA_964242585.1). Classification (GTDB taxonomy): domain Bacteria; phylum Acidobacteriota; class Terriglobia; order Terriglobales; family Acidobacteriaceae; genus Granulicella. Next base: position 64,613 of record CAXTBJ010000002.1, read on the forward strand.
GCCGGGGACAGCGCCATTCATTTGCTCGAAGGCGACATCCGCAGCTTCCCTTTCCCGTCCGAGCCGCACACACACGTCGTCCACGCGGCTACCGATTCGGGCGGGCAACAGGCGGCACGGCCCGCCTATGAGCTGGCCGAAAGCATCCTCGCAGGCACGCAGCGCGTGCTGCGCTTCGCTCGCGAGACCGGTGCGGGGCGTCTGCTCTACACCTCCACCGGGGCTGTCTACGGCCGCTCCACCGCGCTCCATCACACGCCGGAGTCCTACAACGGGGCGCCCGATCCCCTGCAACTCGCCAGCTCCTACGACGAGGCCAAGCGCATGGCTGAGCACCTCTGCGTGGCCCACGCGCACGGCACCAGGCTGCAACCGGTGATCGCCCGCTGCTTCGCCTTTGTGGGCCCGCACCTGCCGCTCGATGCGCACTTCGCCATCGGCAACTTTCTCGGCGCAGCCCTGCGGAGCGAGCGCATCCACATCAGGGGGGACGGCACACCCCGCCGATCGTGGTTGTACACCAGCGACCTCGCTACTTGGCTCTGGACGCTGCTGGTCAGGGGCCAACCCAACCGCGCCTACAACGTCGGCTCCGACGAGGGCTACACCATCGCCGAAGCCGCACAGCTCACGGCGTGTACCCTGCGTCCCGACAGCCGGGGCGGCTCCGCCCTACCCCTTCAAATCGACGGGGCACCGGACCCGGCAGCCCCGCTCAACAGCTACGTACCCGCAATCGATCGCGCCCGCGGGGAGCTTGGGCTTGCGGTAACGGTTCCACTTCCCGAGGCACTACGGCGCACCGCGGCATGGCACAGCACCTGAGGGGCCCAAGCAGCAGACCCCGCCGCACGCCTGCCACAGCCGCAGTGGAAAATCCAGGGTACTTCTACGGAATCGTGCTTGATGGGGGACCTGCACAGACATCAAATTAGCTGAAATGGGTAAGTCCCGGAAGTGCCTGTTACCTCCCGGGGAGTTTGGCTACCTCATCAGCAGCACGGTCACAAGCAGAACGATCGCCATGGGTGAGGAAGCATGGCTATCTTATGTGCGGTACGCGCAGGAACCGATGCCTCTTCCATGGCATCGCCGTTATGGTGCCTACGATGGGCGAATCGAGACGGCAACCGAAACATATACCTTGCGTCCCGGTTGCTAGCTAAACTTGCTTATCGCGGGTCAGAATCGCCTATCGCGCCGCAACGGCCTCTTCCAGCACGTTCAGCCCGGCCTTCGCATTGGCGACAAACTCCGTAATCACCTTGGCGATGAAGTCCAGCATCTCTGTCGTCAGACCCGGGAAGGTCCCGATCCAGAACGACTGATTCATCACGAAGTCGGTATTGGTCATCTCGCCGACCACGCGGTACTCGCAGCCTTCGTAGGCCGGCTGGCGCAGCAGGTTGCCGGCAAAGATCAGGCGTGTGCCGATCTTATAAGCCTCAAGCGTTTTGGTCAGCTGATCGCGCTTAAAGGGAGCATCCTCCCGCACGCTCAGCGGAAACCCGAACCAGCTCGGGTCCGCGCCCGGTGTGGCCTCGGGCAGCATCAGCACATCGGCCAGCGGCTCCAGCTTCGCGCGCAGATACTTGAAATTCTCCTTGCGGCGCTCAACAAAATACGGCAGCTTCTCAATCTGCGAGACCCCGAGTGCGGCCTGCATGTCGGTGGCCTTCAAGTTATAGCCCACGTGCGAGTAGGTGTACTTGTGATCGTAGCCGCAGGGCAGCGAACCCAGCTGCCAGTCAAAGCGCTTGCCGCAGGTATTGTCCACGCCGGGCTCGCACCAGCAGTCCCGACCCCAATCGCGAAAGCTCTCAATCAGCACTTTCAGTGCGGGTTTGTCCGTCAACACCGCCCCACCCTCACCCATGGTGATATGGTGCGCGGGATAAAAGCTCACCGTCGCGATATCGCCGAAGGTCCCCACCTTGCGCCCCTTCCACGTGGACCCGAGCGCGTCACAGGTGTCTTCCACAAGCCACAGGTTGTACTTCTTACAGAAGGCGGTTACCGCGTCCACGTCGAAGACATTGCCGAGCGTGTGCGCGATCATGACGGCCTTGGTCTTCTCGCTGCGCGCGGCCTCCAATTTGGTCACATCGATCTCGTAATGCGGCAGTGTGACATCGATAAACACCGGCACACAGCGGTTTTGCAGAATCGGGTTCACGGTTGTCGGGAAACCCGCACCGACGGTGATGACCTCGTCGCCGGGTTTGATCTGCCGGTCGCCCAGTTTGGGCGAGGTCAGCGCGCTGAACGCCACTAGATTTGCCGATGAGCCCGAGTTGACCAGGCTCGCCGAACGGACCCCGACAAAACGCGCCAGCTTGCGCTCAAAGTCTTTGGCCCAGCGACCCGTCGTGAACCATGCATCGAGTGCGGACTCCACCACGGCACCGATATCGTTGGCGTCGATTACCTTGCCGGAGACCGGCACAGCGGACTGCCCTGGGAGAAATGCGTGCTGCGGGAACTGCTCGGCATGAAACTCATGCACCAGGGCAAGGATCTGTTGGCGAAGCTCGTCGGCGCGCTGATTCATAGACCCTTTCAGCATAACAAAGCCGCGGTACCCAAAGCGGTAGGCAGCGGACCCGCTACGCTATGATGTCAACCAGATGGAAAGGCCCTTTGGCGTGATGCAGCCAGCGATGCCGTCCGCCATGCGGAGCGGCCGTCGAAGCAAAGAAAGTGGTAGGAAATGAAAGCAGTCATCCTTGCCGGCGGCCTCGGCACGCGCATCGCGGAGGAGACCAGCCTCCGTCCCAAACCGATGGTCGAAATCGGCGGCCGACCCATTCTCTGGCACATTCTGAAGATCTACTCCCGCTACGGCATCAACGATTTCATCATCTGTTGCGGGTATAAGGGCTATGTCATCAAGGAGTTCTTCGCCAACTACTTCCTGCACACCTCGGATGTGACCTTCGATATGAAGGAAAACAGGATGATTGTGCACAACTCCGTGGCTGAGCCGTGGCGAGTTACCCTCGTCGACACCGGCGACGCCACAGGTACAGGCGGTCGTCTGCGCCGGGTGGCCAAATACCTCGAAGGCGAAGAGGCCTTCTGCATGACCTATGGCGATGGCGTCTCCGATGCCGACATCGCCGCCTCCATCGCCTTCCATAAAGAGCATGGCAAAGCCGTGACGCTGACCAGCGTGCAACCGGTGGCGCGCTTCGGCGCGCTCGGGCTCAAGAACACCCAAATTTACTCCTTCCAGGAAAAGCCCAAGGACGAGGGTGGCTGGATCAACGGCGGCTTCTTTGTGCTCTCACCCAAGGCCATCGAGGCGGTCACTGATGATGCTCAGATGTTTGAGCGCGAGCCCATTGAGAAGCTCGTGACCGAGGGCGAGGTGCACGCCTTCTTCCATCACGGCTTCTGGCAGGCCATGGACACCCTGCGCGATAAACAGCATCTCGAAGAGCTGTGGAACAGCGGCAAAGCACCTTGGAAGACCTGGTAGCTGCTTGATCGACCCACACAACCATAAGAGCTAACCAAAAGCTGTACTCTCAAAGTTCACATGACCGATGACGTAAACAAGAATCTCTGGCACGGCAAGCGCGTCTTTCTCACGGGCCATACCGGTTTTAAAGGCGGCTGGCTCGCGCTTTGGCTGGCCTCGAAGGGCGCGATCGTCTGCGGCTATGGGCTCGATCCGTGCACTACGCCGAATCTCTTCGAAGTCGCGGAGATCGCCAGTCTCATCGAGGATTGCCGGGGCGATATCCGCGACGGCGCGAGCCTGGATCGCGCGATGACCGAGTTCGCGCCCGAGGTGGTCTTCCACATGGCAGCGCAGCCTTTGGTGCGCTACTCCTACCAGGACCCCATCGGCACCTTCGAGACAAATGTACTCGGCACGGCGCGGGTGCTCGATGCCGTGCGCCGCACACCGTCGGTGCGTGCTGTTCTCAGCATCACGACGGACAAGTGCTACGAGAACAAGGAGTGGCTCTGGGGTTATCGCGAGACCGATCCGCTCGGCGGCTACGATCCGTACTCCAGCTCCAAGGCCTGCGCGGAAATCGTCGCCGCGGCCTACCGGCAGAGTTATTTTCCGGTCGCCAAGCTAGCCGAACACGGCTGTGCCATTGCCACCGCGCGCGCGGGCAACGTCATCGGCGGCGGTGACTGGTCAGAGGACCGGCTTATCCCCGATCTGGTACGCGGTTTCCGCGAAGGCAAACCCGCCCTGATTCGCAGGCCGGACGCGATTCGCCCCTGGCAGCACGTGCTGGAGCCGCTGCACGGCTACCTTCTGCTTGCTGAAAAACTGCTTACGGCAGACCCTCGTTACGCCACCGCCTTCAACTTCGGTCCCAGTGAGGACGATGCACAACCGGTTGGCTGGATCGTCGAGAAGATGGTCGCTTTCTGGGGTGACGGCGCACGCTGGATACGTGATCCGGAGCCCGGTGTTCATGAGGCGGGCTACCTAAAGCTCGATGCCAGCCGCGCCCGCGCGGAGCTTGGCTGGCAGCCGCGATTGAGGCTGGAAACGGCTTTGGACTGGCTGGTGACTTGGTACAGGGCCCATGCCGCAGGAGCCGGGATGCAGGCCGAAACGCTCGCGCAGATTGCGACCTACGAGCAACGCGGGCAGCTGGAGCCGTTCTCGCATGGGCCGGCTGTCCAGCTTGCTTGAATCCTGTCGTAGAGGTGTTCCACGCACCGGGACCTGTCGCGGTGCGTGGGGATGCCGTTTTACGCTCGCCTACACGGTGCGCGAGGGCTTCTGCTTCGAAGGAGCCTTTGCCGATGCCTCGATGCCGTCGCTGTAAACCCGGATCGCGCGCCCGCCCACGATCGCTTTATCGTGAATTTCTGCCTCGCAGAAAGGGTTTTCAATGCTTTCCGTATCGAGGATCTGCCGCCAGGGCGTCTTGTTGGGCGGTTCCGGCAGGGTATAGTCCACTCCGTTGTCCGAGGCGTTCACGAGAATCAGGAAGCTGTCATCCACCACCGGTTGACCATCATCATCCATCACACCGAGCGTCTTGCCGTTGAACAGCAAGCCGATGGATTTATTGCCGGCGTTGTTCCAGACCTCGTCGGAGACCTCATTGCCGTCGGTGCCGAGCCAGGCGATATCGCGCACCAGGGACCCGCGAATATTACGATCTTGGAAGAACCGCCGGCGATGAAGGTTGGGATGGTCCTTGCGCAATTGGATGATCCGCGAGGTGAACTCAAGCAGACGCTTGCGCGGTTCATCCAGCTTCCAGTCGTACCAGGTCAGCTCATCATCCTGGCAGTAGCAGTTGTTGTTGCCCTGCTGCGAGCGCGCGAACTCATCGCCGCCGCACAGCATGGGAACGCCCTGGCTCAGCATCAACGTAGTCAGGAAGTTGCGTGTCTGTTTTTCGCGCTCCCTGTTGATGTCCTCGTCTTCGGTGGGGCCTTCAACGCCCATATTCCAGCTGTCGTTGCCGTCTGAGCCGTCCGTATTGTTGTCGCCGTTCGCCTCGTTGTGCTTACCGTTGTAGCTGACCAGATCGCACAGCGTGAAGCCGTCATGCGCGGTGATGAAGTTGATGGAGGCGGAAGGGGCACGGCCGTCGCTCTTGTACAAATCGCTCGAACCGGTGATACGGTACGCGAAATCGGAGAGCTGTCCCGTGTCGCCCTTCCAGAAACGGCGCACGGTATCACGGTACTTGCCATTCCACTCCGCCCATAAAATCGGGAAGTTGCCAACCTGGTAGCCGCCGTCCCCCACATCCCACGGCTCGGCGATGAGCTTGATGTCGGCCAGGGTCGGATCCTGGTGAATGGTGTCGAAGAAGGCACCCAGCTTATTCACATCGTGCAGCTCGCGCGCCAGGGTGGAGGCCAGATCGAAGCGGAAGCCGTCCACATGCATCTCTGTCACCCAGTAGCGCAGGCTGTCCATCAGCAGTTTCAGCACCTGCGGGTGGTACACGTTCAACGTGTTCCCTGTACCCGTGTAGTCCATGTAATGGCGGGCATTGTCCTGCACCGTGCGATAGTACACGGCATTGTCGACGCCCTTCATCGAGAGAATCGGGCCTTTTTCGTTGCCTTCGCAGGTGTGGTTATAAACCACATCCAGGATGACCTCGATGCCTGCCCTGTGTAGACTGCGCACCATCTCCTTAAACTCGAAGACCTGCTGACCGGCATCCCCCATGGAGGCATAACGCGGCATGGGTGCGAAATAGCCCAAGGTGTTGTAGCCCCAATAGTCGCGCAGACCGCGATCGACCAGGTGGCCTTCGTCGATGAAATGGTGCACCGGCAGCAGCTCGACCGCGGTGACGCCGAGCTTGTTCAGGTAATCGATGCTGGCCTTGTGACCCATGCCCGCATAGGTACCGCGCATACCCTCCGGCACATGCGGATTGCGCTTGGAGAAGCCTTTGACGTGCACCTCGTAGATCACTGAGTCGGCGATGGGAGTCTGCGGCGGGGTGTCACCTTCCCAGTTGAATTCCGTTGAGTCGACCACGATGCACTTGGGGACGAACCTGGCGTCGTCCTCGTCGTCCCTTTTCAAATCGTCGCCGGAGGTAACGTCGTAAGGGTAGATCGACTTGAGGGGGTCGGGCAGGGTCGGCTTTTGTTCATCGGGGTACTGCCCTGTAATGGCCTTGGCATAGGGATCGATCAGCAGTTTGGCGGCGTTGAAGCGGTGGCCTCTCTCCGGGTCCCAGGGGCCGTCTACCCGGTAACCATATCGCTGGCCGGGTTTGATCCCGCGCACGAGCCCGTGCCAGACAAAGGCGGTAATCTCGCGCAATTGCACGCAATCCACCTGCTCTCCCTTCTCATCGAAGAAGCACACATGCACGGCGGTGGCGTTTTCCGAGTAGAGGGCAAAGTTGGTGCCGAGCTCGGTAGGTGTGGCGCCGAGTGGGTACGGCTTTCCAGGCAGGAGGGTACGCTTCATCAGTTCGGGATTCCTTGTGCTCTTCCGGCGACCGCTGTCTTCTCGCGTCGGCGTGCGGGCTTGTTTCGGTTAGTCGAGTAGATGCCGAACCGCTTGGGCGCGCTGCCTTGCCTTGGCGCAAGGCTCTTTGCACGACGGTGCTCCAGAAAATTCCGACCGGTCTATTGCTGCACCACGAGCGTAGCGCCCATGCTGTGCGTGACCACCGCGCCGATCAGATTTGTGGAGGTCCCCGTAATCTGCAGCGTGTAGGTTGTGCTGGTAAGTCCGCCTTCCCCCTCGCTGACGGTACGCGCCCCACAACCGGCGAGACATAGGCACGCGATCGACAGCGACAGAGCAGCCCCCAGCCGGTGCGTCCGGCGCAGGACGAAGCCGCACAGCAGAATCGCGCCACAGAACGCCACCACCGGCCGCCGGCCGGAGCGGAGTTGGGCCTGCACCGCCGGCAGCTGCACCGTCAGTATGACATTGGCCGACCCCGCCCCCGGCACCACCTGCACTGGCGAAAAGCTCGCCGTAGCCCCGGCCGGCAACCCGGTGGCGGCGAGCGTAACGTTCCCTGTGAAGGGAGCCGGCTGCGCACTAATAAGCAGGTTATACATGGCGGTCGCCCCTGGGAGGGCTGTAACGCTGGCCGCACCGTTCAGGCCCAGGCTGAAATCAGGGAGCGCTCCGACGCTTGCCGTTTGGCTCGCGGAAGAGCTCGGCAGAAAGTTACCGTCACCGCTGTAGACCGCGGTCAAGCTATGTGCACCCGCGGCAGGAGCGACGTACACGCCGGAAACACTGCCGTTTACCAGCGTTCCGGAAGCTACCGGCGTCCCGGCGTCCAAGAACTGCACCGTACCGGTGGGTCTGCCCTGTGTGGTTGAGGCCACGTTCGCGCTGAGCCGCAAGGGCAGGCCCGCATAGCCCTGGACGAGGCCGGCCAGGGCCGTCAGACTCCCCGCAGCCGTGATCTGCAACGATCCCGAACTCGAGGCCAGGTGAACCGTATAGTTCGCGCTCTTCGGCCCAGTGAGCGTAGCGGTGATCGGGTATACGCCCACCGGCGCGAGGGCTCCGGCTGCCGAGGAAAACATAGCGTTCACCTGCCCGACATCCTGCGGGAGAACGCCTCCCAGGGTGCCCGTCAGCGCGGGCGCAGCTACCCCGTACACCACCGACGCATTGTCAGCCGAGGCGTCCACCGCCAGAGGGTTAACCTGCACCGTGAGGACGCCCGCTTCGGCTGCCGGGTTCAGACCGTCGCCGCCATACCCTGCGAGCAGCGTGTGCTCGCCGGCCGCCAGCGGCAACGTCGTGACTGCCGCCGTGCCGCCGCTGAGTGAAGCGCTGCCCACGGGATTGCCGCCCTCACTGAGCGTGACCAGGCCTTGCGCCGTGCCCACCGGGCCGTTCACGACCACGGAAGCGCTTAACGGGCCGTACACCTGCGCTCCGGCCGGCCCGGAGCGCAGATTCGCTTGCACCGTGGAGCCGGCACGGCCTGCCGCCACCGCGGCCGGTTGGAATAGTGTGCCCGCAGGGGTCAATACGCGCAACGTGCCGTTCAGCGTGTCTGCAAAGGTCGGCAGCCCGAAGGACGAGACGGCCAGTCCATGGGGCGCTCGCAAAGCCGCCGAAGCTGCCGCACTGCCATCCACGCTCGTGCCTTCCATGCCCGCCCCTGCCAAAGTGCGGATGACACCCCCTGGATCGATCTGCCGCAAGCGTTGATTGTCGGCGTCGCCGATCAGCAGTGTGCCCCCCGTCATCATTGCCAGACCACGCGGGTTTGCCAGTTGCGCCGCGGCAGCCTGTCCGCCGTCACCGGACATCCCACGCTGACCGGTGCCGGCGTAGGTGGAGATCACGCCGGTGGATGAAACCAGGCGCACCCGCTGATTGTGCGTGTCAGCGATGAACACCCGGCCATCGGCGGCCACAGCCAGTCCAGCGGGCGAATCGAGCTCTGCCGCCGAAGCCGGGCCGCCGTCTCCCGCGAATCCCTGCACGCCCGTCCCCGCCACCGTGCTCGCCAAGCCGCCCGAGCCCAAGCCGAGACGCCGGACACGATGATCGGCGGTGTCGCACAGCAGCAGCCCCCCGCCGCTATCGAATGCCAGCGCCGCCGGAGTACGAAAGCTGGCAGCCGAGACAGGACCGCCGTCCCCAGCGTAGATTGGTTGGCCTGTACCGGTCAGCGTCGTTATCACGCCGGCGGTAACCGCCCGCACCCGCGCATTTCCCGTGTCCGCGATGTACACCGTGCCGTCCGCGCCGACGATCACATCTTGCGGGTCGTTCAACTGCGCCGCCGTCGCCGGGCCGCCGTCGCCGGCGTAACCCTGGGCTCCGGTCCCTGCAATCACGATCAGCGAGCCGGCCAGCGTTGCCTCGAATATCTGATGACGACTGCCGTCGGCGATGTACAGGTTACCCGCCGCGTCGTAGGCGATGCCGGTAGGCTGTAGGAGGCTGCCGGTCGTTTGCGCCCGCGCGGAGTGCCGTAAAGCAAAAGGAAGTAGGAAGAGTTCGATCCAACAGGCCCAACGCGCGTGGAGGATGTGCTTTTTGCGCTCCAAAGCGTTTGGACCCCCTTCCAGGCTGCCGATAAGCGCGAGTCCCTATCGCTTGCAACCGATGCTAGCGGCTGAGGCCCTTCGCGCAAACGGCACTTTCGCGTTAGGCGCGCTCCGCGCACCGGGGAAAGTGTCCTAGACCGATACATCGCATAGTCTGGTGAGGACCCGGCGACCGCCGCAAACGAGATCACACCATGCAGTTCCACACAGAATTTCTGCTCTCCGCCATGAGCGCCGAGCACTTTCCCTCCGCCACACGCACCGGCGACGCACCCGAGATCGCCTTTCTGGGCCGATCCAACGTGGGAAAATCTTCATTGATCAACAAACTGCTCGGCTCCAAGGAGGCCAAGGTCTCCTCTACGCCGGGCCGCACGCGCGCCATCAACTTCTTCGCGCTCCATGAGGGCACCGCGCAGAAGTTCAAGGCACAGCCGTCGCTGATCTTCGCGGACCTGCCGGGGTACGGTTACGCCAAGATTTCGAAGTCCATCTCGGCGGAGTGGCCGAAGTTTATCGAACCCTATCTCGCCGAGCGCGAGCAGCTGGCGCTCTGCATCTGCCTCGTGGACTCGAATATTCCACCCCAGGAGAGCGACACCATGCTGATCGAAGCCCTACGCGGAATGGGCCGGCCGCACCTGGTTGTGGCAACCAAGGCGGACAAGCTCTCCGGGAACACCCTTGCCAAATCGCTGCTTGCTCTGCGCAAGGCACACGGTGAAGAGAAAATCTTAACCGTCTCCTCCAAGTCGGAAAACGGCGTGAAAACGCTCTGGCCGGAGATGCTTTCTGTTTTGAGCTAAAGGCAAGCTACCTGTGTCCTACGAATCTGTCATCCCGTAGCGCACAATTTGTCATTTCGTAGCGCATACTCTGTCACCCCGTAGGATACGGTTTGTCGTCCCGTAGCGCAGCGAAGGGATCTGCATTCTGTTCGGACTCGTGTAGCCCCAACAGGCAGCAGATCCCTTCGCGTTCACTACGGAATGGCAGTGTAAACGTCGTTACTCCCCGTAATACTCCAGCCCCAGATGAGTAATCAGATCCTCACCCATGATGTGCCGCAAGGTGTTCTTCAGCTTCATGGACTGAATGAACAGATCGTGCTCCGGGTAGACGCCGGGGGCGGAGTCGGGATCTTTGAAGTAAAAGCTCAGCCACTCCTGAATGCCCAGACCGCGCAGCGCCGGGGTCCGCTGCGCCAGATCCATGAACAGGCATAGATCGAGCGCCAGCGGGGCTGCAAGAATCGAGTCGCGGCAAAGGAAGTCCACCTTGATTTGCATCGGGTAGCCCAGCCAACCGAAGATATCGATGTTATCCCAGCCCTCCTTGTTATCTCCGCGCGGCGGATAGTAGTTGATCCGTACCTTGTGATACAGATCGCCGTACAGATCGGGATTCTTTTCCGGCTGGAAGATATGCTCCAGTACGCCCAGCTTCGAGACCTCCTTGGTCTTGAAGTTATCCGGATCGTCCAACACCTCTCCGTCACGGTTGCCGAGGATGTTGGTCGAATACCACCCGGCAACGCCCAACTGACGGGTTTTGAAGGCCGGTGCGAGTACGGTCTTGAGGAAGGTCTGGCCGGTCTTGAAGTCCTTACCGCAGATCGGCGCATTCATTCTCTTCGATAACTCCTGCAGCGCCGGGATGTCCACCGTCAGGTTGGGTGCGCCGTTCGCGAACGGAATACCCTCCTTCAGCGCCGCCCAGGCATAGAGCATCGACGGGGAGATGTTCGGGTCGTCATCGACCAGGCCTTTTTCAAAGGCCTCCAGCGACTGGTGAACGGCTGACTGCTCAATATAGATCTCGGTGGAGCCGCACCAGATCATGACCTGGCGATCGGTTTTGGTCTTGAACTCGGCAATGTCGTTGCGGATCTGGTTAGCCAGATCGCACTTGTTTTTGCCCTGTTTCTGCACCTTGGGCGCCAGCCGTTTGACCCAGCGCTGATCGAAGGCCGCCGGCATCGGCTGGATCGACTCCAGAAACGGCCTCATGCTGTCGAGTTGGTCTCGGTCGAGCACCTGGGCCGTCTTGGCCGCGTCATATAAATTACCGCCGAAGATGTCCCAACCGGTAAAGACCAAGTCATTGAGCGGGGCGAGCGGAGCAAAATCCTTGATCAGCGGGGTGCGGTCGTCGGTGCGCTTGCCGAGACGGATGGTGCCCATCTGCGACATGGAGCCGATCGGTTTGGCAAAGCCGCGGCGGACGGCCTCCACCCCGGCGATCAGGGTCGTGGAGACCGCGCCCATGCCGGGGATCATGATGCCAAGTTTTCCAGTGTGAGGCGTGATACTCGCCGCGGACGGCTGCTGCTGCGCGGCGTCGGGTGTGGACATTCTGCTGCGTACCCTTCTTGAGAACAAATTTCCGTGTGGCCGGACAGGTAAGTATCGCTCACGGGTTCAGGCACGTGCAAACATTGCTCTTCGTTCAGACGACTTTAGGGGTGGTCCTGTTCTTCCAGTGGGTCCAGACAAACCAAGCGATGCCGAGGACAAGGATTGCCTCGACCCCGTGATGAAACTTGTCAAAGAATGCCTTAAAGCGCGGGTCCGTCTGAAAGCGTGAACCGAGTTTCATGCCAATGTAGGCCAGCACGTAGCACCACGGCCAAGACCCGATAAAGGTGTACAGGTGAAATTTAGCCTGGTTCATCTTCGCGATTCCAGCCGGAAAAGCGATAAAGGTGCGGACAATCGGCAGCATGCGGCCAACCAGCACGGTGATGGAGCCGAATCTAGAAAAAAAGTGGTCCGCAAGATCCAGATCGCGTTTGCTGAGCAGCAGGTACCGTCCGTAGCGCTCAACCATCGGCCGTCCCCCTTTGGCACCCACCCAGTAGGCCGGAATGGAACCCAGGTTGGAGGCCAGCGAGGCCAGGGTCGCCAGCAGGATCAGTTGGCCTCGGGTGTGCGCCAGCGCAAAACCGGCGAACGGCATGATGACCTCGGACGGGATCGGGATGCAGGCCGACTGAATGGCCATCAGCAGAACAACCCCGGTATAACCGCCGGCCGTAATCACGGCGATCAGAAAAGCAATCAATTTTGCAGACATGCAAGGGCAAGTATAACCAGTCGCTGCGCTGGCGAACGCGCGGCGTTACCATAAGGTCTATGCCCGAGTCCGCGACCGCCACCATGCCCGATCCCGCAACGACCGCCACCCCCGAAGCCGCGCCGGGTGCGATGGTCAGTCCCGTAGCCGGTCAAGCGGCCGGTGCCGTGGTGACGGCTCCCTCCGCTGCGGGTCGTCCGCTTGCCGGTGCCTCGGGCCAGCCCGCCGCGCACGGGGCCACACCGGCACGGCGGCAGATCGTTTGCTTCACCTTTTATCGCGTGCTGCCTGAGTGGCGACGGCTGCCGGCCGAGCAGAAGGCCGAGCAGAAGGCCGTGTTCGCCGAGGTGCTGACCCGCTGGAACCGTGCCAACGAATTTCTCTCCATGACCTATTCGACTACCGGCGCGCGCGGCGACTGCGACTTCTGCGTCTGGTCGATCGGCTATTCGTTGGAAGAGATGAACCGCATGCGCTCGGAGCTGATGGCCACGCCCTTGGGCGGCTATCTCGAAACACCGCACAATTTTCTTTCCATGACCAAACGCTCGCAGTACCAGATCGACCGCGAGGATGAGTCGGAGGGCGAGGGCCGGGGTGCGATTCGGCCCGGTGGCCACAAGTACATCTTTATCTACCCGTTTTGGAAGACCCGGCCCTGGTATCTGCTGTCGGCGGCGGAGCGCAAACGGCTCATGGATGAGCACATCCGCATCGGCTTGGCCTATCCGCGCGTGAAGCTGAATACCACCTACAGCTTCGGGCTGGACGACCAAGAGTTTGTTGTGGCCTTTGAGACCAACTTCCCGGAGGATTTCCTCGATCTGGTGCAGCAGCTGCGTGAGACCGAAATTTCGATCTACACGCTGAAGGATTACCCGATCTTCAGCTGCATTCGTCTGCGGCCGCGCGAGATGCTGGAGCGGCTCGGCTAGGCGGATGGCGACGAA
>CAXTBJ010000002.1:78238-79348 GCA_964242585.1 uncultured Bryocella sp.
GATGGCGACGAAGTCGGTTGCGGGCAAGGGGACGAGCTCGGTGCCGGTGAAACGGGCTCGTGCGCGGGCCGCTTCCCCGGCGAAGGCGCGTAGCATCGCGGCCGCCGAACCGGTGGCCGCGAAAGCCAAGCCGGGGAAGGGCCGCAAGCGAGCTGCCACGGCAAAGCCGCTGGCTCCGGAGCGCCTTGCGGCGATTCTGGATGCGTTGCGCCAGGCCTATCCCGATGCCGTGTGCGCGTTAACGCACAGCAGCGCCTGGGAGTTGACGGTCGCCACGATCCTGTCAGCCCAGAGCACGGACGCGGGCGTCAATCTGGCCACGCCGGAGCTGTTTCGGCAGTTCCCTACGCCGCGGGCGCTGGCTGAGGCCAATCCGGCAGCGGTCGAGGAGCTCATCCACCGGACGGGCTTCTACCGGGCAAAGACCAAGAGCATCATGGGCGCGGCGCGCGTCGTGACCGAACGGTTCGGCGGCGAGGTGCCGCAGACCATGGAGGCGATGCTCGAACTGCCCGGGGTGGCGCGCAAGACGGCCAATGTGGTGCTGGGTTCGTGGTACGGCCTCGCTTCCGGCGTGGTGGTGGACACGCATGTGCTGCGGCTCTCGCGGCGGCTGGAGCTTACCAAGCACACGGAACCGGTGAAGGTGGAGCAGGGTCTGCAGAAGATTCTGCCGCAGGACCGATGGATCGACTTCTCGCATGAGCTGATCCACCACGGGCGGCGCGTCTGCGTGGCGCGCAAGCCGCGGTGTGCGGCGTGCGCGCTGGAGACGGAGTGCAACTCCGGAGACAAGACGTGGAGTTCGCATTAGGGTGGCCTCCCCCCCCCCCCCGGACTTTTTGCTTAAAGTCTTCAATCTAATGAAGTAAGACCTCTCTTTGGAGGTCAGCCCCCTCTTCTTGGTCGATTCCGGCCGAACCAACCTGCGTGCTTGATTGCAGGATAGATGGATCTTGCCGGTTGTTGTGCAGGGAGGTTATGGATTCTTGGCGGTGTGCTGGCTGCGCGGCGGAGTCCTGGCTTTTTACCCAGCTTCGGATTTTAGTGAGAAGGGCAAACGCAGATTCCCTTCGGGAATGACAGAAAGAAAGGCAACGGCAAACGCGA
>CAXTBJ010000002.1:79448-86018 GCA_964242585.1 uncultured Bryocella sp.
GGGAATGACAGAAAGAAAGGCAACGGCAAACGCGACAGCAACAGCAGCGGCAGCGGCAGCGGCAGCGGCAAACGCAGATTCCCTTCGGGAATGACAGAAAGAAAGGCAACGGCAAACGCGACAGCAACAGCAGCGGCAGCGACAGCGACAGCGACAGCGACAAACGCAGATTCCCTTCGGGAATGACAGAAAGAAAGGCAGCGGCAACGGCAAACGCAATAGCAGCGACAACAGCAAATGCAAACGCAACAGTAGCGGCAAATGCAGGTTCCCTTCGGGAATGACAATAAACGAAGGGGCCAGGGGAGCGGCAATGGCAGGGTAAGTCAGCCCTCCTCGGGGAGTCGCTGTTGCTGCTGCAGGGCTTCGAGGGTTGCCCTTGCGAGAGCGGGGACGGTGGCCTCGGCGGCTTCGGCGTGGGGCGGGAGGCCTAGTTCCCTGAGAGTTTGGCTGGTGATGGGGCCTATCGAGATGCGCAAGGCTCCACTGGGAGGCTGGACGCCGGCGGCTGCGCAGAGGGCGACCAGGTTACGCGCGGTGGACGTGCTGGTGAAGGTGATCGCGTCTACCGGGCCTTGCCGCGGAGGCGGTAGGGGCGCTTCCGCGGAGAGCACCCCACCCTTCGACGGTGGAGCTGTCGAAGAATGGGGCAACCGAAGTAGGGGCGCTTCGGGTGCGGCGGTGGACGGTGCCTGGATGGTGAAAGGTTCTTGGACGGTGAAGAGTTCTTGGATTCGTTGGATGGAGGCCGTGGGGATGACCGTGCGGTAGGCGGGGGCTATCGTGACCTCGGCGCCGGCGCGGCGCAGGGTGTCGGGGAGGACTTCGCGGGCCTCCTCGGCGCGGATCAGCAGGAAGCGGGTGGGGGTGCCGTCGAGCCGGCGGGCGTTGGGGAGCAGCGCGGCGGTGAGTGATTCGGCGACCGCTTGCGGGGGGACGAGCTCCGGGATCAGGCCGATGGCACCGAGGGCGCGGGCGGTGCCTTGGCCGATGGCGGCGATTTTCGGTGAGTGGTTTGGCTGTGGTTCGGAGGAGGGCACCCGGGGTTCAGGCGACTCGGAGGCTCCCTGGTAGAAAGCTTCCTGGGTCTCGGCGGAGAGCACCCCACCCTTACCACCCCAGCACCAAGCTGCCGGGGACTCCAGGTTCGACGGTGGGGCTGTCGGAGAATGGGGTGAGAACCGGGGGAGGCGTTGAGCGAAGGCTTCGACGGCGTTGGCGCTGGTGAACAGGAGCCAATGGAAGGTGTCGAGGGCAGTGAGCGCGGTGTCGAGCGCGGCGTAGGAGGTTGGCGGCGCCAGCTCGATGGCGGGGATGAGGATCGGTTCGGCACCCAGGGCGCGCAGCTGATCGGCCAGGGCGGAGCCCTGCCCCAGGGCGCGGGTGACGAGGACACGCGGCTTGGGAGGCGGGGGCACATCCATGAGATGACGCCGGCAGAGAGAACCTGCGGTGAGCTTTGAAGATTCCCGGCTGCGGGAAGATTCCTCGCCATGCCGGGTACAAAAGCGGGGTGGGCGGGGTCTATAGGGTTAGAGAAATCGCCCACTACTATGAGTGACCCGGACCATGCAATGTGCACGAAATGGATCTGCGGCTCCAATGAAAACGCAGATTGCCTTTCCCACCCTATCGAGCAAAACACTCGATGGGAACCCTGCTTCGGGAATGACAACAAGCAGCAAGAATCTGCACCCACAGGTAAGTTGCTAGCCGTTTGGAGCCCCGATGCAAAGTCTGCCTGCCCGCGCTGCCCTGCCCTTTGTCGTTGCTGTTTGTTGGCTGGCGCTGCCCTTCTCCGGGATGCGTGCCCAAACTTCTGCCGGGCACACACCGGCCCAGTCCACGCGATCCGGCAGGCCGGAAAAGGCCACGGGCGCGAGGAACGAGATGCCCGTGACGCAGGGATACGGCACCTGACGCTGACCGACCGCGGGACGGGCACGAGGGAGCTGCGGGTGTCGTTTTTGTCCGAGGTGCCGCTGTGGAAGTCGACGTACCGGCTGCTGCTGACGGGGGGTGGGATCGCAGCAGACGCCATGGCCACGCTGCAGGGGTACTCGGTGGTGGATAACACGACCGGCGAGGATTGGAACGGGGTGCAGCTGTCGCTGATCGCGGGCAGTCCGCAGAGCTTCGTACAGCCGCTGGCGCAGCCGATCTACGATCGGCGGCCGGAGGTGCCGATCGCGGAGAACGCGCAGTTGACCCCGCAGACGCATGAGTCGGCGACGGCGGCTCCCATGGCCAACGCGGACACAATAAGTACGGCAGCGGGCATTTCTACATCGCTTTTCGGTTCGCCGACCGGAACCGGTGAAGGTAAAGGTATCGGATCGGGGGTCGGTGGGTCCATGGGCGGTGCAGTGTATGGCAGGCGCATTACAAATCCGATCAAGGACACTGGACCGCCTCCGCCGCCTCATCCGTCAATACCCTACCTGTCCTATGAGGAACGGGCGAGTCTTTCAGTTATGCCGGACACCACGACCAAGGCGTTCGACGACTTTTTCAGTTACACGATCGCCGAACCGGTGACGATTCCGCGCAACGGGTCGGCGCTGGTGCCAATTTTGCAGGTGGGGGTACCGGTTGAGCACGTGACGTTGTGGTCGGCGGGCGACGCGCGGCCGCTGCGAGCGCTTTGGGTGACGAACAGCTCGGCACTGACGCTGGATCGGGGATCGTTTTCGGTGGTGGAGGACGGTGGGTTCGCGGGGGAGGGTTTGCTCGACCCGATCCATCCCGGCGAGCGGCGGCTGCTTTCGTATGCGGCGGATGAGGCCGTGCGCGTGATGCCGGAGCGGCAGCGGGAGACGCGGCGGATCAGCACGGTTTCGGTGAACAAGGGGGTGCTGCGGGCGGCAAACACCGAGGTCGCGGAGGTGAGCTATACGGTATCGAACGCGGCGCCGGAGCCGCGCACGGTGGTCGTGGAGGAGGCGCGGCGACCGGAATGGACGCTCGATGCGGGGTCGAAGCCGGCGGAGACCACACCGGCGGCATACCGGTTTCGGGTGACGGTGGCGGCGCATGGGGCGGAGACGCTGAAGGTTTCACAGCGGCGCACGGTGGATGAGCTGTTTCGGCTGGCCGAAACGAATGAGGCGCAGTTGACGGTGTACCTGCGCAACAACCACGCCGACCCGGCGGTGCTGGCGCAACTGGAGCCGGTGTTTGCGGCGCAGCGCGCGATCGCCGCGCTGGACGGCCGGATCGCCGAGGAGCAGACGAAGATCAACACGGTGGTGGAGGACGGCAAGCGGGTGCGAGAGAACCTGCAGGCGCTCAAGGGGTCGGCGGAGGAGCGGTCGCTGGCGCGGCGGTACACGGCGGAGCTGAATGCGCAGGAGGATGCGTTGGCGAGTCTGCGGAAGGAGCTGGCGGGGTTGCAGGACCAGCGTGCCGCGGCGGAGGCGGAGTTGAGTGGCCGGATCGCGGCGTTACGCATCGGGGATGAGGCGGCAGGCGCGCCGTAGGACATGTGTCTCGAAAGGCGATCTTAAGGGCGAAGCAGACCCCTGCGGATTTGAAGTGTTCCTCTTGACCGGAGGAAAGCCGTAATGGGAGCCACGCTGCGATGACGGTGTTGTAGATTTCCATTTGGGGGATAGGAGGGGTATGTCCTTGGTCGGAGAGCCTGCCGTGGTGGAGACGCATGGCGTGGGGTCGGCGGCGACCTCGGTGACGTTGTATGGGCGCGTTCTGGAGCCGAACCGGCGGACGCCGCTGGATCTGGGTGTGGTGGAAGAGGTGCGGGTGAACACCTCGGCGACCGAGCGGCGGGCGGCGCAGGTGGGTGCGCGGCGGAGCGTGAAGGGGCAGTGGCAGGCGGCGTGGCTGGTGCGGGCGATCGCGTGCATGGATCTGACGACGCTCTCGGGCGACGACTCGGCGGAACGGGTGCGGCGGCTGTGTGCGAAGGCACGCCGGCCGCTGGCGGACCGTCTGGTGACGGCGCTGGGGATCGAGGAGCTTGCGTCCGGGCCGCCGGATCAGCGACGGCGCGGGCTGACGGTGGGCGCGGTGTGTGTGTATCACGCGTTCGTTGAGACGGCGGTGCGGGCGCTGGAGGGATCGGACATTCCCGTGGCGGCGGTGAGCACGGGTTTTCCGGCGGGCCTGTCGCCGCTGGAGACGCGGGTGGAGGAGATCCGGCGCAGCGTGGCCGCGGGTGCGCGCGAGATCGATATCGTGATCACACGGGCGCATGTGTTCAACGGCGAGTGGACGGCGCTGTATGACGAGATCGCAGCCTTCAAGGAGGCGTGCGGGCCGGCGCATATGAAGGCGATCCTGGGCACGGGCGACCTGCTGACGCTGCGGAATGTGGCGCGGGCGTCGCATGTGGCGATGATGGCGGGGGCGGATTTCATCAAGACCTCGACGGGTAAGGAGGCGGTAAACGCCACGCTGCCGGTGTCGCTTGTTATGGTGCGCGCGCTGCGCGAGCACGCGGAGCGGACGGGCATGGCGGTCGGGTTCAAGCCGGCGGGTGGGATCAAGACGGCGAAGCAGGCGCTGGATTGGCTGAGTGTGATGAAGGATGAGCTGGGGCGGGCGTGGCTGGAGCCGAGCCTGTTTCGGTTTGGGGCGAGCTCGATGCTGAACGATATCGAGCGGCAGCTGGAACACTTCGTGACAGGGCGGTACTCGGCGGGGTATCGGCATGGGATGGCGTGAGGACGAGGGCGTGAGGCGTCCTCTATAGTGGTCGGCTATGGAAGAAGTGCGGCGTGGTTGGGGTTTGCGGCGTTTGGGGGTCTTCGGTGTGCTGGCGGGGGGACTGGCGGGGGGACTGGCGACGGTACTGGCAATGGCACCGCGGTTGGGGGCGGCGCAGGTGGCGGCGGCGGGCGGATTGGGGCTGTTTACGGGGCGGTCCGATATCGGCGTGACGCAGCCGGGGACGACAAGCTTCGATCCAGCGACCAAGAGCTATCGGGTGAGCGGCGGCGGCGCGGATATCTGGGGCACGGCGGACGCGTTCAGCTACACGTGGCGGCCGATGTCGGGCGACGGCAGCCTGGCAGCCGAGGCGGTCTTCACGCAGCCGCTGGCCTACCCCATCGCCAAGGGCGTGCTGATGTTTCGGGGGAGCCTCGCCCCGGGCGCACCGTATGCCGATATTGCCATTCACGGCGACGGGCACATCACGCTCCAGTACCGCACGGTGGAGAACGGCGAAACCAAGGACGTGCTGTTGCCCGAGCACGGCCCTGTGCGGCTCCGCGTGGAACGCAAGGGCGACCGGTTCACGGCGCAGGCCGTGCTGGCGAACGGACGCCTGGGTGAGCCCGCCTCCATCACGGTGCCGATGCACGATCCGGTCTATGTGGGGCTCGGCGTGGGGTCGCACAATGTGAAGGCACTGCAGACGGTGGTGTTTTCCGGGGTGACGCTGGACGGGGCGGGTACTCGGTAGGGACGCTTCAGGTATAAGCCAGGGATATATTTACCCAAACAGAGCATGAAGCGGCACGTCCTCATCTTCGGTCTTGCCGGCGGCCTCCTCATTGCCACTCTCCGGTACACCGAATACCGCTTTGTCGTCGTCGAGCACTCCGTCGAGCTCTACAGCGCGCTGATTGCCCTCCTCTTCGCGAGCTTCGGCATCTGGCTCGGCCTCCGGATCACGCGCAGACGCGAAACCATTCGTGAAACCGTCGTGGTAAAGGAAGTCTTTGTGCCCGCGCAAGCCCCCGCGCTCGAACCCTTCGCTCTCAACACGGCCCAGCAGCAGGCTCTCGGCATCACTGTCCGCGAGCTTGAGATTCTCACCCTCATCGCCGGCGGCTTCAGCAATCGCGAGATCGCCGCGCAGCTTTTCGTCTCCGAGAACACCGTTAAAACCCACTGTGCGCGTACCTTCGACAAGCTGGGAGCTGCCCGCCGCACCCAGGCTGTCCTGCGCGGCAAGGAGTTGGGCCTGCTGCCGTAATTGCGTCACCCGAAAGCACGATCTTCGCTGTTTTTGCAAAATCACCCGAAAGGAATCACAAACAGTTACGTTCTCATGATCGGCTGACCGAGACGTTCATCCCTTGGCCGCCAGAAAGACCTGCTCGGTGCCCGTTGTCCCTTCGAGGTGTTCGGTGCCTTCCACGCCTGGCGGTACCATGGAGCGGTCTGAGGAAGGCTCGGCGGAACGGCTGCCGAGCGGCAAGGGTTGGCGATGGCGAGCGGCATTATGGAGAAGTTCGAGTCGATGGAGTACGGGCCGGCACCTGAGGATGCGGGCGAGGTAGAACGCTGGCTTGAGAGGCGCGGGCGCAGGGTGGGCAGCTTCTGCGATAACACCTGGACGGTGCCGGATGGGCCTGTCGACAATAGCGAAGGGGACGGCACGTTTGAGACGCGGAACCCGGCGACGGGCGAGCTGCTGGCGACGGTGGCCCAGGCGGGAAACGCGGAGGTGGACCTTGCGGTGAGGGCGGCGCGGCGGGCGCTGCCGGGGTGGCAGGCGCTGACGGGGCACCAACGGGCGCGGTACCTGTATGCGCTGGCGCGGGGGGTGCAGAAGCATGCGCGCAAGCTGGCGGTGCTGGAGACTTTGGATAATGGCAAACC
>CAXTBJ010000003.1:0-53134 GCA_964242585.1 uncultured Bryocella sp.
TGGAAGTCGTAGGTTCGAATCCTGCTGTGCCCACCATCAAATCAACAACTTACAGATTGCACGCCACAAATTTTGTGGTGGTTTATGGCAAATCCGCAAACTGCGCTTTTCCTCTCCTCCCTTCATCAACATCAGGGCACCGAGCTCACCGCATTCCGGACGCTCGTGTAAGACTGGGCTTTGACCCGGTCCTAGCAGTAGCGCGACGCGAGCGTCGGGGTTGGATGCGAGAACAAACTTGTCGAGCGCATCCGATGGGGTACTCGCCGAATTCACCTATGAGGTCCATCTCGATGTGTTACATCTTCGTGACTGCTGTTCCGGTCGCCAGTCTCCCTGCTGAAGCGGAAACAGCGGTTGCGAACAAACCACTGGAAGATGACAGAGCCGTTTTTGATCCACAGCTTTAAAGCATGGCAATAACGGGCTGGAAGAGTGTAGACCAGATGCTATTAGAGCCTTAAAGCCTTAGCCGCTTAGGGTTAAGCACCTCGCCTTTCATTGTGCAAGAACGCGCCCGCTTCCCCTCTACTCTGACGGATTGCAAGTCTTTATTCTCGGCGCGAGCACCTGCGCCGTTCTCGCAGCGCCCGATGCGTTTCAGCTTGCCGAAAGACACCGTTAACCTTTTAGTAGGGCGAGTAGATCGCGAACTGCCGGTCTTTGGTCCACCCAGGTGAGTTCATAGTGCAGCATGTATTCAGGCGCGTTTGGTCGCAGAACAATACCGGGGTATCGCAATCCTGGCACGATCGGAGCATTGCCAATCCCGATCCCGGCGGCAACAACCGCCAGCAAATCGTCAATCGTCAGGACGTCAATCGAAACAATCGGCTCAAAACCAGCTTTCCTGACCATCTTGCAGTAGGTCTGATAGATGATTGGCTGGGATTCGCGAGCGGGCAGGATGATCGGCTCATCGGCAACGTCGCTCAGGCTAATCGCTTTCTTTCGAGCCAGACGGTGGCCTGCCGGAACAACGAACATCATCGGCACCCTTGCTAATGGTTTCCGGTACAGACCGATCGGGATAGATGCCTCCCAAGCTACAACCACGTCCACCTCTCCGCTAGTGAGTTGCTTGCCAAGTGTGTTTTCGTCGGCTTTGTGAAGACTGACCAACGTCTCGGGATGCAGATCTTTAAACCTGCGAATGAGAGTACCGACGGCAGGTTGAGCTGACCCGATCATCAGGCCCACGCGAAGCGTCTCGATGCCTCCCTCCACTCCGCTGTTCGCAGCCCGTAAGGCTGCCTCGCCGTGACGGAGCATCAGCCGTGCGGGCTCAACAAAGGCTTGGCCGGCTGCTGTGAGGCGCATCGAGCGAGAGGTGCGATCAAACAGATCTTTCCCTACCTGACGCTCAAGTCCTGCCAGCACGCGGCTGATGGACGGCTGTGTAACACCGAGCTGCTGCGCTGCATACCCAAAGTGCAGAGTGTCCGTGACCGTGAGAAACACCTTTATCTGATGAAGATTCACGATAACAGTATATGCATCGAACTATGCCTTTTAACAAACATTTGCGACATGTATGGTTTGTTTCAGTGCGGTACTTCCGCAAAGGAGCTCCCTTCGTGACATGTCAAGAACTTCAGAGTCAAGGTAAGGTTGCAATCGTCGGGGCCGGACCTGCGGGTGCGACATTGGCGCGGCTATTGCAGATTCGCGGTATGTCGGTGCAGGTCTTTGAGCGGGATGTATCGCCCACGGCTCGTCCGCAAGGCGGCAGTCTGGACTTGCGCAAGGACGCCGGCCAAAGGGCGGTAAATGCAGCTGGCCTCACGAAAGTTTTCGAGCAATTCTCACGCAGCGAAGCGAAGGCGTTCAAGATGCTGACTCCTGAAGGCAGGCCACATCCGGCTGGCGAAGCCGGAACGCACGAGGAAGCCGGTCCGGAGATTGATCGTGGCGACCTGCGGCAACTGCTGCTCGATTCTCTTGAGCCCAGCACTGTGGCCTGGGGTCACCAGGTGAAAGACGTGGTTCCTGTTGGAGCTGGACAGTGGCGTTTGGAGTTTGCAGATAAAGATCCTTTCACAGCCGATCTGGTCGTTGGTGCCGACGGAGTGGGCTCACGGGTCAGACTCCTCCTTACCTCCATTCGCCCCCGCGCTCTTGGAATGACGATGCTTGCCGCCGTCCTTCGCAAAGAGCTCTGGCGCGATTCTGAACTGTCTGAGTTGCTGGGCGAAGGCTCTGTGATGTTCGCCGGCCACGATCAAACCGTTTTCATTCAGAGATGCAACAGGGATCTCATCCTCCTTTACTACTCCATGACAGTCGGCGAGGAATGGCCGAAGTCCGAGGGGTTTACGCTGAACGACACAGAGGCTGTTCTACGATCTATCAAAGTCGCTTATCAGCGGTGGCCTTCGAAGTTGCTCGAGATGGTGACACAGGTAGATGGCGACTTCCATCGCTGGCCCCTGTCTGTGATGCCCCCGAGCTATAACTGGCAGACGCGGCTTGGCGTCACGATGATCGGCGATTCTGCCCATGTCATGCCGCCCTTCACGGGCAAGGGAGTCAATCTCGCGATGCTCGATGCCCTCTGCCTGGCGGAGGCCTTAACGTCAGATTCTGGAGCTGACGTTACAACCGCGATTGCAGCTTTTGAAAATGATATGCAGGGACGGACACATCGTGAAACTGGTCAATGCTTGGAGATTGGGCGTTACATCTATGGAATGGATATAGATTTTGATCAGTCCATTGCACAAAATGCCCCCGAGTTCAGATTGGCAGTCCTCGCCGGAGTCACTGATGGCCACTGATGAAGGCGCCGTGAGATAGATCCCAGAAATCACAAAGAAGGCTATATGTGAATGCATTCTAGAGCTCGCCGGCGATCTGTATTTCCAATCCAGCATGTACTGACTTTGCCCTGAGAGGCCGGTGTAAGGCGTCGTCACCCAAGGTCACGACATCACCGAGCAGAAACTCGCCCAAGAGACACTGATTCAGAGCGAGAAGCTGGCCGCCGTCGGCAAGCTGGCCAGCTCCATCGCACACGAGATCAACAACCCAATGAGATCAACAACCCAATGGGAGTGGCAGCGAAATCTCCTCGACCTGGCTTGTAGCGAGCAGTTTCTCTCTTCAGAGAGGGACGAGCACCTGGATATTGTAAAGCGTGAACTGCGGCGGGTTTTCGAGGATCACCAACCAGACGCTAAGCTTGCATAGTATCTACCGACGATCTCTTTTTCATGAACTAAACCTAGTCCTTAGGCGAATAGTTATCTGTGACTGGGCCGGGCTCTTCGATCCGTACAACCTGATCTCCATGCACATGCGAAAGTACTTGGCGAGTACCACTGGGCCAATGAATTTCGACCGAAGTAGCTTCAATGCTGCTGCCTAACCCGAAATGAGCGCGCTTGTCGTTGGAAGAAAGATAACTTCCCGCCGTGGAAACGGTCCAGAACTGCGCCCCAGCGGGTGTGGTGATCTTGATCTCCGCGCCGATGGCGTCCCGATTACTCTTATGACCAACCAAGTAAAGTGTTAACCAGTGATTCGTGGTAACTGTCTCGTTGCGCAGAACATGTGCCGGACCGTTGTTCGTGGCAACAACGGCATCCAATCGGCCGTCATTATCAAGATCTCCCACTGCCATGCCGCGGCTGACCCAGCGCTCCGTGAAAACAGCCCCGGACTGCTTCGACACATCGACATAGGTGCCTTCACCCATATTGCGCGCCAGCAGCATAGGCTCCTTGTAGTGCAGTTGCGGGTAGTTCAGTTCCACGGTGTCCAGATCGTGCCCTTGAGCAATGAGCAGGTCCTTCTGGCCGTCGTTATCATAATCCAGAAACCGGATGCCCCATCCGGAGTGCAGTAACGACAATGCCCCGACCCCCGACATATACGTGTCATACGTGAATGAGCCGTCACCGTTATTGCGATAAAGAGCATATTTCTGGTTGGCTAAATTCGTGATCACAAGATCAGGCAGCCCGTCATTGTTATAGTCCTGAAAATCGATGCCCATACCGGCATACGTGCGTCCGTCGCCATCTACCGCGATCTCCGCAAGTAGGCCGTTCTCCTCAAAGGTGCCGTCACCCTTGTTGTGATACAGAAATTCGGGCATGGAATCATTAGCAATCGCGATATCGGTCTTGCCGTCGCGATCAAAATCTGCAAAGGCGATACCCAGACCTTTACCCGGCGTTGCCAAACCCAGCTTGGCGGCCTCCTCGGTGAATGTACCATCGCCGTTGTTGTGGTAGACCAGGGGGCTGATGGCAGGAAAAATGTCAGGGTGGCAATAAGAACGGTAGCCTTCACGATGCTCCCCGCACCACACGTCTTCAAAATTCCATTGCACGTAACGAAGCACAACAAGGTCGAGAAGCCCGTCATTATCAAGGTCGATCCAAGCTGCGCCGGTTGACCAGGAGTTCCCCGGACTGAGATCGCCCCCGGTGCCGGACTTGGCGGTAACGTCACTGAACGTACCGTTGCCGTTATTCCTGTAGAGGCGGTTGCCCCCATAGGCTGTTACATAAAGGTCTTCAAATCCATCGTTGTCGAAGTCTCCAACGGCCACCCCCATACCGTACCCGACACCCTGCAACCCGGCTTTTTCGGTTACATCCTCAAAGGTGCCGTCGCGCCGTTGGTGATAAAGACGATTCCATTCCTTGGGTGAGGTCTTCTGCGGTACAGCGCCTTTGGTCATGGGGTCACTTAGGGATGCTCCATTCACAAAGAACAAATCAAGCCGCCCGTCGTTATCGAAATCAAAGACAGCTACACCAGAACCCATAGTCTCCAGCAGGTATTTGTGACTGGTGTGCGAAGCGACCCCGATGAAATTCACTCCGCTGGCCTTCGTTGTATCCAGGAAATTTCCGGGCAGGATGGGGCCTTTTGCTGCCGGACTGCTGGGGGGCGACGCCGCGACAGGCACCTGGCCGTGCAGCATTAATCCAGACGGCAAGAGGAGACCCGTAAACACAAGCCCAATGAGGCTGATCCCCATGCAAGTACCCAGGTTCTAGTTTCTCACGTCCCAGGCTGCTCATCCTCCTGCGAAGAGGAACGGCAGCGACAACGGACCTGCACTGGATTTAGAGTTATGGGAAGCAGTTGTAGCGCTGCCGACCTTGCAACGCATGTCCCGCGGCGACTATTTTCAGCCCGGCCAATTTGCCTCCGTTTCTTTGAGGGAACAGGCAAGCAACTTGGAGGAGAGATGAGACTGCCACAGCCCCGGTTCCGCAAGTTCAGCGTTGAGTTTTCATGGTTACGATGTTTGTTGTTAGCTTTCTGTTGGGTTGTGCTCATACCGAAATCGCTCTGCCAGAGCAGTCCGGAGGTGGATCACCTATATGCAGAAGCGAAGGCGGCGCAGGCTGCTGGCGATCTCGCGACCGCAATCGACAGGTACCAAAGACTTATCCAAGTATCACCTCGCCTCGCTGCCGCCTATAACAACCTTGGCCTCTTGTACGAGCAAACGCGCCAGTATGGGCAGGCCATTGCGGTTCTCAAGCGCAGCCGCGAGATCGACCCAAAACTTCCATCCTCCGCAGCATTGTTGGGCATCGCATACTACCAAGTGAGTGACCTGGCCGATGCGCGCACTGCACTAGAGACGGCTGTTAGAGAAAACGCCAACGATGAGCACGCCGAGTTACTCCTAGCGCAGGTTCTGCTGCGCATGAAAGCTTTGGAGCCTGCAGCCGAGCACCTACGGAGATTATCCAAGCGCGAGCCGGGAAATCAGGAGATCTGGTATCTACTCGGGCAGACCTACATGCAGTCCTCGGAAGAGGCTTTAACCCGCATGAACGCTATCAATCCCAACTCCGTGCTCGTTCATGAAATGTCCGGCGAGATGATGGAGGACATGAAGAACTACGATGGTGCAATCGCGGAGTACGGCAAGGCGGTCAACATGGCCCCGAACGCTCCAGGCACGCACCTCCGGCTCGGCGTGGTGTATTGGGAGACCTCGCAGTGGGCACCCGCCTTACGGGAACTGCGCGCCGAACTCAGCCTCGATCCCGCCAACTGCAATGCCCACGCCGACATCGGTGACATTCTTCTGCATCAGCAGCAGCCACAGCCGGCCCTGGAAGAGCTTGAGAAGGCACTGTCCTTATGCCCGTTCATGGAATTGGGGCAGGTCGATCGCGGTCAGGCATTGGTGCAGCTGCAAAGGTACCCAGATGCGATCACCTACCTGAAGGGCGTGATTGAACGCGATCCCAATGACCGGACCTCGCACTTCTTCCTGGCCCGTGCTTACAAAGCTACCGGCCAAGCGCAAGCTGCGGCGCAGGAAATGGCAGTCTATGCCAAGCTGGAAGCCGCGGCGCGCGATAACAAGGCCGCGCAGGCCCAGGTTGTGCTGGGCGCCAAAGAAGCAGCCGATACCCCGACAACTACTCCTCAATGATGCGCACTCACCTCCGCCGCCGCAGCTTCCATGTGCAACGCAGCAGCCATTTTGAATTGTGCGCTTGCCTTCTCAGGTAAACCATTCTTCTGGTATGCCTGTCCCAGCAGGAAGTGCAACGAAGCTGCTTTCGGTGCGAGTCCGACCGCCTGCTCTAATTCAAGCTGTACCTCACGCCAACGCCCCAATTGGCGATACGCCGCAGCCGCTTGCTCGTGGATGCGAACATCTGTCGGTGTGAGTGCCGCGGCGCGCCCCAAATACGGCAGCGCCGCTTCCGCGTGTTGCTGTTCTACCAGCAGACTACCCAGATCAATCCACGGACCATCATTCGCGCCATGGGTGGCCTCGGCCCAGGAGATCGCCAGCTCATAGGCGCTGGTGGCCTCCGCCGTCTGGCCCAATCGCTCAAGGGCCAGGCCAAGATTGTCCTCGGCCTCTACCTTCTGTGGATCAATGGTTTGCGGGTTCACGCTCAGCACTTGGCGAAACGCCTCCACTGCCTTCTGATACTTGGCCTCTTTGTACGCAATACGTCCAAGATAGTACCGTGCTTGCACGTCATTGGGGACCCAACTTAGTGACTTCTCAAGCCACTTCTCCGCATCCGGGTAGTCCTCAAGAAGGATGTAGTCCAACGCCACGATCTTCAGGTCGAACGCATTGGGAACGCGGTATTTTGCACCGGCGCTGTACTCCCCGAGGGAAGCACGTGCCCTGCCGTCACGTGCTGTTTTCGACGTAGACGATATTTCGTCGGCGGAGAACGCTGAAGATGTTGCGGCACCGTTATCCTGCTTCTGGATTTCGCGAAACAGGGTGTAGCCGAGCAGAAAATGAGCCTCCGCGGAGGTCGGTTCCTGTTGCAGGGCTTGCCGGACATAGGTCTCAGCTTTGACCGGCTGGTTTGCCTCAAGCAGGGTGTGGGCTTGTTGCAAGAGTGCGCCGATACCAGATCCAGGCGAAACGGATGTTTGCCCGCTCTGCCCAAATCCGCTGCCATGTACCAGCAGTGAAGCGGACAAAAGCCACTCGAACATCATATTGCCAGTGTAGAGACTTGGTCTTGCCGTGGGAAGCGGACGAAGGTTGAATAAAGAGAGGCTGGAGCTCAGCTCCAGCCTCTTAAGCGCTCAGGATAGGGTCAGAAGTTTAATTTCACCGTAAGCTGTCCCTGTCTTTGTGTGTTTGTCTGTGAAGGTCCGCCCAGAGAATCGGTACCGAAATTACCATCGCTTACGTTGTTATCGATGCTGGTGGAAACGACGACTCGATTAAGAATGTTGTAGTACTCCATGCGGATTTCTCCGCTGAACTGCTCCGTGAAGTTGAAATGCTTGGCCAAAGCAACGTTTTCATTTTGGTTCCATTGTCCGCGAAGAGCGCTGATGTTACGAGGAGCATTCCCAATTGCCCAGAGACCGGGATCGGAGAAGGCTTTCGCATTAATGACGGGCAGGCCTTTGTAGTAATTGTTCCAGTTCAGATCCAATGGTTGGCCAGGTACCAAGTTCGGCCGATTGCCGGTATACCCGTCGAGTGGGTTGCCGTTCGCGCCGAGACCGATGGGAGTTCCGGTGCCGTATTGGAAGATGCCACTCACCTGCCAGCCGCCGGTGATCAGACGATTGGCAGCATTCTTGGAATTTAAGAGTGCCTTGCCGGGACCGATGGGCAGTTCGTATACGGTGCTGATGTTGATCAGATTGGTTTGATCATTGGACGCAATAGCGTACTCAGCTGCCTGGTTATAGGTGTTTACGGCACCGCCATTGAATGTGCCGAAGCCCGAATCCGTGTTGGACATCGTTTTGGAGAGCGTATACGAAACCAGATACGTTAGCCCGTTCGTGAAGCGTCTCTGCCCCTGAACCTGCAAGGCGTTGTACACGTCGAAACCGGCATTTTCAAAATCGTTGGTTACGCTGCCATACTGCGGAAAGGGCCGAAGCGCCTGCTGCAACTCAGCACCCGTTCCAAAGTCATTCACAAAATTGGCATAAGGTGTGTAGTAGCCTCCCGATTGACCATATCCGGCCTTTTGTAGGACGGCCTGCGCCGGTGCCGAGGTAAATGCCTGGCCCAGCACGCAGTTTGTTGCATTGTTCGGGCAAAGGGAATTCAGGGTGCCCAGCGTGAGTTGATCCGGGTTGTTTAGTTTGGAGGGTAGATGCAGCGACTTGTTGCCGACGTATGACAAGCTCAGCAGCGTGTTGCCGGGCAACTCCCGCTGTATGCCCGCGTTATAGTTCATCGTGTAGGGCAGACCGGGAGCATTCTGGGTAAAGGAGAAAATTCCTTGACCGTTTAACAAACCAGGGGTGAAAGCTGTTGCCGCAGGAAGTGGCAGAACTCGGGTATCCCAGTTGCCGTACGCGGGCACATTTGTATTGAACGAAGGCACGTTGACAATGCCGCTTAAGTCATTGCCATAGTTCACGGCCGTCTTGTTGGTGCCGTACTCGAAGGCACCCCCGTCGAGATGATTCAACGAAAAACCCGCAAGCACCACGGTCTTGGAGTTAATTTGGTATGCGGTCCCTAACCTTGGGCTGAACTCATGCCAATGTACGGAGGCGTGGTTATATCCGGAACAGTAGGAGCAGGTACCGAGCACCTGAGCCCCGCCGAGGAGCGGTGTACCGGTCAAGGGATTGATCGCCTGCGTGTCCGCTGTGGCGGCATTGAAGAAGACGATGTTGTTGGGTGTGCCGTCCGTAAAGGGACGCGCGATGTCCCAGCGGATACCTACGTTTACGGTCAGTTTGGGGGTGATCTTGATATCGTCCTGGACATACGGTGCGATATAGAAGTTGCGTAGCCTGTTCTCCGAAGCGATCGTCCGGTTCGCATTGTCCACGGTGCCCAGCAGATAACTGGCGAAGCTGCTACCGGTGTTGTTTTCATTTAAAACGTCACCTGTATTCGTGTCGCCATTGCTCGTGGTGAGTTGACTGAAGTTGAGAGCTCCGCCAGCGTTCTGATTTTCATCATCGTCCTGATAGGAACGGCGGATCTCAAAACCGAAGTTAATGGTATGGCGGCTATGGGTGTAGAGCCAGTTGTTGGCAATACCGATGCCGAGCTTGCGGTTGGTGGAATTGGTCTCGCCATTTGAGTTCACACCCCAAGACGTGGGGGCATCGAAGCCGCGGAAATTAATCGTCGGCAAGATGACGCTGCCGGCTACTGCGGGAAAGTTCACCCCGAAGTGGGCATTCTGCTCATTATTGATCTCACCCAGCCAGCCGATGCCACCGGTCACGACCAGGTGCGGTGTGAGCGCATTCGTATAGGTGGCAAAAATACCTGTTCCGAGGGTCGGCTCATTTTTTTGCGCGGAGAGGATATTCGTGAAGTAGCCCGCGTGATCGAACGATGATGACACGAAGCTGTCCCGCCAGTAGCTGACGTGTACCGATTGATTCTGAGAGATGTGGTGATCGATGTTGAAGCCCACATTGTTCTGGATCGAGGGGATGGAGCGAATCTGCGAAGTCAGGTTGTTTGTGAAAGCGGATGCGGTAGGCGCAGGAACAAGCGAAAGTAGAGATTTGGACGTGGCGCTGATGCAGCTTGCGGGAATAATATTGCCCGGAAACTGCTGGCCGGGTGACGCGCCGGGGTTACAACCGGCAATCAGGCCACTGGAGGGCACATAGATCGGTTGTGGAAATGCGCTGAAGTTCCCCGTCAGCTGCGCCTGGGTCGGGACCGTGATGTTCCCTGTAACGGCGGCGTTATTCCGATAAAAGTCGCCACTGACATAGAAAAAGGTCTTGTTGCGGCCGTCGTAGATCTTAGGGATGAACACGGGGCCGCCGACGGAAAAGCCATAATTGTTTTCATGGTCGATGGGTGCTTCGTTTTTACCCGTGAGCGGATCTTGAAACGCCACAACACCTTGTGCGTCGAAGAAGTTGTTGCGCAGGATTTCAAAGATGTCGCCGTGCAGGGTATTCGTGCCGGAGGCGAACTGGTATTGCGCAACGCCCTGCGCCAAGCCGTACTGCGCGGGAAAAACGTTCTGCAGCACCTGGTATTGACCGATCAATTCAAACGGCGGATTGATATTGGTCTGGTAACCCTGCGTTTCAGACTGCACCGCAGTGATGCCGTTGAAGACGACCTCGTTCTGGAAATCCACGCCACCATCGATGCGGTGACTGAAGCCGCTGCCCGAAACGCCGGGCGCAAGGAATAGAAATGAATCAATCTGCCGGTCGCGTCCGCTGATTTCGACGGGCAATTCCTGCACCAGTTTGTTCTCGATCGTGGTGCCCAACTCCGGTTGGGTCGTCTCCAGGGTGATCGCCGGGGCGTTGACCTCCACGGTTTGATTTTCCGCACCCGCTTGGAGCATCGCATTGGCGGTAGCCACCGTGGCCACATCCACATGCACGCCGTTCACTTCAAAGAGACTGAAGCCCGCGCCCTGCACCTTGACGGTATAGGTTCCGGGAACCAGATCGGTCACACGATACGAACCCGACGTGGTGGTCACCACGTGATTTGTAACCTTGGTCTGGTCGTTGGTTATAGTGACCCGTGCCCCGGGGACAATGGCGCCGCTTAAGTCCGTCACCGTTCCGCCGATTCCGGCAAGCGCCTGGGCCAGCGCTCTTGGCGAAACACAGCAAAGTGTGAGTAGTAGCGTAAAGACGGTAAAAAGCCTTAAGCATTTTAACGACTTGATGACGTTTCCAATCCGGTTCAAGCGACTGTTCACTCAAACTCCTTACTTTATCCATGTCACAACGCAATCCAGACAGTTTCCAGGCAGGAGCGCATCTCCGGGACGCAACATTTACGTGCGTGACGCCAAGTGAGATCGATCCCACGAACATATGGCTAATACTGTTGTGTTTGCAAAGCCTATTGCGAAGCATTGATCGTGTCAAGTTTCGGTAAGAAACCGGTCGAATGGAGCTTCTCGTAATCCAACGATTCGGCTTCGGACAGTGGCGGTGGATACCTACCCTGGATCGACCGAGGTCTGCGGTCGTCGCATGGCAGGCTTCAATGACCGTTCGCTTCGTCAAGCGTAGCTTGGCTATAGTGCCACTCGGGCTGGCGCAAGCGCTTGCCCTGTGCTCGAGCAGATCGCCGGGATGACGCTGAAGTTCAGAGATTCGTTTGCCATTGACCTGTCCCGGCGCAACCATCTGCTTTTGTAGCGGCCGGCCCGACCAGCTTTATCGATAGCTCAGGAAAGATAATTGCCTGGCGAAGATCCTGGTGGGTAAAGCGGTCTCAGAATCGCGCACTCTAACGACAATTAAGGAGCTTCGAAGGAAGGCGGCGCATCATTCGTTCCCGCCGCCCAGGCTGGGAAAGGTTCTGAAACCAGATCGTAACGAAGCTCTCCACCGTGCAGGGCGAAGTCTTCGGGCAGCCAGCTGCGGGAACTCGGTGTTCCATCGACGGTAAGCGACCGCACGTAGAACGCACTCCGGGATGCTCCGGGTGCCTCGATGTGCACGTCTCCCTGGGGACGATGGATGGTGACGCGCGTGAAGGTAGGGCTGGCAAGCACGAACTCGGCACGCCCTGGAATTTCTGGGTACATTCCGATGAAGGCGAAGACCGCCCATGAAGACATCTCCCCCAGATCGTCGTTGCCCGGGATGCCTTTCGGCTCGTTTATCCAGAGCGTGTTGAGCACCTGGCGGACTAACTGCTGCGTCTTCCAGGGTTGGCCAGCGAAATCGTAAAGCCACGGTGTTTCGATGGAGGGTTCATTGTTGAGTTCGGCATGAAGGGGACCGGCATCGGTCACGGCCGGGGCACCCTGCTCATAGAAAAAGCGGTCGAGGCGGGCGAGGGCCTTTTCGCGTCCGCCCATCTGCGCAAATAGCCCCGCGACGTTGAAGGGTACCATCCACACATATTGGGCCGCCGTACCCTCCACAAAGCCCGCCTCGCTGGCTGGGGTGAACGGCACCGTTTTATGATCGCTGTCATTATCCTGGTCCTCGTCGAGGGTGGCCCAGGTTCCGTCGGCTCGGCGATCCATGAAGTAGCCGCCATCGAACGCTGCTTGTGGGTTCCAAATGTTGCGCCAGTACTGAGCGCGCTTCAAGAAGCGGCGCTGGATGTCTTCCGCGCCGAGATGGCCTGCCAACGCATAGATTCCGAAGTCCGCTGTGACGTCTTCGAGCGTATCGGCGGCTGCTCCCCAGGCTGGCGCACCGACGGGGATATAGTGCAGCTTGAGGTATTGGTCGAGGCCCGGACGCTCGCCGGCGCACTCCACCGGACAACCCGCTGCGCTCAGATCCTCCCTGGTGGGAACTTCGGCTGCATGGACAAGCGATACAAGAGCCGCGTGCGCGTCAAAGCCGCGGCCACCGAAGGCCCAAATGTCCGCTATCGCCGGTGCGGCAGGATCGCCGTTCATGACATGGGTGGCTCCGCGCAGGTGTGTCCATCGATCCCATCGGCCACCGTCCTGCGTCGCTTGATTGAGCAGGCTCTGGGCGATATCGCTACCTGTCCTTGAATCCAGCCAGGTAACCAGCTGCATCTGCGAGCGATACACATCCCAGCCGGAAAAGTTTGCATATTGCACGACCTGCCCTTTGGCAAGGCGGTGCACGTCGCCGTCCATGCCGCGGTATTCGCCATCGGCATCGCTGTATGTTGTGGGGGTCTGCAACGCGTGATAAAGCGCCGTGGTGAAGACAGTGCGTTGGTCCGCCGTGCCGCCTTCGATCTCGATCTGGTTCAAACGCTTGTTCCATGCGGTCCGCGCCCGCGCGGCCATGCTCTCCACGGTGGTGTGCGCCTCTGTCTCCGCGGCAAGGTTTTCGGCAGCATTGTGAGAGCTCACGTAAGAGACACCTACGCGGAGGTGAAGTTCGCCTCCTTGGCCAAAGCCGGCCCATACGCCCGACCCGTGACCCGCCTCCGGGAAGCCCTTGGCACCGAAGCCGGTACCGCCCTCGGCGCGGGTAGCACCGGGTTGCAGCGCGGTGTCCTTCCAGGCCCCGGTTTCCGTGATTGGACGATCGAGCTTCGCGACAAAATACAACGTGTAGTAGGGTCGGCGATCTTCCTGGTTGATATAACCGCAGAAGTTTCCGCTGGTGACAGATCCACGGATTGTTCCTGTCGCCGTGTCGATCTCCGTGGTGGCCGCCGTCGAACCGGCTTCGGAATCGGAGGTCCTGAACAGCAGGCGTGCGGGTTTGCCCGCGGGGAACCGGAAAGACGCCATGCCGGTACGTGTGCCGGCGGAGAGACGCACCTCCACACCGTTGGCGAGCAGAACGCGGTAGCTGCCGGGTGCGGCCTGTTCGTCAGCATGGCTGAAGCCGGACGCGTAGGTGTGCCGGAAGTCCTCTGAAGGCGAGACGGTCAGCGCCTCCGTGATCGGCATGAGCGGCACGTCGCCGGAGCCGCCGGCGCAGCCCCAGCCCTCGACGTTGGTAAGGCTGAAGCCACGCAGATTTGTTGCACGGTACTCGTAACCCCCGGGCGCAGCGATCATGCCTTTCGGCCGTACGGGGGTGGCCTCGGGGCTGAACTGTACCATGCCGAACGGCAGGGTCGCGCCCGGGAAAACATTGCCGCCGTTCGCCGTGCCGATGAACGGATTGACCTCAGCCGCGCGATCCTGCGCTGACTGCGCAAGAGAATCGGCCGAAGGAATTATTAGAAGCGTACATACGGCGATGCATGTGGACAGCTTGCGGAGTATGCTCATGGGCCTTCCCCTTTGTGTGACTCTGCATGTCGCTCCAACGTGCCTTGGTTATCCACTACGATGGCGGTATCTGCATCGGCTTGCCTGGAAGGCAAGGCTTAGCTTTGCGCTGTCATCTGGAATCTCAGCACACCGCCCGCGGTCAGCTCCTTGTGCGTGATCGTGATACCGGAGCGGGGCTGTCCATTGAAGGCAATGCTGCGTACGTAGACAGCCTCCGGCGAGTTGCCGGGCGCTTCGATCGTAAGCGTCTTACCGCCGGTCATCTGCACCGTAGCCCGCTTGAACAGCGGGCTGCCGAAGGTGTATTCAGGGATACCCGGACAGACCTGATACAACCCAAGCGAGCTAAGGATGTACCACGCGGCCATCGATCCTGTGTCTTCGTCGCCCGCAAAGCTGTCGGGCGTATAAAGTTCCGCCATGACGCGACGCGCCCAATATTGCAAACGGTCGGGCCGGCCGGCATGGGCAAACAGGTAAAGCATGTGATGGGACGGCTGATTCGAGTGCGCGTACTGGCCGAACGGCACGGCGGCCATCTCCGACATCTCATGGATCTCGTCGCCATAGACGCCCACCTCAAACACAGGAGGCATAGACATCATCTGTTCAAGCGCATTTTGCGCGGCCGGCTTGCCGCCAATGGCCTCGATCAGCTCCGGAATCGCGTGCGGAGCATCCCAGCGATGCTGCCAGGCGGAGCCCTCCTCATACGGACTTCCCCACTGCAAGGGCTCAAACGGCGTCAACCAGCTGCCGTCGGCGTTCTTGCCGCGAAAGAACCCGACCTGGGGATCGTACACGTTGCGCCAATAGGTGGAGCGCTCGGTGAAGTACCGCATCTCCTCCTGCTTACCCAGGGTCTTGGCGACCTGAGCAATGCAGAAGTCCCCATAGGCCGCATCGACCGTCTCTACCGTGGCCTGTTCGATCTTGTCGTTCGGCACGTAGTGAAAATGCATGTAGTCTTCCACGCCCAGGCGGCCATACCCCTTCTGTGGATCTCCGGGCTGCGTGGCATGCTTCTTCAGGCCGGTGAAGACATCTTCGCGATCGAAGGTGCCGATGTTTTTCGCGATCGCATCGGCGAAGAGCGAATCGATCAGACTGCCGGACATGCAGGCGCGGTACCCGGGCGCGGGGAACTGCGGAAACCAGCCCCCCTCGTGATAGGCGTTGATCCAGGCTTGCAGGATTTCGCTTAGCCGCTCCGGGTAGACAAGGCTCATCAAGGGGTACCAGGCGCGATACACGTCCCAATAGCCGTGATCGGCATACATCAAACCGGGCTCAACCTTGCCGTTGAACGCGCTGTAGTGGTGCATGCCCGAGCCACCGGGGATGGGTTCATGGAATGTGCGCGGGAATAGCAGGGCACGGTACAGGCAAGAATAAAAGGTCCGATGCTGCTCGGTTGTGGCACCCTCCATGCGAATGCGGCCGAGAACGCCGTTCCACTGCTCTTCCATGTGTCCGCGCAAGGCAGTGAGCGATTTTGTTCCAATCTCCTGCTGGAGGTTGTAGCGCGCCTGCTCGAGCGAAATGAACGAGGTGCCGATGCGAGCCTCGAGATGGCCACCGGCTTTGAAGTAGATTGCGGCGGTTTGGCTCTCGTGACCGGCGCGATCCTTGTGCGACTGCACGTCGCAGCTTTCCCATGGCTCGGCGAAATCGATAACGTAGTACGTGGCAAAGTTCGCCGGTGTGCCCCCAGATGTCTGGGTCGTAACGAACTCGATGCGGCGCCGCTCGTTGAGCTGCTGAAAGCTGTCCTTCAGGTTGGGCACATCGATGACAAGGCCGGGAGTGTGCAGCTGGGTGGCGCTGGCCGGGGCATCATAGGTGGCAGCCAGGATGCAGCAACGCTCCGTCGGGACCAGTTCGACCCGGACACGGTAGCGAAGAAGGTAGGCCTCGAGCGCATACGGCCTCAGCTTTGCCTTTTCCATATCCCAGGACGACGAACGTCCGCGTGCCTCAGGATTGACTTTGGTGGAAACCGGCATAAAGGTCGCGAAGCCATAGTCATACAGCCAAGGGCTAAGCTGGTGTGTGCAGCGGAATCCTTGAATGCGACGCTCCCAGGGCTGAAACATCCAGGGTGTTCCCGCGGTGCTCTGCAGCGTCCAGTGCGCCATGCCGAACGGCGCGGCAGCGATGGGCAGGGTATTGCCATGCGAAAACGTCGGGGTGGATTGCGTTCCCTGAAGAAGGTTGACGAAGTCGGCCAGGCCTCCCGGTTCCACCGTGCCTTGCCCTTCGGCGGGATCAGGGGAAGACTGAGGCTCGGCAGCAAGGACCGGAGACACCGCTGCCGCAGTGGCCAGAAGGCTGGAGGATTTGAGAAAAGCGCGGCGGCTGGGAAAGAAACTTTTGGGCTGCGAAGGGGTCATCGTGTCATCCATTGCTCCTTCCAAATTACTGCAAAAATGATCCGGCGCTGAACGGAAGGCATGCTCGGCGCAGGACCGATCCCTGCCGAGATACGTTACGTTGCCGACTAAGCCCTGTGTAAAGCTGGCTTCGAGGCAATGCCCCGAGGACTCTGCGTCAAAACGTGACGCCTACCTTCTGCGCCACGGCATTCCATCCACGCAGGGCAATCTGTGAAGGCTTCCCGCCAACGTGCGCGGGAACCTGGATCTCGATCGTCCGGGTCTCTCCTGGAAGCAGCGAGACGTAATTGTCTGAGTAGTAAGCGGGCAGGATGCGTGCCCCATCCTGGCCGAGCAGGGTCAGCTTGTTTTGGAGGCTGGCCACCGTGCCCAGATT
The DNA here is from genome assembly GCA_964242585.1 of uncultured Bryocella sp. GTDB lineage: Bacteria > Acidobacteriota > Terriglobia > Terriglobales > Acidobacteriaceae > Granulicella. The sequence continues at coordinate 16,899 of CAXTBJ010000003.1, forward strand.
GGTGAGCTGCACCTCGATGTTGACACCATCGCCCTCGCGCGTTGCGGAAGCGGAAACCTTCATGGGTGCGGCGGCGAGACGGGTCAATTCGCGATAACGTGCGGCTCGATCGCCAAGCCAGTACAGGTTGCTGGAGACGACCTTCCCGGAGGCGTCGGATAGCTCGAGTTTGACGAGGACGACCCCATCGGCGAGGTATGGCTTCAGGTCTAGCTGCAATGCGCTCACCGTACTGTCCGCGGTGACGTCTTTCCGCTGCTGCGTCTTGTACAGCAGCGTATTGGCAAGCGAAAAGACCTTGACGGAAGCGTTCAGGCCCGTGCTCGGCAGCGTTGTGGTGTTGACGATGTCTACCTGGCCGGTCGCGAGATTGAGCTGAATGTGCAGGGGCTCGCATGCCTTCTTGACCGCGTAGAACGACGCTTGCGTGTCGTAGTCGGAGCTCAGAATCTGCCACATGGTGCTGGGCCATGCGGGCTGCGTCATCCAAAGCAGCCGGCCACTATTAGGAGTCCAAAGGTTGGCGTTCATGCCCTCGAAGATGGCGCGGTGGTCGACATAGTTGAGCATCTGCGCCTTTCGCTCAAAGTCCGGCAGGGAAGTGGGTGCCCCAAACTCCGCTTCCATCTCCGCCATGAACGGGGCCACCCCGCCGTTTCCGGACTGGTGCCAATCGTGGTACGCCCAGACGTCGTCGATGGGCCATTGGTCCGGCTTGGGCGTGGTGCTTTCAAACGACTCCAGCGTGGACATGGAAGGGGTGCCGGTCTCCACTGAAAAGCCCCGGTTCAGTGTGGTGTAGTAGGCCGCCGGGTCTTGATAGCTGTAAGGGCCGCTTTGCTGCAAGTTAACTTGATTGGAACTGGGCGAGTAATACCGTGTGCCGTCCAGTGTTCTCACCAAATGCTCCAAGCCCATATTCAGAATGGGCTGTGGAACACCTTCATTGCGTCCGCACCAAAGGACGATGGAGGGATGATTGCGGAAGTGTTCGATGGTGTCGCGGGCGTTCTCCAGGAAGAGCTGCGGGTCCTGAGCCTCCACGTTATAGTTTTGGGTCGATTCCCAGAAATCGTTCCAGACCAGCATGCCGTACTCGTCCGCCAGGTCATAGAAGGTCTCTTCCGTATCCTGGCCGACCCAGTTGCGGATCATGTTCAGATTGGCCTCACGGTGCAGCCGGAAGTAGGGCTCGAGGTGTTCCCTTGAGACACGCTTGCGGGAGTCATCCATACCCCAGTTGCCGCCGCGGGCGGCGATGCGGACCCCGTTCACCTTGATCACGAGATACGGTGCCGTCGCCATGTCCGCGGAAGGCTCAATCGCCGCAGAGCTCTCCGCGCCCGGCGCCAGGGACGCGACGACGGAGTTGTATTTGTACTCCTCGCGCCGGGCCTCGGGGACGTTCAACGCGATGGCGTCAGCCGGCGGAATCCCGCGCATACCGGCATGGCTGACATCGACAATCGGCTGCGCTGCGCCCGGCGCGGCTGCGGGGGTGAACTCCACACGCCGGAGGTCTCCCTTGGCGTCCAGCAGGCTGAGCTCGTAGGTGATCTCCCGCACGCCGAACCGCAGATCCTTGGCATCGGAGGCGCTCCCTCCTGTTGAGGCCGTTACCTGCAGGTGATACAACTCCGGCTTGCCGTAGCCGTTGGGCCACCAGAGGCGTGGATGCGCGAGTGTGAGTTGGGGAAACTCCGCCGCGTTCAAGATCACGGACGAGACGCCCGGCGGTACCATCGCCTGCTTATGCACCGAAACGCCTTCGAACACCGCATCAATGCCGGCCTGCACGGGCTGGCTGGAAACGTTCGTTACGGGTACGTGAAGCTCAATGGAAGCCTGGCTCATGTCGTGGTGCTGGAAGCTCGTGAGCACCTGCACATCGCCAAGCTGTAGCCCCTGCGTGAGGGTCAGTGTGACGGGCTGCCAGATGCCGGTGTTCCGGTCACGAACGGCCGGTATCCAGTCCCAGCCTTCGGTGGCGAGAAAGGTCGGTCCATCCAGCTCCATGATCCCGCCGTTCTCACCTGGGCCGCCCAGCACGGATTGCTCCTGCGGAATGCCCGGATGCGGCGGCGGTGAGACCCGCACCGCGAGCACGTTCTTCCTGTCCGGCTCGAGCAAGGAGGTCACATCGAATTGCCCGCGGCGGAATGCCCCTTCCAGTCCGCCGACGCGGCTGCCGTTCAGCCAGATCTCGGCTCGGTAGTTGATCCCCGCAAAGGTCAGCAGCACATGCCTGTGGTTCGCCCGGAAACCGGCCTGCATCTCGGCCGGCACCTGAAAGGTGTTGCGATACCAGTAGTCCTGTCGGTTCAGGCTTTCCGGAATCGCAAGATTATTCAGCCCGTAGTCCGGGTCGGGGTAGATGCCGTCGTCCACCAGGGTCGTCAGCACCGTGCCCGGCACGGTGGCGCGCATCCAGCCCGTCGCGGAGAAGGCGGCTGAGGCCAACTGCCGCGCGTCTGCCTGCACCTTGGGCGCTTCCCGTAAGGTCCATCCGTCGGTAAAGGTCCACTGGCCCGGAGCGCCGGCGTGCAGCGAGTCTCCCATCGGAGGACGCTTGATCGCGACAGGCGGAGCGTAGGGGGCGCGGCTGGTGGGCATGGTCGCGGGGTCCTGCGGAGCGCTGTATCCCGCTTGGCCGCGGACCTGGACGGGCCATGGCTTGGAACCTGCCTCGAACGCAAGGGTGGCAAAGTCTGGAGGTGTGCGGGCGAGGTCCTTTTCCTCGGCACCGGTCAGCGCGTGCCGCAGGACCGTGAACGCGGCAAGCTCCCCGCCAAAGTGAGCACCCTGCTCGGGAACAAGTATTGAAGGTGCCATCTGGATCACAGGCGTGGCGGCGCCGAGCGTCAGGGTACCGGTTGCCACCAAGTCACCATCGCTGTACACCCGCGTCATCGCGCCATCGAAGGTGGCTGAAAGCAGATGCCATTCCCCCGGCGCAAACCGGGCAGCCCCGGCGAGTTCATTGCCCGCGCCCATCCACAATGAAACCTTGCCGGGTTGCAGGGTGAGTAGGCGCGGATATTCGCTGCTCACCTCGCCCACGCCGGCGAGAAACTCGCGTCCGGCGACGGGCTCGGAGGCGCGAAACCAGGTTGAAAGGGTCCAGGGCGCGTCCGCAAGCAGCAGGGTGTCCTGCGGGTTGTGCAGGGCGAAACGCAGCCCGGTGCCCCCGGGCAGAAACGTTGCGTTATACGGCCCGTAACGGGCAGGGTCGTTGGTCGGCATCTGTTGCGCTTGAATCGTGGCCAATACGCTTGCCGCCATGGTGAGCAAAGCGCCAAGGATTGTCTTAAGGGCTACATGGTGGACAGGGCGACTCGTACGCATAAGGGGACTCTTTCAAAAACAGGCATTCAGGAGGGCGATGGGCTATACCCGGTGCTGATGTTGAGCCGACCCGGCTTCGTGTATAGGCTCAGGCGGCTCTCGAAGCACTTGCCCTCCCGGTGATACACGTAGATCTGGCCGAACTCTCCGAAGTCAAAGGCTCAGGTGACCAGTCCGGGTCTCGGACCCTGTCCGAAGTGGCGGTCTCTGCATCGCCGGTGAAGAGCAACCGAACATGGATGCATAACGGGGAATGCAGACCCAGCAGAGCAGCAATGCAAAAAGCCGGGCCCACGATGCGGACGTGGCTTCATGGCGCGGTCGCTTCCCGCACAACGACGGTGGCACGGGCGTCTCGCCGCGTTACCAAGGCCTTGGCTTGGGACTCCGCGGCCTGCGCCTTGGCCAGATCGCCGGTCCTGCGGTACAGGCGAGAAAGTTGATAGTGGGTGCTGCCGTCCTCGTCCCCGGGCAGCGCCAGTTCAAACTGGCGGATGGCTTCCTGCAGATTGCCCTCTTCGGCGGCAGCCCGGGCAAGCAGGATGTGCACCCGGGGCTGAAACTCGGGTGCGATATTGAGGCATTTCGCCAGATAGGGTTTCGCTTCACTCTCACGGCGTTGCGCGGCAAAGATCTCGGCCATCAAGAGATTCAGCTGCGGGTCGAGCGGTTTATCGGCAAGAGCCCTTTGAGCCGTTGCGGTTGCCTCTGCGTACTGGCTGCCCGCGAGGTAGGACGCTGTAGCGCCGAGCAGCGCCGCCGCATCTCGCGGGTCGAGCGCCAGGGCCTTCTCGTACTCGACGAGGGCGTTCTCCGGTTGGCGCTGGTAGCGGTACAGATCGCCCACCAGATCATGGTTCGTCGGCGAGTTGGGCGCGAGGTCGTCAACCTCTGAAAGGGCTGCCACGGCAAGGCGCTCGTTCGCTTTCACAGACCAGTAAAGGGCTTCCGCATCGTTGGGATTCAACCGGAGCGCCCCCTGCGCCTGCGCGGCGCTCCCCGCATAGTTCTTGACCCAGAAGGCACGGGCCGCGCCCTCAATTAGTGCCAATCTGGTTGATTCCTGGACGGTCGCTGCACGGGATTTTGTCGAGCTATCACTGACCTGTTCGTTAGCGGTCTGTGCTTGTGAGATTTGTGCTTGTGATGTCTGATCGACAAGGTGCTCCAAGGCCGCTTGCGAATTCGCAGGCAAAGAAAACTGGCTCGGGTTGTATCGCATGAACGCCAGGGTGCGCGTGAGCACACGCCTTTCGGCGGGCATGGCCGAGGCGAGAACCGCAGTGTAGGTGTCGGTCGCTTCCAAGGGGCGGCCCTGAGCTAAAAGGTCGTCGGCATAAAGAGCGCGGGCCCACACCGACTTCGGCGCGGAGGAGGCGAGCACGCGGCCATCCGCGGCGATCACTTCCATGGCAGAGGAGCCAAGACCTAACCAGGCCTCGGCATCCTGCGGCGCCGCCTGTGTCGCGTCACGGAAGGTCGACGCCGCGTCACCCCCCCGATGCAGATCGGCGTAGACCTTGCCCAGCGACAGCAGCGTCTCCGGGTCACGCGGTTGCAGCGTCTTGGCATGTTGGAGGAAGGGCAGCGCCTGCGCCGGCTTGTTCTGCTGCACGTAAACCTTACCCAAAAAAAGAAGAGACACAAAGAGGTCGGGCTTCAGCTGCAGAGCGTGTTGCAGGCTCAAGGCAGAAGGATCGAGCTGTCCGGCAAAGAATTGCATCACGCCGAGATTGGACCAGAGCTCGGCGGTTCGCGGCGAAAGCACCGCGGCGCGATGGTAAAGAGTGGCGGCTTCGGCATACTGGCCGGAGCCCTGGGCAGCGCGCGCCCTTTCTAAGAGTGCCTGCAGATCCTGCGCCTGCCCGTGGGACGGGTAGGCGGCAGGGAATCCCGCAAAGCACAGCAAAGCGAGTGCGGCGCGCTTTACCGAGGTGTACATCCGTGTCCAGTCTAGAACAACAACTTCAGGGCAAATTGAACATCTCGCGCATCGAAGGCCTGCGTGATGGTTCCGTACTTTGAACCGTCCTGAATGCCTGTATCGGGAGCGTAGAAGTTCGCGTAGTTCAGCAGGTTGTAAAACTCCGCTCTGCCCTGCAGACGAAACTTCTCGTTGGGCAGGTTCCAGAACTTCTCCAAAGCACTGTCCCAGTTGTAATAGCCGGGGGAGCGAAGATCGGCCTGGTAGCGGGTCGTGTTGCCAAACGTGAACGGCGCCGAGTTCTGAAAAGCTGCCGTGTTGAACCATGCATGGATATTTCTACCCGGCAGATACGGATTCGCTACCTCATTTACGTGCTGGTTCGAATAGTACGGTGTGATGGTGTTGCCGCTAATAGCAAGCGGAAAGCCCGATTTCGCGCTGACGATCCCGGAAAGCTGCCATCCGCCGATCACCGCGTCGACACCTCGGTTGATATGGCTGGCATACTTCTGTCCCCTGCCCACGGGCAATTGATAGATGTAGTTCGCCACCAGGCTGTGCTTGATGTCGCTGCCGTCGAGTGACTTGTCGAGCTTGATGTCATACGGATTGCGGTAGCCGCTTTGGTTGCCCACATAGGCCCAGTCTGCCGTTCCACTCGTGTCATCCAGGAATTTGGAGTACGTGTAAGAGACCAGCAGGTTCAATCCGCTGTGGAAGCGATGGTTATAGTCCACCAGCAGAGCGTTGTAGTAGGAATCTCCCTGAGGCGCCTCACTTTCAGCGACGCTGCAGTACTCGGGATAGTTCTGGGCAAGCTGTCCCAGTGGCACCGTGGGGCTCGCCAACGCGCAACCGGATGACGTGATCTTGCCGTAGAAAGGATTGGCCACCTGTGTGGAAAAGTTATTGCCCGGCACCACGAGGGCAGGGTTGATCTGACTGCGGGAAACGTTGTCTGTCAGCAGGTGGTCGCCGTGGTTGCCGACGTAGCTGGCGGTCAACACATCGTTGGCCGTAAACGCATACTGGAGACCGACGGAGTACTGCTGCACAAAGGGGCTGACACGGCTGTGGGGAACGCCGGTGGTGGCGCTGAAGCCTACATCCGTCAAACCGCCGGTGGAGCTGCCGCTTGATTGGCGAATGCCGGTGGGGAACGGGTTGCTCAGGCTCACACCCGGTTGCAGGCCGTTGGTGGTGCTGCCCACCACGGGGGTGCTCGGGTTGAAGCCTGGGCTGGCCTGGATACCGACAAAGGCTGCGGGCGGGAAGAACAGCCCATAGCCGCCGCGAAGCACCAGCTTCGGCAGGATCTGATCGGTAAAGCCGAATCGCGGCGCGACATTTAACAGGTTGGGCGTGAACAGGTGCCGGTTGCCCGGGCTGCTGAACACCTCTTCACCGGGCAGGTTGATCCCAACCGCGCTGCTGATCGGATTGGTCGCGGCGTAATCGAAGTAGGCCTGCCGATTGAAGCGCTCGGTCCAGGGCAGTTGCAACTCGTAGCGTGTACCCAGGGTGAGGGTCAAGTTTCTGGTGGCCTTGTAGTTGTCTTGTGCGTAGAACCCGACGTAATGCTCCTCGGGTGCGGTATGGAAGTTTAGGCCGGTGCTGCCGCTGTCCGGGTAGCCTAGCAGCAGGGTGGCAAAGCCATTGCCGGTGTTGGCCTGGCTCGTGCCCTGCGCATCGATTAAACCGCTACTGTAATCATTCGCAAAATTGAAAGAGGTCTCCGCCGGACCGTTGCCGTTGTTTTGCAGGACCACGTCCATAAAGCCGAAAGACAGGTCGTTTTTGGGAAGTGTTTTGGTCAAATCCGCGCTGACACTGCCGACATTGGCGAAACCAGAGCCAAAACCACCCTGCTGCGGCCCGAGGCTCGAGCCACCGTTGGAGATCGTCACCAACGGGAACTGATTGGAGTTGCTATTGAGACTTGCCGGCAGCCCGATCGTGGTTTGGTCAAAAGGGTATGCCTGGGACAAGCCACCCTGGTTCCAGCGGTGGAACCCTACGTTCGCGGTAGCGGCCGTGGTGGCATTGAAGATGTGGCTGATACCCGCCACGACGCTGTATCGATCGTTAGGGCGCACGTTACCCGGACCGCCCGGGTCAGAGCTGCCGTAGCCGGCATCGTAGTACGCCGGCGAGTTGGTCTTCTGTTCGTGCTTATCGGCGAAGCGCGCATAGATGCGTGTGGATTGCGAGACATTCCAGTCGCCGCGGATCAGGTACTCATCCGAGGTGACCGGAGCCGCCGCCGAAGCGAAATAATTGTTCGTAATACCGGAGTTGGTCGGACTGGGATAGAACTTGATCAGGGCGGCGCCTATCGGGTTGATCAGGCCGGGCACCGAAGCAAGATTATTGTTGGCAACGGGGTCCCGATAGAAACAGGTCGCCGGATGCGCGATGCTGCCCGACGCGGGGCAGGCAATAGTGCGCCCGGTCTTGGTGTCCAGCGTGCCGTTGGTCAAAATCCGTCCCGTGTTCGGGTTATAGATCTCCCCCGTGAGTACCGGCAGGCCGAGGGCATCCACACCCAGCTGTGGCCCAAGCCGATCAGCGAAGTTGCCGCTTTTTTCGGCTACGGTCGGCACCGTGAACGTGTTATTGACAGGGGAACTCTCCCGCAGACCCTCGTAGGTTCCGAAGATGAAGGCCTTATCGCGCTGCTCGAGCAGCTTCGGGATGTAGATCGGGCCGCCGGCACTCGCACCGAACTGGTTGCGATGAAAGTTCGGCTTGGCCGCCCCGTTGTAGTTGTTGAAGTAGTTATTCGCGTCCAGCTTTGAATTGCGCAGAAACTCGAAGAGGTCGCCGTGGAAATCGCGGGTCCCGGACTTGGTCTCGACGTTGATGACATTGCCGGTGCTGAAGCCGCTCTGGGCGGTGAATTGATTGGTCTGGATCTTGAAGTCAGCCACCGCTTCCACGGAGGGCACATAGATCACAGCACCCCAGGTGCTGTCCGTGTCCCACACACCGTCAAGCAGATAGGCCGTGGTTCCGAAGAAACCGCCTCCAAAATTCAAAAAGGACACGTCCTGGTCAGCCTTGCCGGAACTGCCGCCCTCATTCAGGCTTTCGCTCTGCGTGGTGTTCTGCACGGAGGAATTCAGCGTTGCAAGGCTGATGATGTTGCGAAGGTTGAGCGGGAGAGCCACCACTTGCTTCGCATCGATTTCGGCGGAAAGATTTGCGTCCCCGGTGTCCACCAAAGGCGCTTGGCTGTTTACGATCACCTGCTCGCCTTCCGAACCGATCGCCAGGCCCACATCCTGCTTGGCGCCCTGTCCGGGCGAAAGGGTGATGCCGTTCTGCTCATAGCTTTTAAAGCCTGCCGATGTGACGGACAGGTTGTAGGTGCCCGGCGGCAGAAGATTGACGATGTAGCCTCCGCTGCCATTGGTCTGCACCGTGCGCACAACGCCATTTTCCGTTCCGGTGATCTTTACCGTCGCGTTCGGGACGACGGCACCCGTGCTATCGGCCACGGTGCCTACCAGGTTGGCCGTGGTCGTCAAGTCTTGGGCACCCAAGCCCGCCGAGGGGACAAGAAGGGCGACCAAAAACATCAGCCAGCGTGTGATGCCCTGCTTAAACCAGTTTTGCCTCATTACCGTCTGCTCCTAAATCTCATGGGTCGTCCTCTCTCGTTGGCATGGCCGTGCCATAGCCGGCGGAGAACGACCGTCAGTGACGAAAACGGAAACCAAGAGCGCCGAATAGCGCTCTCAATCCCCTTTGATAACGATCCCAATGACGGGGCCAAATATAAAAGCCGGTAAGCGAGGATGTCAAGCAAAAATGTACGGTGCGGCAATTTCAACATCTTTGCCTAACTCAACGCCTAACTCAACGGGCGAGCAGGGCGCGGCGCGGCACAAATCTATTTCGGCGCAGGGCAGCGTCGATTCGCGGCGGTATCGCCGAATAAGGCCATGGCCGCATCCTCAGGCGTGACGGCCGTTCCGTCCGGGGAATCGGCGTGCAGGCGGTGAAACGCTGCCATCTCCTGAGCCGAGGCCTCCATCATCTTTTGCCTACGGTAGGCCAAGGCCAGCCGGTAATGCGCGTGCGCATTTTCCGGCTGCAGACGAACCACATTCGTCAAGGCCTGGATGGCCTCCTGATCCTTGCCCGCTTCGGCATACAGAACGCCCAACTGAAAGTGAGCCGCTGTGAGCTGGGGGTCGTGTTCGATGGCGGACCGGAGCTGCCGCTCCACTTCGGTGTAGGACGAAGGGTCCGTGACCCCGCGCTCCTTGCTGAGAAACAGCGCGTAGTCGAGATGCGCGCGGGCCTCTTCAGGATGGGTCAGCACAAAGTTGCGAAGAACGACCCGGATCTGCTCATCGGCGGAAGGAGACGTGCCCGCCAGTTCGGCCAGAAAGGAATTCGCCGCGGCGCTTGCGGGTGCCAGGGCTGAGGCCTTGAGCAGTGAAGCCACGGCATCCGGCCCCTGCTGAGTAAGGTTCTGTTGAGTAAGGGCCTGCTGAGTAAGAGCTTGTGCAATACCCAGACCCAACCAGAGGCGAGAGGCCTCCGGATAGCGGAGGGTAGCCTCCCGGAGGATGCCGATCGCAGCCTCGGGCCTGCCCGCGGCGAGGAGACCGACAGCACTGCGGAGGAGGTTATCTTCCGATGGGTCCAGGTCGATGGCTCGGCGATATTCGCTCACAGCATGTGTAAGGTCGCCTGTCCCGGCAAGGGCAGCCGCGAGCAGGCGATGTGCCGACGCCTTTGGGGGGGCAAGCGCCACAGCCTTTTGCAGCGTCGTGACCGCGGCTGCAAGACGGTTCAGCATAACATCGGCTGCACCCAGGTCAAGCCAGCTGTCCGCATTTGCCGGTTGCAGCGTGGAGGCTCGCTCCAGAAACGGCAACCCGCTGTCCGGCTCCCCGTGCTGCAGATAAAATAAGCCCAAGAGGCGATTATCTTCCGCACTGCCAGGCTGACCTGCGACGTTCCTGGTGAGCTCCGGTTCACGTCCGCAGCCAAGGGGATAGCTGAAGAGTGAGCTCAGGTCAATTTCAGGCGGTAGGACCTTGCGGGCCTCGGCCATGACCTGCGCTGATTCTTCAGCACTGGCGCCCGTGGCATATCCGCTCGGAGCCATCGTGCCCTCCACACCGGAGGCGAGAAAGGTTGGGGCCGCAGGTTCGGTACCCAAGCCAAGATCCTGCCTTGGCGGTAAATCGGCAAGAGGTGACGGTGGCACATGGTGATTGTCAAAGCTGACATCGGCCTCGGTCTTCGCCGCTTTGATCTGTACATCAACGGCCTGCCTTAATTGCGAGCCGTTGGGCGCGATCTGCACAGCATAGGCACCATAGGCAAGGCTCGGCACAAGGTAGATACCGTTGCGGTCGGTGGTCACCGCGAGGACGTGTGGACCATCGGCTGCCGCTAAACCGATGCGGCGCACTGTCACGGAGGCTCCGGGCAGCACGTGGCCCTCGCTGTCCCGTACCTTGCCCATGAGGCTTCCGGTGCGGGCGGCGTCCTGCGCTGAGAGGCTCCCCGCCGCCGCCGCAGACAGGCAGAGCAGCAGCGAGGGCGCGAACCGGAATTGAAGCCAATTGGAAAAGGGCATCATCGTTCCCTGTCGATTTCCTTTAGCGCGCGGCGTACGTCGGGGCTATCGGGCTGGTGCTCCAAATACCCCGTGAGGAGATCGTGAGCCCTGCCGGCGTTGCCTGCGCGCATAGCCAGCAACGCGAGATTGAGGTAGGGGCGATCGTAGGCCGGAGCGATCTGCAAACATTGCTGGAATCGCTCCATGGCCTGCGCCGTGTCACCCATCTTCATCAACACGACGCCGAGTCCGTTCAGAGTCTCGACATTGCGGGGCTGCAGGTTCACGGCTGTTTCCATCTCCTGCCGAGCCCGGGGTAGATCGTTTGCCTGCACCAGCAACAGCGCCAACGCGAGATGCAGCGGGGCTTCATCGGAATCCTTGGCGATGGCCTGCTCAAGCAGTTCCCTGGCTTCAGCCGTGTGTCCCTGAAATTCCATCAGCTTGACAAGGTTCTGGAGGGCGAGCAGGTGTCCAGGCCGCAGCGTGAGGGCCTGTTGAAAGCTCGTCCGTGCCTCCTCATACTGTTTCTCACCGCCATAGACCACACCCAGATTGTTCCAAGCGTTGGCATTTGCTGGGTCAAGCTCCACCGCTTTTTTTAGATTTGCCATGGCCTCTGTGGCCTGCTTTTTCTGGATGTAGATCAGGCCAAGGTTGTAATACGCGCCGGCAAAGGCGGGGTCGCGGGTGATCGCCTGCTGAAACGAGGCGAGCGCCTGGTCCAGATAGCCGTAGCGAAAATATGCCACGCCGTAGGTGAAGTAGTTATGGTGCAACGCCCCGCCGAAGTACTGACCCTCAAACGGGGTAGCCTGCCGGTAACGAGCCTCGGCTGTGGAGGGTGCATTCAGGCAATCATGCAGCACCTGCGCGGAATCGTGAAAGCCGCTGTATAGCTTGATCGCACTGCCTGAAGCGTCTACCAGAAATATCGTCGGCAGCGGCATGTCCCGTCGACGCTCGAAGAGGTAGCGGTAGAAGATGTTGTAGACGGCGCTCGTAGCCGCATCCGCGTTCAGTACCGGAAAGCTGTACACCCCATCCGCCATCCCGGGGACGCCTGCATCCACACGCAAGGCCAGCAGGCCCAGACCTTGCCTCTGCCATTGTGGCCACGCTGCCTGCAAAGCCTGCAGCTGACGCCGGCCTTGTGCACACCCAGCGCGGAAGAATAAGAGGGCGAGCGGCTTGCCCTGCGCATCGGCAAGATGTCTCTGCACGCCTCCCTGATCGGGTAAAGAAAATTGTGGTGCGAGGATGGGATCGATCAACCAGGTCTGCACCGGTGCTGCGAGATCCTCGGGTGCGGTGAGCTTGTCGCCGGCGGCGTATGTCGGAGAGGGCCGAAAGGGTAATGCTTTGAAAGCCTCCGCGCCTTCCACGATCTGAATAGTATGATCCACGGGCAGGTTGTGGCACTCCTGCTTTGTACCGCTCGGCCAGCGGATGATGGCGCTGATCGTTCCTGCTCCTTTGTCCTGCTCGTCCTGTGTGTCTTGTCCGTGCTGTCCGAGGCCGAACGACAGCACCTTGGAGTGCTGCGCAAGAAAACCTGAGCCGGCCGCCACTGTCCGGCGCTGCCTGCCGTTGGCGGTGGTCAGCTCAACCACCGCACCGATGGCGTCACGATTGGATGTAGAACCCTGCAATGCGAAGCGAATGGAGGGCGGCAAGGGACTCATCCGGTTTTTCAGGATGCGCACCTGCGGTGAGGTCCGATTCTTGACCACAACCTCCACGCGTCCATCCTGGTCGAGATCCGTCAGAGCGAACGAACGGCTGTCATCGAGCAGGTTCAGGCCAAGAACCGCGCCGGCTTCGGTGAAGCTGCCGTCGCCGTTGTTCATATACAAATTGTTGTGCTGGTAGCCGCTCCAGGTGTAGTCGGAGCGCAGAAATTCGTTGACGGCGCTCCACGCGTCTTCATATTCAGTGGAGTTACCGCCGGCAGAGAGCGAACGCGCGACAACCTGACGCCAGAAAAAGCTGGAAAGGTCTGTCGTGTTCGGGCCCGAGACAAAGCCGTTCGTGACATACAGGTCAGAGAAACCGTCGTGATCGAGGTCCCATGCGTCAGCGGACCATGACCAACCGCCAAGCCGAGTATTCGAGGCGTTCGTCGCATCGTGAAAGGCCTTCCCCGGCTCGACATTGTGGAACAGCGAGTTGCCGTCGGCGTGTTTGCGGTAGGTCCGGCGCACATCCTCCGGCGCGTTGGGCAGAAAGGTGCTCTGCTCACTGACGCGCTTGCCCTCGGCAACCCACATGTTTGCAACATACAGGTCATCCTTGCCGTCATTGTCATAATCGAACCAGCAAACGCTCATGCCGGCTCCGGGATCTTCGACCCCCAACGTCGCGCTCATGTCCGTGAAGGTGCCGTCGCCACGATTGCGGTACAGGTTTTTGCGCCCGAAGTCGTTGGCCACGTAGAGGTCTGGATGGCCGTCCTGATCGAAGTCGTTCCAAGCGCAGGCGAAGCTGTACCGGTTGTTGTTCTGATCGATGCCCGAGCTGACCGTGACGTCCTCAAAGGTATGGTTGCCCAGGTTCTTGAAGAGGAAATTGGGCGGTCCGTTTTGCGCGTCATAGTAGGGCCGCGGAAACTGGTACTCGCTCAGCCCCTGGTAGTAGCTGTAGAGGCAGAAGTACAGGTCCAGCAGACCATCCCTGTTATAGTCCGCGGCGGCGACCGCGGTGAACGTTCCCTGGGGCGCGCGGCTGAACTTGAAAGCGTCTGTCTTCTGCGCAAAGGTGCCGTCGCCGCGGTTGATAAACAGCAGCGGCCCCGTCGTGCGCACGACGATTAGATCCTGCAGACCGTTGTTATTCAGGTCGAGAAAGAGCGCGCTCGCTGTACCGTCGAGCACGCCGACGCCGGCCTTATCGGTCACATCCGTAAAGGTGCCATCGCCGCGATTGCGATACAGGCGATTGGGCAAGCCGGCTGCCTGGCAGATATACAGGTCATCGAAGCCGTCGCCGTCGTAATCGCCGGCCGCGATGCCATTGTTGGCGTACACATCGATACCGCTGGCGCCATCCAGCACGGTGCGCCAGTAGTCGGCACCGTGCAGCATCTGCTGAGGATAGGAAGCCACATCACCGAAGCTGCCGGCAGTGACATCTTCAAAGCCGGCTCCCGTGAGGCGACTGCGCGACTCGTTCACGGCATGCCAGCGTACGACAGACCATTGCGGCTCTGCAGACCCTAGGCGCCAACTAATATCCCATTTGCCCGTGCGTTGTTCACGTCGTCCATAATGCAGTGTGCCGGCGAAATCGTAATGAATTCCGGTTCGCACACCGAGCGGGCCTCCTGGGTCACCGGCAAGCGTGGTGATACTGCTGATTTGGAGCTGTGTGGTCTCAAGCGCCCGGAACTCCCGGAGGTACAGGCGGAAGGCATCGAGAAAGGCTGCGGAGGATAGAACCCCGGGCTCGCCAAAGGATGCCTGCTCGGTCCAGAGCGGGGGGTGCGCGCGTAGGGTGTGCAGCGCCGGCCTGCCGAGCGGCGAGGCTTCCAGCATGGACGGAAGACAAGCGGCAATGGCGTGCAGATTATCTTTGGAAGTCTGCAATGAGGCGCACCACCGCTGCAGGATGGCTTGTAATTCCGCGGCATAGCGTTCAGTGACAAAGGTGTCGGAGCCGGGCTGAATCTGTCCGAGAAAACTGCCGATAAACGGGGCAAAGCCAGAGCCGGTATGAAGCGAGCACGGCCCCTCTTGCGAGTCCGCTTCGGCCCACAGGGGAAGTCCCTCAAGCCGAGCCAGAAGAAACGTCAGGGAGAGGCCGGTGTCCCTGACAAATCTTCGACGCGAAACGTGCAAAGTATCCCCCCGATGGAGAGCCGGTGACCATGGCAAACGTGAGGTTACACCGGCGACCTGTTTGCATGGAAGCGGGCCGCTAACATGGAGGGACTCGGCCACCGTGTACCGGCTGCACTCATGGCTGCGACAGGCGCTCCGCGGGAATGGACTGCAACGGGATGCCTGGCCCCTGCCAGAGCACCTGGAAGTTGTCGACCCCCGCATGGTGCGATTCCGAAACTTCGAGGTGGTGTATGCCTTTGGCGAGTTCGATGGCGACTGTGATTGGCCGGGCCGCGTTGCCGGCCAGACCGCAAACCTGCGCGAACGGCTTGGGGCTCATGCCCAGGGGCTTGCCGTCCACCGCGACCGAGCTTTCATCATTGGCGATAACCGTAAAAACATAGCCACCGTCCTCCGGCACGTTCAGGTTCGTCGAGTAGGCCACGCTGTAGTCCTGCGGGCCATGGGGAACCGCCGAGAGAGCGAGGGTGGCAGCCGTGCCTGCGGTCGTCTCGGCGGAGTTCACTGAAGCGGAGATCGACTGATACTGATAGGCGACACCGGGCGTACCCGCAGCAACAGCGATAGCGGGGTTTTGCGCGTCGCGGACGACTACGGGATCGGCCATCCAGGTCTGGCGGCCCGCGTCGTTTGTGATGTGGAGCAGCACATCGAAAAGGCCTGAGCCGTCAAGGAGCGTGCCCGCGGTATCCGGAAAACGATGCTTCTGCTTACGGCCATTGGCCGTGGTGCCGTCGCCGAAGATCCAGGTATAGTGCAGCCCGGCACTCGGATCGTCCGGAACGGCCTCGAAGTGTACCGTTCCATGCGGCCGCAACCAGCCGTGGGAATGCGTGATCCGCACCTTGGGACCTGTGTCCGTGATGGTCGCCGGGGCGGCTCCGTCCAGTGTCTCGAGCGGCATATCGGCGGGCGTCTGCACGCGTTTGCCGTCCAGAACGATATTGTCGAAGGTCACATCCTTCACGTCGCCCTTCAAGACGGAAGGCACGAGGGGCGGCAGCCGCAAAGCCGATACATCCGTGAAGTGAATGCCGCTCACTGGCGTGGGTTGCTCCATGGAGACCAGCGAATACCAATCGTCCAGGCGAATATCCTCAAAGCTGTAGCCGGCGCTTTGGCCACGGCCCTCGGGATCAGCCCACAACTCCATCAGCGCAAAGGGCACACCGCAGCCGCCCAGCCCCATGTGCAGCACATCGGAGTTCTTCATTCGAAAGTTGCCGCCTTCAAAATTTTTCCGCGGCCACGCGACGCGCACGATGTTGGAAATACTTGTAGACACCACGGTATTCTCAACAGAGATGTTGGTCACGGGCTTACCCTGCACGGCGAACGCAACCGGACCGTAGCCCTCCCAGCTGCTCTGCAGCGCGAACACATCGTCGGCGGCGCGGAAGAAGCTGTTGCGGACGATGGTATCGCCGCCGCCGAGCCAGTCCATGCCATCCGCATTGGCATTGCCCGTGTTCGCGCCGATGACCTTCAGGTTGTCGTAGACGATGTTGCGCGAATCTTTCATCTGGATCTGCCAGGTGCGGCTGCGCACGACGCAGGTGATATCCGCGATCGAGATATCGTGAGCCTGATCCATGACGATGCAATGCCAGTTGCGTTTATGCATCCATCCATCGTCGTCGGCGGGGTTCTGGGGGCCGTCATACACAATCACACCGGGGCCGAAGACCTTTACATGGTCCACATCCCAGATATTCAGCGAACCGAACACAACCGCACCCGGAGCAAGGTAGATGGAGTCGCCGGTAGCTGCGTCTATGTTCTCAGTGTGGGCGCCCGGGCCGATGTAGCGCAGGCCCGGTCGCGGTCCGGTGGGTGGTTTCCGTTCCGGAGAATTTGCAAACAGGTACAACATGTCCGCGTCGGCCAAATAATCATTCGGACGGGATAGCGTAATCTTGGCGGGGCCGTCGAGCGTAAACGAAAGGGTTCGGCCCTGCCGCTCAGGGCGGATGCCGAGCCGCCAGGGCTGCACATCCACACCTGCATCCCAATAGCTGTCTGTCGGCGCGGTTACGGTAATTTTGGTGTGTTTGCCTGCCTCGAAATTCAGGAAATACAGATTCACGGCGGCGTGCATCACCTTTGTCTGCTGGCCGTTGATCGTGACGAGAAAGTGGTTTGAGGCGACCTCGTCCGGAATCGGCGCGAGCGGCCGTCGGCTGGCCAAGGCGGGAAGGGCTATGAGCAGAAAGAGCAGAGCCGCCCAGGCAGCACTCGCCCAGGTGCACAGGGGGCCACCAGTATTTGGCCGCCCACAGGTGAAAAAGCTACTCACCAGGCCGTTGAGCGGCGACGACAATTCGATGGTCGTTCGATTCCCTACCTGAGGGGCCGACTTTGCCGGCTCACGTGTGTCAAGCATCTTCGCTGCTCCGTCTAGAGCCCGCATGACGGCCATTTCATCCGTTCGCTGGCGTTCCGCCGTCTGGACATCTTGATATCGTTATCAGGTTGTCCCCTATCATATAAAGAAGTATCGGCAAACCTGTCAACTAAGGGAGACGGGAACGGGCTTCGGCCCTTGGCACCGGTTGGTTTTCCGGGCTGCTTTGGTATCGTGCGTACATGCGTCGTTGCCGATCAGGAAAATTTCGTTTGCGGCAAACTTCACACCGGGAGATTAAGCAGTCTTGACGCGGCCAGCAAGAATGCGTGATGTAGCGGAGCTAGCCGGTGTCGGCACAATGACCGTGTCGCGGGTCATCAATGGCCACCTTCACGTCACGGAGGAGACCCGCAAACGAGTGTTCGAGGCCATCGAGAAGCTCGGCTATCGGCCCAATCAGATCGCACGCTCCCTGCGCGAGCAACGATCGCGGCAGATCGGCATCATCGTACCCAATCTGCACGACCCCTTCTTTGCCTTTTGCGCGCAGGCGGTCAGTCTGGTGGCGAAAGAGCATGGGTATTCGGTGAACATCGCGATGTCCTACGAGAACCCGGAGATCGAATTCAACGAGGCGATGATTATGCTTAGCCGGCACACGGAAGGCCTCATCGTCATTCCCTCGTCCGGCAAGGTGACGCAGCTGACAAATTCGGCTTTCAAGGCGATTCCCATCGTTACCCTGGACCGTCCCCTCGAAAATCGCCGTTTCGATAGCGTCGTCGTGGAGAATGAAAGCGGAGCGCGTCTCGCGGTCCGCCACCTGATCGCCCATGGTCACCGGCGTATCGCCTATCTCGGTCTGTCGCCCGAGCTGTATACGATCAGCGCACGATCGGATGGGTATCGCAAA
The DNA here is from genome assembly GCA_964242585.1 of uncultured Bryocella sp. GTDB lineage: Bacteria > Acidobacteriota > Terriglobia > Terriglobales > Acidobacteriaceae > Granulicella. The sequence goes on from CAXTBJ010000003.1 coordinate 34,857, forward strand.
GCGATGGAGGAGGCAGGCCTCACGCTCGATCTCCATTGGGGTAACGCGACTCAGCCCGAAATGCTGGCGACCCTTCGTGAACTACTCAGTCGCGGTAAAGCGCCCAGCGCCCTGTTTTGCGGGAACAACCTCACGACACGCAATGCCCTGCACGCGCTTTCAGAGCTGCACATCGGCGTGCCGGAATCTGTCGCGCTGATGGGTTTCGACGATTTTGAGACAGCCGACCTGCTCAAGCCTGCGGTCACCGTCGTCCGTCAGCCCACAACCGATATGGGCCGCATCGGCGCCGACCTGTTGTTTTCTCGATTGAGGGCGGAGGGGCGGCAGATCCCGTGCAAGCGAATTGTATTGCCCGTCGAGCTGATTGTTCGAGAATCGTGTGGCACGCACGCAGGAAATCTTTGACGAGCAGATGCCGCTCGTAGCGTCGCCTCTATTCGGTCTCACTGCTCACCTGCTCCTGTGCATGACAAGCAGTGAACGTGCGCCAGTTTAGCGAAAGGCTTCTTGATGCGCTGCAGGAAGTGGAGCGCCGCCAAGCGAGGCGTATCTTGCAGGTGAGCAGCATGCCCGGCTCAGCCGGGCCCTGTCCGCCTGCATTGCTTTTTCCTCTCTTAACCAGCCTAAGGTTTGTTTCAGGATCTGCGCGGCTCCACTATGCGGCGGCGTCACGACGCGGTAGTGCACCCATTTTCCTTCGCGTCTCGCGGCGACAATCCCCGCACTGCGGAGGTAGGCCAAGTGCCTTGAAATCTTGGACTGCGGACCGCCAAGAATCTCCACAAAGTAGCAGACACAGATCTCCTGTTCGCTCATGAGGTTCAGTAGACGCAGACGGGTATTATCCCCGAGCGCCTGAAAGAATCGTTCCACAATGAAAGGCTGTTTCCTCATTCCCCATGTATACGCCTTGGCAAATACAAAGGCAAGACATAGAATCGTCTAAGCAGATGCGAGGAGGCGGATATGTCGAAGCAGATTATGGAATCGGTTAAGTCGAAGTATGGAGCGGTCGCGAAGAGCACATTGTCGAATGACCACGCGGGTGTACAGGCGGTTGCAGAGGCATTCGGCTACACGGCCGAGGAACTAACCTCAATTCCCGCCGAGGCCAACATGGGTCTGTCGTGCGGCAACCCTACGGCTACAGCGCATCTCAGGCGGGGTGAGGTCGTCGTCGATCTTGGTTCCGGCGGCGGCTTGGATGTATTTCTGGCTGCGAAGATGGTTGGGCCGGAAGGTCGGGCAATTGGCATCGACATGACCACGGCTATGGTTGAACGCGCCCAGGCGAACGCCCAGGCCGGCGGATACACCAACGTTGAGTTTTACCAATCGACTATTGACAAGATTCCACTATCTGAAGCCTCAGTGGATTGTGTTATTTCGAATTGCGTTCTCAACCTCGCTCCTGACAAACCCGCTGTCTTTCGTGAGATCGCCCGCATTCTCAAACCAGGCGGCCGAGTCGCTCTCAGCGACATCGCGCTTAAGCGCGAGTTGCCTGAAGCCATTGCCAAGAGCATGGCAGCCTACGTCGGCTGTATAGGCGGGGCTATCCGGATCGACGACTACCGTGATGGGCTGCTCGCCGCCGGGTTCGAGCACGTAGAAATAGCGGACAGCGGTGCGGACCTGAACGCCTACGCGAAGGTTGAGAATCAGGCCGGTTGCTGTTCGCCGGCGATGAGCGAGCATAAACCAATTGATTCACATCAGGCGAATGCAGGAGGTTGCTGCGCTCCTGCCGCAAATACTGCATTTTCGCTTCACGAGGATCTAATACAGCTCCTGTCGCAATATGATGTGAACGATGCAGCTGCGAGTGTAAAGGTGTATGCGGTCAAGCCCAGGCACGCCCATGACATGATGTGCTGTGGGCCGACCTGCTGCTCCTGATAGCGGTACCGGTTGACTCTAGACTGACTGGACAAGAAAAGGAAAAACATGGGTTCAAATCGATCTTTGCGTCCATAATGCAGGTCACTCCAAAATGATTGCCGCATCCTTCGATGAGCTGCTCAACTGACATGGGAGAGGGTCATGCCGGCGGGTACCGAACCGAGTTGCGTGTCCGCTGGTGTGTATGAGGATCGGGCTTCCTGATTTGGTGGAAAGTACGCTTGTACGCGGTGGTTTAGCAAATTCGCGTTTGTGAGACATGGCTCAAGTTAGAAGTCTAAGCGGACTGTGAAAAGCTGATGCCTCTGCTGAGCAAGCGAGTAACAAGTGCGTCTCCAATCCCTGTGCTGGGGGTAAGGACACCGGCGCGTTCTGGAAGCTCTTCAGAGTTGGCTGCGAGGGCAAGGGCGCTTTCGCAGACGCAGAGCACCGTGACGCGATTTGCGGGGTCCCCTTTGCCGGAAAGGGTGACCTCGGCAGTTCTCCCGTCCTGGGTTCGGCCCCATACGCGGCAACTGAAAAGGCCTTTGTCCATGCTCTTCTCCGATGGGCCGCTGCCGGCTTTGAGAAAGGTCTGCAGCCTGTTGCGGGTGAAGGTTGACTGAAGCAGCGAATAAAAGAGACGTGTGCCGGCGGCGGCGAGCGTCGCCCAGGCCGGAGCAAGGGCGCCCTCAAAGATGAAGAACTCCTGGTAGGCGACATCCAGGCCTCTGAGCGCGCAGCTGCGCCGTACTACCCGCGAATCGATGATGCTCATTGGAAACGGCGCAATCCAGGCGTTGACATCATGATCGTAGGACGCGCGGGACGGGTCCTGTTCCAACGATTGTGGGGACCGGTGGGGACCGGGGTTGAGCAGGAAGAGATCTTCGCCGACCTGATTAGCCTTGGAACTGTATGTGTGGTGAGCGCTGGCGACTGTACCTCCGTTGGGACGGCCGCCGCGGACTTGGAAGTATGCCTTGGCGACGGTCAGACTTGGGCCCAGCTTCTTGGATAAAAGATAAACACCCAAATCGGAAGGCACGGAATCGAAGCCGCAGAGGGGAATGATTCGAGTCCCGTTTTGCTCGGCCTGTGCGTGGAAGCGATCAATCAGGGAACGGACCCAGGCGATCTCCCCGGTGATGTCGACGTAGTGCGTTCGGCGGTTGACGCAGGCCTCCACGAGCCGGTCACTGTACAACTCAAAAGGACCCGCCGTCGAAAGCAGAATATGGGTACGCGAGACCAGACTGTCAGCCTGCGGTCGGCTGGTAGAGTCGCAAACGACGAGGGGAACATCTGCATGCAAAAGTTCCAGCTTCTGGCGATTGCGACCCGCGATTGCCCACCTGATCCCGGGTGGCGCGTGCTGTTGGAAGTAGCGCACCGCCTGGCGGCCGGTGAACCCGGTGGCGCCGTAAAGAATGATATCGAACTCGCGGCTATGCATCGTTGCAGGCCACTATAGTCCCTCGGCATTAGCCAGGACATGCTCTTGCCAAGCCGACTTGCTGAAAGTGCCCGCGGCTTTGGCAATTGCCTACCGTTAGCCGCTATTGCGTGGATTTGATCGTGGCTGCCTGCGCAGAGCTGGAGGAGGACCTTCGGCTTGCCCTTGCCTTGAGATTCCCCTTGCCTTCAGCACGCAGGACGATCATCAAGCTGTGGATAAGTATGCTTGCTCCGCAGAATTTCACACCCTAGAAAAGAATTTTCAGTCCTAGCTGAATCTGCCGACTGGTATTCGCCGTAGCTGAAACGATACCCGGCGATCCGAATGTTGCCGCGGTTGTTTGATTCGCTGTTGTTCCCTGGGTTGGCCCAGCAGAATAGACCACCTCGTTGGGCAACTGCAGATTGGTATGGTTCAGGATGTTGAAGAACTCCGCGCGAAACTGCGCCCGCACCCGCTCCGTCAGCGCAGTGGATTTCAGCAGCGACAAATCCCAGTCTGCATAGCTCGGCCCTATCAAGGTATCGCGGCCGGCATTGCCGACCGTGCCGTACGCCGGCGCCGAGAAAGCATTCGGATTGAAGTATTCGGCCACCCGCGTCGCGGTGCTGCCCTTTGCATATAGGGCTCCGGTAAAGTTCGGGTTCACATTCGGCCGCACGGGGTTGCGCGTATCGCCCGAGCCTGTCGGGTTGTACCCCAGCTGTGGCGAGAAGGGAAACCCGCTGAATAGATTCGCGATGCTCGCTACCGACCATCCTGAGACGATCGTTTCCGTCGCGTGCCCGGCACCGGCCAGAAACGGCTTGCCCTGGCCTAGAGGCAGATCGTAGGTCGCATTGATAGCCGCTGCATGCCGAATATCCGTTGCCGCAGGACCGTAGTCCAGATGCGGCAAGGAGGGCACCTCCACAAAGGCTGGCGTGTTCGACGAAACCGAAGTATTCCATGCAGAGCCGTCGTCGAGATTTTTCGCCCAGGTAAAATTGCCGCGCAGTTGCAGACCTTTCGCCAGATCATGCCGCAGATCCACGATCAGGGCGTTGTAATTACCCGTGCCGCCGCCCCACCACGATGTGGTATTTGCTACCGCGGCATTCGCCTTCGTCGTGTTTGGGTAGTAGACGGTGCCGTTTGCGAGCACTGTATACGCCGGCTCGTTCAGATCGCCGTTCAGGATCTGATGATCGCTGTGAGAGCCGCTGTAACCGACGGATAGCGACGTTGAAGGCGCGACCTGCTGCTCAATCTTCAACGTGTATGCCAGCAGTGTCGGCGTTCGAATGCCGCTGTCCACCGTCGAGGGGGAGACCTGCGGTGTGCCGCTTGTGGGATTGGCTACGGTTGTGCCGGAGTATGAGTACACCGTGTTGTAAGGCGCGGCCTGATCGAGCCGGTAGTCCAGCGCATCCAGCAGCGAGTGGTGCAGACCGGCTCCTACCGTGACACTTGTGTGCCCATTGCCGAAAACGTTCCATGCCAGCCCCAGGCGGGGCTCCGGCAAAAGCAGTGCGTGATTATTGGTGACGGCGTTCTGCAAAATGTTTGGCGTCGTGCTGATCACGCCGTTGGCAAAGCCGTACACGCCCGCCCGTCCCTGCGCTTCACCCCACCCGGTCGAAGACTCGCTGCGGAAACCGGCACGTACCTCCAACCGCGGCGTGATGCGGTATGTGTCTTCGAGAAAAGCATTGACGAACAGCGTGCGCCAGCCCAGTTCTGTCGTTTGTGGAGCGTAGGTGAAGGTCTTGATCGTGCCTGCAAGAAAGGTGCTGAGCGAGGCGAAAGAAGCCTGGCCGTACTGATCCTGCGCCAGGTTGTCATTGGACTGCAGTCGCTGCACCCAAACGCCGGCCTGAAGCGTGTGCCTGCCGGCAGTGTAATACGCATGGTCATCCAGGGTGAACAGGTTACGCGTGATGCCGTTGTTCGAACCGACATTTGCGCCCGCCGTTGTGATCGACGAGGCGCCGTTCGAAGCTGTGGAGCCGGCAATTACCACCGCATAGGTAGGAACGCCCGGGCGCACACTTGGCGAGAGAGCCTGTTGTGCAGCGGGCACGTAGCCATTGAAGTAGTAGTTTGCGCGCGAGTATCCAAAGCGTGCGATGTTGACCACTTTGGCGAAGAGGTGTTTTTCTTCCACGCTCAGCACCTGCTCTCGGAGCCGCTCGGTGTCATAAGAATAGGGATCGGTGGATGGTGTCGTTGCCGAGGAGTCATCCACCGTATAAACGGTGTTGAAGGAATCGTTGGCGGCCAGGTTCTCGTCAAAGCGCGCCGTGCCGAAGTCTTCGCGTATCTTCTGCGGTGCCGTGCCGATCCACTCGGCAATGCCTGTCAACACGCCGTTGGTCGTCACCTCCGGCCCATTGGGTGCCGGCCACAAATTTAGCAGCGGCCGCACGCCGGCCACAGCTTTGGCTCGAGACGTGGCGTCCGGTACCAGCGTAACAAGACTTTCACCCAGGTTTTGCCGGTAGCCTTCATAATTCGCAAACAAAAACGCGTTGTTCTTGCGAATGGGACCACCCAAGGAGGCCCCGTAATTATTGCGTTGGAACTCCGGGATGCGCGGACCGTCGAAGTAGTTTCGCGCGTCGAAATAGCTGTTGCGGGCAAATTCATACGCCGAGCCATGCAACTGGTTGGTGCCGTTCGTCGTCACGATCGAAATCTGCGCGCCGTCGCGCTTGCCGTAAGCGGCCGAATACGTGTCGCTCACCACGTTGAACTCACGGATGCCGTCGATCCCCAGCAACTGCCCGGAGGTGCCGCCCGGGGTTACGTTGATCAGCGAGGCGCCCGTGTACTCAATACCGTTGAGCAGAAAGAGATTGTCCTGCGGCCGCCGACCCGAGACCGAGAACATGCTTCCAACCGAAGAGTTCGAGGTGCCGATGCCGCCGGCGCGCTGGTTGGTCGCGTTCACCGTACCCGGATTCAACGTGATGAGCTGGTCATAACTGCGGCCGTTCAGCGGCAACTCTTTCACCTGACGTGAATCGACGAGTCCGGCCGTTTGCTCGGTTGTAGTATTCACGCTGGGTGTTGTGTCGTTCACGGTCACGGTCTCCGATCCCGCCGCACGCAAGGTCAGATCCAGTTCCAGCGTTTGGCCGATCGTAAGCGTGACGCTACTGTTTTTGTATGGTGCGAAGCCGGGTGCACTGGCTTCCAGGGTGTAGATTCCGACAGGCTCAGAGGGCGCGGAAAAGGTCCCATTCTTGTCGGTCGTTAACCTGCGCTGTCCGCCGGTATCCATATTGCGAACGATCACCTGGGCCTCGGGAATCAGCGCACCGGTGACGTCTGTGACCCGGCCGGAGATTGTGCCTCCAACCACCTGGGCTTGCACGACAGCGGGTGCCACCAGGGCTAAAAGGGAAGCGTAAATTAGGCGCGACATGGGCAAGGCAATACTCCTGAAAGGGCGAGCTTGGACGAAGCTCTCGGCCGAAATGGATGGCAATCCGCAGTAAGGAGAAGACGGGGCTGCAACGCCGCAGGGAACCATGCGTCGCGTACGGCTTAGGTGGGGCTTGTTCACTCAGTGGTACTTCAGAGGGCAATCATTTAGGTGCCCTGCAACTTCACTGTGAGCTATAGACCGACGCCGTCAGCCGCACGCTTGCAACACATGCAACAGCAGCAACAGGGGGTCTGGGGAGAGCACATCACAGTGACTCAAACGTAACGCCCTTTCTCTCGCAAGTCAATCGGCAGGCCAGAGCGTAGTCGTCCGCCTCGTCAGTTCGATTTGTCAGCGCAATGCCCTTGGAGAACCAACGTATGTGCACAATGGTCAGTTGATGCTGAGCATGACAGATTCAAATCGAGCTTGCCGGTAAACGAATACCAGTAGCTCTTACGCCCGCATCGCTTCCGAAGCAGCCCGCTGTTCCAACCTTCGTACCTGGTGCGATCAACAGTTAAGTTCCGAAGGCATAGCCATGGTAGCGGACGTCTTGCCTGCAGCGATATGGGATCAGAATCGTCATCGACATATATCCCGTGCGCGGATTGATGGCAAGCTCTTACGCTTGCCCGCTTAGGCTTACCACGTGACCAGCTATCGGTCTGGATAAAACTCTGACAAGCTGAGCACGTGGTCGACCATGGCGCTCAAATCTCCGAGATACTTGCCTGGGTCAAGAAGCTCCTCAAGGGCGCTGCGGTTGAAGATCTTGCTGATCTCCGGTTCCGCGCTGAGCAGATCGATAAGCTTGCCCTTACCCTGCGAGACCGCGATACAAATCCTGGAAATATTGTCGTGCGCCTTTTCGCGTCCCATCTTCGGTCCGAGCGCCATCATCACAGCCTCCGTGTTTACCAGGCCATCGGTGGACCGGAAATTTCTCATCATGTTCTCCGGATGAATCGTCAAGCCGCCCAGCATGAACTTGGCCTGCGCAAATGCGCCCGCCGTGTAGCAAAAGATCTCCGGCAGCACCAGCCACTCGATCTCCCATGTTCCCGTCGCTCGCTCGAAGTCAGCGTTCATCGCGTTCAGCAAAGCCGCCGCATGTTGGCGTACAACACTGCTGCATGCCGTAATGTAGGCGCAGGAGATTGGGTTGCGTTTTTGCGGCATCGTACTCGACGCGCCACGGCCACCGCCGCCGTCCGGTTCCTGCACCTCGTTCAGCTCGGTCATCATCATGATCTTTACGTCGGTTGCGATCTTGTCGAGGGAGCCGCAGAGCAATCCCAAGAAACACCCGACCTCCGCCAGGGTGTCCCGAACGGTGTGCCAGGCGATGGGCGGTTGGGCGAGCCCGAGCTCGTCCATCATGCTCTTTTGCACCGGCAAACCCTTGTCGCCGAGGGAAGCCAGGGTGCCGACAGCGCCGCCCAGCTCGCCCATCAGCACGCGGGCTTTCATTTGCCATAACCGTTCCGCTTGCCTCTGCAAGCCGGCCAGCCACACAGCTACCTTGTACCCGAAGGTCATTGGAGTCGCCTGCTGAATGTTGCTTCGGCCCACCATGGGCGTGTTCCGATGCTCCTTCGCGAGCTTGGCAAGCGACTTCATCACGGCTTTCATGTCCGCTTCGACAAGCTCCAGGCCCGACCGTATCTGTAAGATGGTTGCGGTATCGGTGATGTCTTGCGTTGTGGCTCCCCAATGACACCACTGTCCCAAGCCGTCCCTGCAGAGCGCAGTTAATTGCTGCACAACCGGCAGTACGGGGTAGCCGATGTGTTCGGTAGCAGACTTCAGCTTGCCGAAATCCATCTGGGTAACGTCGCAATGCTGCACAATCTCATCGGCGGCCTCCCAGGGAATGACACCTAGCTTTCCTTGTGCAAGAGAAAGCGCCTTCTCGACGTCGAGATAGCGCTGAATGCGAGTTCGGTCGGACCACACCTGACGCATGGCGTCGGTGCTGAATATGTCACGATAGATTGCTGAATCAATAGCTGTCGCATTTGGGTTCCAAAACATCCTCCCGGGGCAAACCGTTTCGTTTCTGTGCAGTTATTAAGACAGTGAGCACATCATCCATATCTTCTGATGGTGAAAACAACCTGAAGCAGATGAAGCGAATGTCGGAATCTCAGTTGGTCCTGCGCGGAGGGCCGTTAGGAATGCTTATAGTGGGGAAGATGGCCGGAATGCGAGCGTATCCCTGGGTTGCACCGCTATGCTGGATAGCAGAGACGGGCAGGTAAGGGATTTTCAGATAAAGAGGCTGAACCCTTGAGGCGCGGGACGGGAGGGGCTCATGCGCGTATTGGTCGTAGAAGACGAGAGCCGACTTGCCGAAAATATCGCCGCCGCCCTACGCGAGGGAGCAGGGTACGCCGTAGATCTGGCACCTGACGGCCAAGAGGCCTTGCTGCTGTGTGCCGTACGGAGCTATGACCTTATTCTTTTGGATCTGATGTTGCCTAAACTGCCCGGTCAGCAGGTTCTCAAAAAACTCCGCACCGGGAATGAGAGTACGCCCGTGCTTGTGCTGACCGCGGTGAGCGAGACGAAAAGCAAGATTGAACTGCTGAATCTCGGTGCGGACGACTATCTCACGAAGCCGTTCGATCTCGGGGAGCTGCTGGCCCGCGCGCGGGCCCTGATCCGCCGCGGTAAGGGGGTGAGTCAGGCCTTGTTGCGGTTCGGTGTGCTTACGCTGAACTCCGCGGAGCAAACGGTTACCAGTGCCGGGTTCCCCGTCGATCTGTCGCCGACGGAATACCGCATTCTGGAATACCTGATGCACCGCCCTCGCACCCTGGTGGCGAAGCAGGAGTTGCTGGAACACATGTATGACTTCACCTGGAAACACCACTCCAACGTGATTGAGGCGCATGTGTCCAATCTTCGCAAGAAGCTGCGCGCGACTACGGATGCCGTGCTGCTGGAGACGGTCCGCGGACGAGGGTATCGTTTGGCTCCGATGAACGCGGAGGGCCTATGAAGAATGTGTCCATCACACGACAGGCATTGGCCACCGTTTTTATTGCAGAGCTGCTCTGTGCCGTCGCGTTCTCCTGCGTGGCAGTTCTTCATGAACGTCACATTCGCTTCCGTGCGTTCGATGTCATGCTGCAGGGGCGCTCGGATTCCTTGTTGGGAGCGATACAGGACGCTGAAGATCCTGACGACAACGTCGCCGTCGACGCGACGGAGTTGAGCCTGCCCGCGGGCGATGTATTTGCCGTATACAACAAAGGCGGCCGTCTGCTCGGCACCTCGCCGAACGCCCCGGTGCCCCTCATTGCACGAAGTGAGAGGGGCTTTACGAACCGTGAGTTCAATGGGCACGGATACCGCATGTTGCAGCGCGAGGCCTTGCGCATCATAGATCGCGAGGAGACCGGCGGAGCGGGCCTGCGCCGGCCTGTGACGATTGTGTACGGCGCGCGTACCAGCCAGGTCTGGCATGAGATCTTCGAAGCTGCCGAGTTTTCCGCGGCCGTGAGTGCAATCTTGCTGTGCCTTACGGCCGCCCTGCTGTTTGTGCGGCTGCGGAGAATTCTCAAGCCGCTGACGGCGCTGGCGTTCGCGGCAGGGGAGGTCTCGACGAGTTCAATGTACTTTGAGGCCCCTGCGGAAGCACTGCACCTTCGAGAGCTGCAGCCTTTGGCAGGCGCGCTCTCGGCAACCATGACCCGGTTGCGGGAGGCATTTGAATCGCAGCATCGCTTTATCGGGGATGCCACGCACGAGCTGAAGACGGCGGTAGCCGTGGTGCGTTCCACCATCCAGTTGCTTACGTTGAAGCCACGGTCCCAGGCGGAGTATCACGAAGGCCTGCTCCGCACGTTGCAGGACAATAGCCGTGTTGAAGAGCTGGTCTCACGCATGCTGATGCTTGCCCGGCTGGAGGAGCGGGCAGCCGATTCGGTCGATATCGTGAACCTGGATGAAGTCGCTCAGAGCGTGATCACGGGACTCCAGAGTTTTGCCGAGGTCCAGGGTGTCCTTCTCCAGCAGACGCTCCGTGCGAACGTTCCGGTTCGGCTTGCGAGAGAAAGGGCCCGGGTGCTTGTCTCCAATCTGGCGGTGAACGCCATACAGCATAGCCGGCGTGGATCAACGGTGCATATCGAAGTCCGCAGTGATAAAACTTCTCGGGGGATCGAGGCTGTTCTCACCGTGCAAGACGCCGGTGCCGGGATCTCCAGCCAAGCGCTGCCTCACGTCTTCGAGCGTTTCTACCGTGAAGACGTTTCACGTTCGCGCGGAACGGGTGGGGCCGGATTGGGCCTTGCCATCTGCCATGCCATCGTGGAAGCCGCCGACGGCGCCATCGACCTGCAGAGCCGGCCAGGCGAAGGCACAAAGGTGACTGTCTTCTTCAGCTTGGGTTAATGTCGGCGCGCGAGACTGTTCCCTGTGCCAGTACGCTGGCCTGGAGGATCTATGCGGTCTGTCTTTCCTATGCTGCCTCGGGTATTCGGCAGCAGTCTGCTCATTCTGTGCGCGGGAGCCGCTCTCGCGCAGGGGCCATATCACGTGGTAGACCACTGGACGATCGGCGGAACAGGCGGCTGGGACTACCTGCTAACCGATCCCGAGGCGCATCTTGTGTACCTGACCCACGGTCCCCGCGTCGAGGTTGTGAATACGCAGACAGGCAAGACCGTGGGTGCGGTCACCGGCCTCAAAGGCACACACGGTGTTGCGCTTGATCCGGATGGCAAGGTGGGCTACATCTCGGACGGCGGCGCGAATGCTGTCGTGGTCTTCGATCGCAAGACGTTTGCCGTGATCGCGAGCATTCCCGCTGGAACCAACCCGGACGGCATCGCGTATGAGCCCGTGACAAAGACCGTCTGGGCCTTCAACGGCCGCAGCCAGAACGTGACGGTGATCGATACCGCATCGCGGACGGCGGTTGCAACCATCGACCTGCCGGGAAAGCCCGAGTTTCCGCAGGCGGATGGCAAAGGCCATGTTTTCGACAACATCGAAGACAAGAATACGATTGTCGAGCTGGATGCAAAGGCCAAAACGCTGATGCACACCTGGCCGCTGACAGGCTGTGACTCTCCATCGGGAATGGCGGTGGACCGCGAGCATCACCGGCTCTTTTCTGTGTGCGACGGCGGGAAGATGGCCGTGCTGGACAGTGAGAGCGGCAGGCAGCTTGCGTCGGCAACCATCGGCGACGGTCCGGATGCCGCGGGGTATGACGCAAAGCACCAGCTCGCCTTCAGCTCCAACGGCGACGGCACATTGAGCATCGTCGACACGGCAAATGGGTACAAGACGATTCAGTCGCTGCCCACGCAGAAGGGTGCACGAACCATGTCCTACGATCCGGCCGCGGATCGCGTGTATCTGGTTACGGCGGAGCTGGGACCGCGTCCAGAAGCGACGGCCGCGAATCCACGGCCACGGCCCGCGATCGTGCCGGATACCTTCACCGTTCTCGTGGTCGGACGGTAGCTGTTTGTAGCAAACAATACTGTGCGAAGGGCCCGATGTGGGCCTTTCACACCGCCGCTATCCGCCGAGCGCTATGCCGGCACACGGTATTCGGTAAGCAGGAAATAAACTACCGGCGTGACGACCAGGCTCAGCAGCATGGAGAGGGTCAGACCGCCGATGACGGCGATGGCGAGCGGCTGCAGCATCTGTGATCCGGCACCGAATGCCAAGGCCAACGGCACCATTCCGGCTACGGCAGCCAGCGCGGTCATCAGGATAGGACGCAGCCGGCGCTGGGCGGCCATCAGCATCGCCTCGCGTGCATTTGAGCCCTCGGCGCGGTAATGCTCATCGGCATCGAGCAGCAGAATGCCGTTTTTAGCCACAATGCCGATTACCATGATGAGCCCCATAAAGCTGGCGACATTAAATGTCGTACCGGTTATAAGCAGCGCGCCGACGACGCCCCCTATCGAGAGCACCGAGGAGGTCAGAATCGCTGCGGGTGCGGCGAAGTTTCGAAACTCGGTGAGCAGGACACCGAACACGAGAACCAGCGCCATGAGGAGCACACGGGCGAGGTCGGCAAAGGATTTTTGCTGCTCCTGGTAGGTGCCCCCATACTCTACCCGCACACTGGGCGGCAGGTGCATGGCGTTGACGCGTGCCTGCACAGCTTTTACTGCCGTTCCAAGGTCCGTGCCCTCTAACCGTGCCGTGACGACGACGAGCCGCTGCAGGTTCTCGCGGCGAATTTCGCCTTGCGGCGGCAGCTGTGTGACGTCCGTCATGGAGCTGAGCGAAGCCGTGTGGCCGGAGCTGGAATTGAAGACAGTGTTCTCCATTGACTCCAATGATTGCCGTGTTTCTTCGCTGAGACGCACACGCACGGTGTAGGGACGGCCGTTGCTGATGACGGGATTGCTCGCTTCCACGCCGTCGAGAATCGCGGTTGTGTCCTCGGCGACCTCCTGCGGTGTGAAGCCGAGCTGCGCCGCGAGCTGTGGATCGACCGCGAAGTTCGTTGCCGGCCCACTCAGGGTATTGTCGACGCCGTTTTCGACATCGACCACGCCATCGACCTTGCCGATCGTCTCTGCGATACGAGGGGCAAGCTCCGTCAACAGCGTGGGGTCCTGGGCAAAAAGCTTGAGCTGGATGGGCTCGGGCGCATTGGACAGATCGCCGATGTTGTCCTGCAGCACCTGCGTGAATTCGACATCGAGCTGCGGTTCTGTGGCTTTGATCTGTTTTCGGGCATCCGCCATGACCTCGGCGATGCCGCGGCTGCGCTTGGTCTTCAGCTTGACGGTGATGTCGCCTGTGTTGGCCTCGGTCACCGCGGCCAGTCCCATCTGCAGGCCAGTGCGACGGCTTGTGCTTTCCACCTCCGGCTCGCTGCGCAGAATGGCTTCCACCTTGTCGAGAACATGGCCGGTCGAAGCCAAGGAGCTACCCGCGGGCATGACATAGTCCAGGATAAAGCCACCCTCGTCCATCTCGGGCAGCAGGTCCGAGCCCAAGCCGCGGTAGGCGAAATAGCCGGCGATGCCGAGCAGTACGCAAAGAAGGCCAAGCCAAATGGGGCGGCGAAGGGAGATCTCCAATGCCCGACGGTGCCAGCCCATGATGCGGCCCAGCACCGGGCCGGGCCCCGGGTGCGCGGGCTCGCCTGTGCGAAGCGGCTGAACGCCTGCGAAGAGAGTTGCGGCAGCCGCACCGGGGAATGATGGGCTTGCCGCCTCATTGCCGTGCGACTTCAGCAGCACCAGCGCGAGGCCGGGCGTCCAGGTGACGGCCAGCAGCAGAGACGTGAGCAGCGAGACGGCCATGGTGATTGCCAGCGCGCGAAAGAAGCTGCCCGTGACGCCGGTGACCGCGATCAGCGGCAGAAAGACGACCACGGGCGTGATCGTGGAGCCGATCAGAGGCCGCACGATCTCATGCAGGCCTTTGCGGACGGCATCGACACGGCCTTCACCGGCGTCGCGGTGCAGCACGATGTTTTCGACCACAACGATGGCGTCGTCGATGACGAGGCCGATTGCCGCGGCCAGACCGCCAAGCGTCATCAGATTAAAACTCTGGCCGATGAGCCATAACACCAAGACGGTCACCGCCACGGTGACGGGGATGACCAGCCCCGCGATGAGCGAGGAGCGCCAGTCGCGCAGGAATAAAAACAGGATCGCACAGGCCAGGGCAAGGCCAATCACGATGGCATCGCGAACACTGGCGATGCTTTCGCGCACGAGCAGCGACTGGTCGTAGTAGGGCTGAAGTACGACGCCCTCCGGCAGCTTGGTGCGCAGAAGGGCGACCTGGGCGGCTATGCCGTCGGCGACCGCAACCGTGTTGCTTGAGGGCTGCCGTGTGATGTTGAGCAGAACCGCCGGATGCCCGTTGGCCGAGACATAGGTGTAAACCGGCAGGGTTGCGCGGACTACCGCGGCGACGTCCCCCACGCGCACGGCAGCGCCGCCGGCCGTTGTCTTCACCGTGAGCTGCCGCAGGCCTTCGACATCGTGCGCCTGCGCGCCGACCAGCGCCAGGACAAGCTGATGATTCTGCTGATACAGGCCGGGCGAGTCAATGATGTTGGAGGTGCCGATGGCGTCCGTGACATTGAGAATGGTGACGCCCGCGGCCTGCAGCTTGGCCAGGTTGGGCACCACGTGAAACTCGGGCACCTGCCCACCCTGCACGGTAACCGTACTCACCCCACGGACGCGATTGAGCGGCGGTTGCAGCGTGTACGTGGCCAGCTCCCAAAGATCGGACTGCGAAACTGTGTCGGAGGTGAGGCTGTAGCCGAGGATAGGAAAGGTCGCGAAGGTGAGCCGGTTCGCGGTAATCTTGGCCGTCGCCGGCAAAGACTGCTGCACGCGGCTCAGCGCGGAGTTGACCAGCTCCAGGGTACGAAACATGTCCACCGACCAGTCGAAGAACAGGCTCACCTCAGCCGATCCGCGGCTGGTTGTCGAACGCACGGTCCCCAGCCCGGGTACGCTGTTCATCGCGTCTTCAATGGGCTTGGTAATCGTTACCTGCATCTGTTCGACAGGCATGACCCCGTTGTCCACGCCGATCACGACACGAGGGAAATTGGTATCCGGAAAGACCGCGATCGGTGTTTGGAAGAAGGCATAGATGCCGGCAAGGGTAAGCGCGACGGCAACAAAAAAGATGGTACGCACGCTGCGCGAGAGCCAGAAGGCGGATGGCTCAGCGACCCCTTCGCGCGGCGGATCATGTACCGGGGGGGCGGTGGCCATCAGTTCTTGCCCTCGCTCTTGGTGCCGGAGGGCCTGCCCCCGGCGCTTGCATCCCCCTTGTCGCTGCCCAGGCTCACCCTGGTGCCGTCATCCAGCCCATAGCCGCCTTCTGTGACGACATTATCGCCGGGCACGAGGCCCGCCGTGATTTGCGCCTTCTCCGTTGTCCGAATCCCGACCTTTACGGCACGCTTGTGCGCCGTGCTGTCCGGCGCAATCACGAGCACCACCGTGGTGCCGTCCTCGGCCGGCAGAATCGCCGCGGTGGGAATCTGCAGGGCGTTCGTGACCGTGTACCCATGAATAATCGCGTGGACAGCGGCACCGACCTTGTAGCGGCCATCGGCGTTGGGCAGGCGCAGCCAGACCTCGACGGTTGCGGAACCGGGGTCCAGTGCCGGGCTGATGAAGGAGACGGTTGCTGCCTGTGGATCGTCGACGCCCGGGATGCGGATCTCCGCGGCTCCGCCCAGCTTCAGCTTCTGCGCGGTGGCCTGGGCGACATGCAGCTTCGCCAGCAGAGCGGAAGTATCCATGACGGTGACGATCGCGGTGCCGGCCGAGGCCGTCTCTCCGGGAAAGAGCGGCCGGTCCGTCACAACCCCGTCGATGGGGCTGCGCAGGCTGGCGTAGCCGATCTGCGCCTCCGCACCGGCGTAGCGGCCCTTGGCGGAGGTGAGCAGGCCCTGGGCGGCCTGGGCATCGGTCCTCTGCAAGGTGGTTTGCACGCTGCCGAGGTGCTTTACGGCGGTGTCGTAAGCCGCCTGCGCCTGCACCGCGGCAGCAATAGCTGTATCGGTGTCGCGTCCGGCAATGGCGCCTTCGCTCAGCAGCTTTCCACGTTCGGCGGCAGTGCGCTGGGCGACATCGAGGTTCGCCTTTGTCTGGTCTACATCGAGCCGTGCCTTCTGAATGTCCTCGGGGATCGTCGCCTGTGTCGCTGTGGTATAGGCCGCCTGCGCGGCGAGGAGGCTGCCCCTGGAATCGAGCGCGTTGCCCTCCAGGTCGCGATCTTCCAGGGTCACCAGGAGCTGTCCCTTGCGCACGCGCGCTCCGCGCTGCACGTATTCCCTGCGGATGGGCGCGCTCACGCGGGGAGCAATGGCCGCCTGTGTGAGCGGGGCCAGTATCGCGTCGGCGGCAATCTCTTCCGAGATGGGACCCAGGGTCGGGTGTTCGGCCTGCACGGTGACAGCCGCGTCGTCAGGGTCCGCCGCATCGGCCTCCGGAGCCTTTTTGCAACCGTTAGAGGCGAGCAGGCAGGTGGCCGTCAGGGCGATGAGGACCGGGGCTGAACGCCGCAAAAGGCAGCCAAAGAGCATGAGTCAGAGCCTCCCGGTGAGCGTCTGCAGCTGCGCCAGAGCGAGTTGGTAACGGACCGCGCCGTCGGATTGGGCGGTCTCTGTCGAAATCAGCGTGTTCTGCGCATCCACCACGTCGAGCACCGTGCTTTCGCCGTCAACGTAGCGCAGATTGGTAAGGCGCAGGCTCTCCCGGGCGGTCACCACGCCCGCGTCGAAGGACGCAAGCTGCTGCCTGGCGACATCGGCCTCGGCATAAAACTCGGCGAGATCGGCCACAAGCCGCCGCTGTGCCGCGGTCAACTCGACCCGGGCGACGTTTGAACGGATGCGCGCCTCCTTGATCTTGCGTTCGGTGGTCAACCAATCCCACAGTGGAATATCCAATGTGGCGCCTGCGGAGTAGCCCAGATTGCGCGCACCCTCCGGACCGCGCTGGGCGAACTGCGGCGCATCGATGCCGTAGGTGAAATTCAAGGCAAGATCCGGCAGCAGCGCCGCCTGCGCGGCGGCGGTTTCGGCCTGTGTTGCGTCGATCGAGGCCAAGGCGCTGCGCAGCTCCGGATTATTCGCACGCGCGGCGGCATCGACGCCGGCACGCTCGGGCAAGGGCGCCGGTGCGCCGGCAGGCTCAAGCGTGTAGGGTGTCGCAGGGTCGGGAAAGAGCAGAACGCCAAGCTCCAGGCGAGCCTTATCCGCGGCCAGCCTCGCATCGGCGATCTCACGTTGCCGCTGTCCCTGCTGCAACTGCGCCTTGAGCACATCGGCATGAGCGGCTTCGCGACCCGCCTCCCGCTTTTGCGTGATTTCCACGAAGCGATTGGCCTCGTCCAGGGCCTGTTGCGCGATGGCGATCTTCTCACCCCCGGAGCCCAGGCCGTAGTACAGCGAGACAACCGTGGCTACGAGCCCACGTCGTGCGATCTCAAACTCCGCCTGCGCGCGGGCGGCGTTCGCGTCTGCAAGATGTACGGCACTGATCTGGGCCAGACCCACGGTCTGCGTCACGGCACCCTGGCTGTAATACTCATGCACGGCATTGTTGGCGATGAAAACGGGGAGGGACTGGGTAAGGCCGCCCTGCGTTGTCTGCGCCGTCGTCTGATTGGATTGGGTAAAAAGGAACTGGTTGTGAAAGCTGGCCGAGGGCAACAGCGCCGCCCGAGCGTCCTTACGTTCCAACGCTTTGACACGGTTCTCAGCAAGCGCCAACGTGAAGGTGGGCTCATTGGCCTCGGCGCGCCGGATCGCCTCGTCGAGCGAAAGCGGGGCGAGCGGCTTCGAGCCGACCTGAGGAGGGGTCTCTTGCGCAAGGGCGGTGTCGCACAGGAGCATGACGCCGGCCAGCGCCATCGGTTTCATCACCTGTAGAGCCTTGGACCACATCGCGATTCCTACCCTAATCGGATTGGCTTAAGACTTGCTGAAGATGAGTTTGTGGTGCTGAAGATGAGTCCGTGGTGCTGAAGATGAGTCCGTGG
>CAXTBJ010000003.1:53234-57294 GCA_964242585.1 uncultured Bryocella sp.
GTGGTGCTGAAGATGAGTCCGTGGTGCTGAAGATGAGTCCGTGGCGATATCAGGTCAGGCGCGGCTCCGTCGAGGCAACCACCGGCTCAGCCCGCAAAGCAGAAGAAACGACCAGCTTCCCGCGCTGATCCATCGGCCCAGGAGCACGTCAGAGGTATTGGTCCAATCTACCTTCAGGGAGACAGGACCGCCTGGTACGGGTACCGCCATGAGGCCATCCAGGCGTTGCGGAAGGCTGTGCAAGGTATTGCCATTGACCGAAACATTCCACGCTGGATAGCTTCGGAGACGGAGCACCAGAAAACCCGGATGCGCCATCACGGCATGCAAGCCGAGATGCTCCGGCCAACCCGGGGCGCCTTCGAAAGCAAATTCTCTCTCACATGTGCCCAGGCCAGGAGACCACGCCCGTGGGGTGTAGAGAGCCGCCACCCCGACCGCCGGTGTGTCGCTCAAGGCAAGTGCGGGGTCGCGAACCAGACAGGCATCGGGAAGATGCGTCGCGATCAGATCGTTCCGTGCCCCCGGCGGCGTAGCGTACTCGTCATACCCGCCGACACCGATACCGCCGGGCTGCAAAGCGCGGGTTAATCCCGCAACTGAATTCGGATCGGCGGGGGAGACGGGGCACCGCTTGTAAAAGCTCCTGCTGGCGCTCGCTGCATAGGTGACAGACAGGAAGAAAAGTATGCAGAGGGTTGCCGCATAGGGCCGCCGGCGATCGTTGCTGGGCCATATGCCGGCGACGAAGAGGATGGCCATGGGCGCCTGCAGCACCACGAGCCATCGCCACGGGTACTGCAGGTAACGAAGGCGAGGCAGCAGGTTCCAAACCGGAAGCGAGATCGGCAGCATCAAGAACAGAACCGCACAGGAGATCAATCCGAAGACAAGCCAGCACTGCAGCGTAATCTTTTGATCTTTGGATGGCCAACGCCCGCGAACGCCTGCCAGACCGAGCCCCCCCAGCGCCATCAGCAGCATGGAACCCTCAATAACGCCCCGGATGCGCTGGCTGGGAAAGAGATGAATCTTCGGATTTGCCAGTTCCGAGGTGATCCATCGGTTTTCAATCAGATGGTCGGGCGTGGCAAACAGCTTGAGGATGTCTACCCAGTGCTGCTCGCGTGCGGCGGGGATGAGGTAAAAGGCCGCCAGGCCCAATCCAAGGCCTATGGCGAGGAAGGCACGCGCCAGCGGTGCCCAGGAGCGGGACTGAAATGCCGCGAGGCAGGCCAGGGCGGAGAGCATGTACGTTGCCATCAGTCCCAAAGGGGTATTGGACAACCAGGTTCCCGCAAGAACGAGCGTTAAAGCCAGCACATACCTGTCTGTAATGAGACCCAGAAGAGGACCGGGTGCCAAGCTCCCCTTCAGCCAAAACCACAGCAAGACGGGGACCCACAGGCCTCCGAACATCAATGCAAAATCGCCATGGTGGTACATCTCATACAGGTTGTACCCGGAGAAGATGGCGAAACAGCCGGCAAGCAGGGCCGGCCATTCCGGAAGGATCTGGCGGGCCAGGGCCCTGGTCGCCAGCCCACTCGCACCGAGCACCAGGAAGTTAAAAACCGTGGGTACAAGAACCCAGGGCAAGAGAGCGCCCAGCGCGGCACCGAACATCCAGGTAATCGGCGGGTAAAAGATGAAACGGGGTTCGCCTGCGCCAAAATTCGGCGCCGTCGCCCAGCGCGGATAGAGGAACCCGTAATGCCAGCTGCGCAGCGCCTCCTGCCAGGACACGAAGTGAAAGATGAAGTCGATCCCGCAGGCAGGGCCGTGCAGAAGCATCGGGAAAACAACGACAGCGGCCGCCAGCCAGAGGAGGACGGAACCGATCGCCCGTCTGGACCTGTCCGTTCGCAGCGCCGTTTCTGGGAAACCCTTCTCTTGCATCGGTCCTCGATCTGATCCAGGTCTCGGCAAGCCCACGTTCCGCTTCGCTTGCCGAACGGTGTGCCTCGAATCATTCTTAGCCCTTTGTTGTCATTCCCGAAGGGAATCTGCAATTGTTTTTACTTTTTCCTGTTCTCTATACCCTCGGCTAATCCGCCTCTAGAAGCGAAAGGCCGTATGCAGCATGAGCGTGCGGTTGGCGGCAGTGGTGCTGAGAAAGCTGTTCGCCGTCGCGATGGATTGGCCGAAGAAGGGCGAGGTGAGCACGCCGATGGGCGGCGCGGGGCTGACCGTGTTGGTAATGTTTTGGGCTTCCAAGGAGAAGACCAGCGCGTAGCGCGGGTCCGGGGGTGGCGCGGGTTTGGCCCCCGGGGACGGGGGTGGCGGTGGGGTACCGTCGGACGGCTCGGCGAGGCGCGGGCCGAAGCGGACGGTCTTCTGCACCTGCAGCTGCAAGGATACGAAGCGCGGTGAATTTCCATAGTCGATGGGAATGACCGTTTCGCCCGGTTGCGGAACGGTGTCGAATTTGCCGAAGCGCGTGGTCACGACGTTTGCAGGGCTTGAAGCCGCGGAGGCGAAGCTAGGGCGATCGTTATAGATCGTGTCGCCGTTGTTGTCCTGACCCGTGGTGATATTGAACGGAGCGCCCCCGCGCGCGGCGAGGAAGGCCCCGGCATGCACGCCCCACTTGAGGTCCGCATCAATGCCTGTGAAGAGACCGTAGTGCCGGTTGAACTGACCGCGGCCATAGTCCTGGTGAATGTTGTAGCTGTTGGAGGCAAAGGACGTGAGCCCGCCGGTGTCGGAATCGAACTTGGGCTGCAGAAACAGGAAACCCCAGTATTGAATCTTCTTGGTGATATTGATCTGCGGATTGGTGAAGAAAACATTGCCGCGGTTCTCACCGCCGGAGTCGAACTGATAGAGATCGCCGGTACCCGCGCCGGCTGGACGGGTGCCGTTGGGCAGCGGGGCATTGGCGTTCACCGAGACCCACTGGTGAATGCCGCGAAAGAACAGGTAGTTCGTGGAGATCGAGCCGTATTTGCCGAGATGAAATTCCGCGGTGGCACCGGTATCGAACTCGTACTCGGAGCGCAGGTCGGAGCTTACGCGATAGAGGGTCGGGGCACCGGCTGCGCCCAGATTCGCCCCGGCGAGAGCGGTCCCTAGTTGCGCAGCCGTTGTGGCGAAAAAGTTGGGATTTTTGATGGTGAATGTCTGCTGCAAGGCCGGGTTGTTCTGGCGCACGGCGGTGGCGAGGGCGGCGATCGGGAAGCGGTCGTAGAAGATAGCCGCACCGGCGCGGAGGATGACGACGGCCGGCTTCTTATCCGTCCCGTGCACGGCCCAGGAGAGGCCGAGGTGCGGTGAGGGATCGACGTGGTCGGGAATGGCGGATTGGGTTTCGAAACGGAAGCCGAGATCGGCCGTGACATTCTTGCGGACCTTCCATTCGTCTTCGATCCAGAGGGCGAGATCGCCGGTCAGGACGGAGAAGCTGGATTGACCTTGCGTCAGCTGGAACTGTGAGGCGGAAGGCGTGCCCCCCACCGATGCCTGGTATGCGGCGAGATTGTTGAAGGTGAAGGTGCCGTTGTATCCGGAGGTGGAGAGGCTGGCATCGCGATACAAGCGGTAGCGTGCGCCGGCACGCAGGAAGTGGTTCCCGTGCTCGTAGGTGCCGTTTTCCTGGAACTCAAGGTGGTCCTGATTGTCATGCAGGGTTTGCGCTGGATTACCGCCGTCGTTCACGGTGCCTTGCACGAGGATGGTTGGGGCATTGCTCAGGGGGTTCTGCGCGTTGCGCGTGCGAACCCATTCGAACTTGGTGTCGAGCTCCGCATGCGCGCCGAGGACCTGCGTGTTGCCCAGCTGCAGGGTTTGTGTGTTCGTGGCGGTGTTGTAGGCCTCGCTCGGCAGGATGAACTCGGAGAGACCGGCGTTCGTCTGGGCCGCGCGGTCGAACTCATAACGGCCGGTAAACGTGTTGTTGGTAGACCATTGGCGATCGAGACGGGCGGTGTAGCTGGAGGTCTCTTGCGGGTCCGGGACGGCTTGCGAGAGCGTGACGATGCTCGCGTTGCCCGCTACCGTTTGCGCGTTGATCACCGCGTTATTTTGCTGATCGTAGTAGTCCGCGCTGACGAAGAATGAG
>CAXTBJ010000003.1:57394-60099 GCA_964242585.1 uncultured Bryocella sp.
GTTGATCACCGCGTTATTTTGCTGATCGTAGTAGTCCGCGCTGACGAAGAATGAGGTCTTTTTATCGATCGGGCCGCTGAGATTGGCCTGAGTGTGCACGCGGTAGTAGCCGGGTTCGACCTGGTGCAGAAAGGGATTTTGCGAGTTGAAGCTCGACGGGTCACCGGTGATGTCGACCGAACCGTGCAGGCGGCCGGTGCCGGGTTTGGTGAAGATCTCTATGCGGCCGAAACCAAGGCCGTCATACTCGGCGGAGAAGGGGTTCTGGTTGATCTTTACGGCGCGGATGGAGTTTTTTGGCGGAAACTGGCCGCCGCTGAAGCCGTCGACGTAAATCTGCGGAGCGTGCTGGCCATCGCCGCCGGCGAGTGCGGTGAGCTGCTGCTGAAACGTGGCGTCGTCATCGGAGAGGTTGCCGAGTTGCTTGTCGGAGAGCGTGAGCGCGCTGCCGTTGGCGTCTTCCGCGGTGCCGCCGCCGTTGTTGCCGCTCACGCTGACGACCGTTTGCGTGGTGGCGACCACGAGTTTCGCATCGATGGAGACATGGACTCCGGTGGCTTTGAGGGTGGCGAGGTACGGATCGAAGCCCTCGGCGGTAATCACGAGCTCATAGGTGCCTGTGGGCAGGGCGAGGCGGAAACGGCCGCCGCTGTCGGCTGTCGCGGTGCCGGCGAGAACATTCTCAGTGGAACGGGCTTCCACCGTGGCCTGCGGAATACGCGCGCCTGAGGGATCGCTGATCGTACCGTCGATACTGACGGTTTTTGCGGCAGGAGCGGTTTGGGCCCAGGCACACCACGACGCAGAGACAAGCCAGAATGCGGCAATACTTGAGGACCTCATACACCATCCAAAGAGAGAGCAAGCAAGATCAAGAGAGAAAGCTCGGAGACTGGGATTGGACTCCGCACCGGCTGAAATCGTTATCAGGGCGGGCCGACGTCGTGGAGCTGCTTGTGGGTCGCTGCGGCATCCAGCCCAAGGTTCGGTTGACCGCACGCAGCGCAGCGCTCTTCCTTTTGGGAAGACTCTTCAAGGCCGCAGGTCCCCAGAGCGAATTAGCGGATGGTATAGAAAACAGGCAAAGCAAACAGCGATCGCAGATTCCTTTCGGAATGACAACAAGGGCGAAATGCCCCCTATACCATCAGCTATTTTGCTCCAAGAGGCTTGCGCACATGCAGTCCATGATGCAGAGGCGATGACTTCCCAACAACTCCGAGTGACATTTCTTTACAGGGCAGGGATCGCGGCGGGGGTCTGATGATCCTGCCGCGGTTGCATGGCGGTGACCGAGGCCGTACGCGCATCCTTATAGACGATTCCGGACTTCATCACAAAAGGGACGGACTCAAGCAGCCTGATGTCCTTGAGAGGATCGCCCGGAATGGCGATGATGTCGGCCCATTTGCCGGCATCGAGCGAGCCGGTGCGGTCGGTCCAGCCCATGAGGTCGGCCGCGTTGAGGGTCGCCGCCTGGATCGCTTGCAGAGACGTCATGCCGTACTGGTTCACGTAGACATCGAGCTCATGCGCGTTGAGGCCGTGCGGATACACGGCGGCATCGGTGCCGAGAGCGATCTTGACGCCGGCCTGAATGGCCTTCTTGTGATTGGTCTTCATGGCGGCGGAAACATCTGTCATCTTCTGCTGATAGATGGCCGGCAGATGGCCATTCTCGCGCATCCAGTCGGCAAGGTAGGCCGTGGGGACAAGATAGGTGCCCTTCTGCTTCATGAGCGCGATGTCGCGGTCGTTGATATACGAGCCATGCTCGATGGAGTCAACGCCGGCTTCGGTGGCTAGATAAATGGCATCCGCGCCATGCGCGTGCGCGGCGACCTTGCGGCCGAGGCGATGCGCATCGTTCACGATGGCCTGCATCTCTTCCAGCGTGTACTGGGAGGCCTGCGGATCGTCGCCTTTGGAGAGCACACCGCCGGAGGCGCCGATCTTGATCAGGTCCGCGCCGTACTTGATGTTTTGGCGAACCATGTGCTGCACCTCGGGAATGCCGTCAGCGACACCCTGGCCGTGAACGTGGTACTCGAAGGGCAAAAGGTTCTCGTCCATATGGCCGCCGGTGATGCCGAGAGCGGGCCCCGAGACCTGCATGTGCGGCCCTGGGATGTGACCGGCATTGATCTCATCGCGCAGTGCCACATCGGTGAAGTCATTCGCACCCACGTTGCGGACGGTGGTAAAACCCGCCTCAAGCGTTACCTTCGCGTTCTCGACGCCGAGGATGGCCTCCTTGGCCGGTGTCATGGAAAGCTCGAAGTAGGGATCGAAGTTTGTGGCCATCGTGAGATGGGTGTGCACATCCATCAGGCCGGGTAGGACGGTCATGCGGCGCAGATCGATCTCCTGGTCGCCAGGACCGGCCGGCGTGCTCGCCGTGGGAGCGATGGCGACGATGCGGTCGCCCGTGACGATGATGGTTTGACTGGGCGATTCCCGGCCCGTGTGCACATCCAAAATCTGGCCGGCGCGGATGAGGGTACGGGCCGGCGTCTGCGCCTGCAGAATGGAGAGCAATGCGGCGGAGAAAAGAACAGCGGACATGAGGCGATGAACAGGCATGAGGGGGGGCTCCTGAGTTGAGTATCGCCGAGTGTACATGGCCTCCTCGAACGATCTGTGCCGTTTCGCGATTCCCATTCATGCTGCAGGCTGTGAAGAGGGATCATCGGCTTCGGGGACCA
>CAXTBJ010000003.1:60199-84235 GCA_964242585.1 uncultured Bryocella sp.
CCGTTCCCTTGCTACTCCGTTCCCTTGCTACCCCGTTCCCTTTGCTACTCCGCCGTCGCCGTTTCCCGGGAGGTGGTGCGTAGAAGTTGCTTAAAAAGGCCCATCCAGGTGGCGGCCTGATCGCGAGACTGACCCAGGCTACCCGCGAGTTGACGCACGATCTCAGGACGCGCATTGGCGGGAAAGCGGCGCACATAATCGGACTTTTCCATCAACTCGAGTACAAAGGCGGTAAGGCGTTCCCGGTCGGCAGCGGTTGCAGGGTTCCCCGGCAGGATGGGGAGCTCGCGGACGCCCTCGAAGCCCTCGCGGGTGAGTTCGTACAGGCAGACCGCGACGGATTGGCCGAGATTCATTGAGAGATGACGGCCCGCGGGAGCCAGGAGCGGAATCGTCAGCAACAGGGAACAGTGGCTGAGCTGATCGTTGGTAAGACCGGTCTTTTCCGAGCCGAAGAGCAGGGCTACCCGGCTGCCGGCGGGGTCGTCCGCTGGAGGGAAAACCGCTGCGGGCGGCAACAGCGCATCGAGGAGCTTGGGGGCGATCTCGCGGAGCGGCTCCACGGAAAGTCGAAGGTCGCGGTTGCCGATAGCCGTGGTGCCCGCGATGAGGGTGCAGTCGGCGATGGCCTCGCCGAGGGATGAAAAGAGCCGCGCGGCGCGCATGACCTGACCCGCGCCCACGGCCGATTTGGCCTCGAGCTGAGCGGCTTCAAAGGGCGGAGCGAACTCATTGACCACACGGAGATCGGAGAAGCCGAAATCCTGCATGGCGCGGGCGGCAGCCCCGATGTTCTGCGGATTGCGCGCGCCGACCAGGACGACCGCAAGGCGTCCGGCGGCTTCGGCCGTGAGCATGGTCTGATTCTAGAGGATCGTTCTAGGGGAGCGCGCGCCAGGTGTCCGTTTGCGAATGAAATTGCCGTGTTAATCCGCTGTTCCGCTCCATCCGGCACCGGTCTGAATGCGCTTCCCCCCGGGTCCGAGCATTTCGCGGACCCGGGGTAAGTGCACTGTAGCTCTTCTGCTAAATTGAACGTCTACCCTGGTTCACGATCAGCGCTTGTGCTCGTTGTTGTTTTCGCGGTTGATCTGTTGGCTGTCGGCGTTCTGCTGATGGTTTACCTGCTGGCGCTGCTGTTGATTCAAAGCACCCCCATTGGCGGTGCGGTCGTTGTGCACGCCTTGATCGACAAAGGCCTGGCGGTTATTGGTGCGGCCGGCCTCGCCGGAGGTCATCTGGCCGGAGCGCAGGCCATTGGCGGTACGCGCCTGCTGATTGGCCTCGCGGTTGTCGACGGCGTTGGGCGCGACCGTGTTGCCGTTGTGGTTGTCGTTGTAGATCTGACGATTGGCGTTGTTCTGCTCGCGGTTGATCTGGCCGCGCTGAGCCTGGGTCAGACTCCCGCCGTCGGCGGTGCGGTCAGCGTGCACCTGGTTATCGATGCGGGACTGCGTGGCGGTAGCGCGCGCGGCCTCGCCGGAGGTCATCTGGCCGGAGCGCAGGCCATTGGCGATGCGCCCATCCTGGTTCGCCTCCCGGCCGTCCACCGTGGGCCGGGCCGCAGCCTGGGCATTGGTGGGATTGGCATGGAAGGCCGCTACGGAGGCAGCCGCGGGCACGCCGGGACGGCCGTGGTTGACGCTGGCCCACTGCGTGCGGTCCTGAGCGGCAAACTGCTGGTGGCTGATCTGGTTCGCCGTCGGCTGAATGTGCTGCTCGCGAGAGAAGGCCGCTTCCTGGGGGTTCGCGTGGTAGTTCACGCCGCCGGGACCGCCGTTATAGGCGACCGTGGTGCGGTTATTGACGATTACGGTGCGGTTGTACACGTTGGTGACGTTGGTGACGTTCACGTTCGCGACAGAGCGGTTATAGAAAAACGCTCCGCCGCGCCACTCGCCGCCGGCAAAACCCACGCCGGTGTAGCCGAAACCGTAATTAATGCCGCCGTAGAAGCCTACGTGCGGGCCCCAATAACCGGCGTGGAGGAGGTACGCACCGTTCTCCCAGCCCCAGTAGGAGGGCGTCCAGAGAAAGCCGACGGTGGGCGGCTGGACCCAGACGCCGGGTACCCAGTAGTAGCCTGCCTCACCATAGCCCCAGTAGCCGGGTGTCCAGAGGTAGCCGGGGTTGGGGCAGATGGGCTGGGCGTACACCGGCAGTATCGGAGGCGCGAAGTTGACGGAGACAAAGACGGCGGCGTGTGCCTGCCCAGTGGGCGCCAAAGCCAGGGGCAGCGTGAGAGCTGCCGCGGCGAAGGTGTTGCAAAGCAATTTTCTCAGTAACATAGCGATCTCCTAATCACGCGCGAAGAGCGTCGTGGTCTTGCCGTGGCCTGCAAAGCTTCTCAGGCTTGGTCCGGTTGAATAGACACGGGCCTTTGGCGGGTGTTGCTCCCTCCAGAAGAAGATTATGGGTCCCCGGGCAACTTGGCCATGACCCGAGAGGTGCACAGGCGTCAGCGCATAGACTCAAAATGGGACACCCATGGCCGACAGCTTCGCCCAGACCGTCAAGCAGCAGACCGACATCGTGCGTGTGCTCGGGGAATATATCAAGCTGCGCAAGTCGGGCGCGAACTGGTCGGCGCTTTGCCCGTTTCACAAGGAGCGGTCAGGGTCTTTTTACGTGTATCCGGGTACGGCGAGCTACTACTGTTTCGGCTGTCATGAACATGGGGATGTGTTCAGCTTTGTGGGCAAGATTGAAGGGCTGAGCTTTCCGGAGGCGGTACGCGCGGTGGCCGCCAAGATGGGGATCGCGCTGCCGAAGCGGGAATGGAGCTCGCCGGAGGAGGCCAAAGAGGCCGCGCTGCGGCGTCAGTTGATGGAGGTGTATGAGGCGGCCACGCAGTACTTTCAAGGCAATCTGCAGTCGCCCGAAGCCGCCCGCGCCCGGGAATACATCTCCGGCCGCGGCCTGCAGCCGGAGACGGTAAAGCTGTTCCGCATCGGCTATGCGCCCGAGAGCTGGAACGATATGCGCGACCGGCTGTTAAAATTCTTCCCGGCCGATGTCCTGCGTGCCAGCGGTCTGTTCAACAGCAAGGAGTGCGCGGATGGCAGCCCGGGCGCGATGTACCCGCACTTTCGCAAGCGGGTGATGTTTCCCATCTGCAACGAAAGTGGTAAGCCGATCGCGTTTACGGGGCGCCTGCTGGACACGAACGATCCCAAGGCGGGCGGCAAGTATGTGAACTCGCCGGAGACGCCGCTGTATACGAAGGGGCAGGTGCTGTTCAACCTGGACAAGGCCAAGCCGGGGATCAAGGAGACCGACAGCGTTATTTTGGTGGAAGGACAGATGGATTGCCTATCTGTATTTACAGCCGGGATCGGCAATGTGATTGCCACGAGTGGGACCAAGTTCACCGAGCACCAGGTGCGGCTGCTGGGACGGTTCACGAAGCGAGTGGTGTTGAGCTTCGATGGCGACGAGCCGGGGATTCATGCGGCAGAGACCGTGCTCGGGCCGCTGGTGGAAGAGGGCTTTGAGGTGCGCGTGGTGGTGCTGCCGGATGGGTCGGACCCGGATGCGTTCTTGAAGGAGAAGGGGTTGCCGGCGTACGCGGCAATGCTACGCGGCGCGGTTCCGGCTACGGACTTCCTGATCGAGCGGGCGCGGGCGCAGTTTGGCGCGCGGACGCCGGAGGCGCGGGTGAAGGCGCTGAATTTTCTGCTGCCGCACATTCGGCGCATCCCGAACCGTATTGTGCGCAGCCAGGTGGCGGAAAATGCGGCGCAGAAGCTGGGCATCGAGAGCTCGCTGGTGCACCAGGAGCTGAAGCAGGCGGCGGAGCAGCGGCTGGAGAGCGTGCGCGCGCCACAGCCGCGGGCAGTGACGGAGGTGGAACGCATCCTGCTGTGTGCGCTGGTGTTGCCGGAGGCGGACTCCTCGCGGCGGCTGGCTGCGGACAAACTTGGAGCACACCCGGAGTGGTTCGCGGATCTGCCGACGGCAGCGGTGCTGGAATCGCTGGTCAATGGACCCCCGCCGGAAAACCCGCTCGAGGCCGCGCCGGACACGGAGTCGCGCAAGCTGTTGGCAAGCGCCCTGCACGTATCCAGCCAGGTAAACGGGCCGGAGCATGAGAGCTCGCCGCTGGGGGTGGAAAGCGCGTTGGCGACGCTGCACGGACGCTACCTGGAGCGCCGCGGGCGGGAGATGCGCCTGCAGATGGCCGAGGCACAGCGACGGGGGGACAACGATATGCTGCTGAAGCTGATGCGCGAGCGCATGGTACTGGAGCGCGACCGAAGGGCAGCGGAGCCGAAGGTCTAAAAGCTGTGGAACGCCACAAAAGTGAAGGCATTCTTCTACAACTTTCGAGGTACGGGCGGAACTTTTGCGGTTGCTAAGATCGCTACCATGACACGGGGCATGCGGTTTTCAGTGGGGATTCCGACACGGGATCAGGCGGCGTACCTGCCGGGGACGCTGGATTCGCTGCTCGCACAGCGACGCCGGCCAGATGAGATCGTGGTCTCCGATCATGCCAGCTCGGATCGAACGCCCGAGATCCTGGCCGACTATGCACGGCGGTACCCCGGATTGATCCGGGTCGTGCATCCCCCAACGGGCGCGAACCTGACCGAGCAATACAACTTTACATTGGGAAATCAGACCGGCGACTGGATCACCCTGCTTTCGAGCGATGATCTGGCTTTGCCGAACTTTTGCGAGGTGCTTGCTCGCGACGCCGCGCAGTTTCCCGAGGCGGCGCTGCTGCGGGCACCCTGGCAGAACATTGATACGGCGGGCAAGGTGCTCGGGCAGGTGTACCTGCTGAGCGTGCCGCGCGAGCAGAGAGCTCCGGAGACGCTGCTGGCGCAACGATGCGGCCCCAAGGTGAGCTTTGCGGCGTTTGCCATCCGCCGCACGGCCTTTGAGCAGTCCGGCCCCATTCTGGGGCAGATGGAGTCGCTGGCGGATTGGGCTCTGTTCGCGCAGCTCGCGCCCTTTGGCTCCTACGTGCGGGCCACCGAGGTCATCGCCAGCTACCGCGTAGGCCACGACGGCGACAAGTTCCGCGCGCGCTTCGGCATGTGGGTGCGGGATGAGCAGCGCATGTTCGCCCAGGTGCTGCCGCAGGCGGCTGATCGCCTCGAGATTCGGGATCGCGAGTGGATCGCCAGGGCCAGCCGCGCCAACTTTCTGCGTTATCTGCGCGCCGCGGCCGCCGCGTTTGCCCCGGCGGAGCGTTTTACTTGGCTGCCCGAGCTGCGCCCCTGGGCGACCGGTGTGGGTGAGCTTCCCGCGCTCAGCCGATTTGCCGCGGGCGAGATGCTGCGTCAGCCGCTCGAGATGAAGCAATGGTCCCGTCAACTGCTGCGGCCGCTGGTGCAGCGGACCGCGCACGTACTCGCGAGGCGGTAGAGCTGGTGCCGGGTATCAGCTCCATGGATTCAGGAACACGCCGCCGATTGACGCTTGGGCTGTTTTCCAACTGGATCAGTCGTATGGCGGGCACGGTCATCCAGTTGGTGCAGGTGCCCGTGTTCCTGCACTTTTGGCCCATGGCGCTGTATGGCGATTGGCTGGTCGTGAACGCCATCCCGAGTTACCTCAGCTTTTCCAACATCGGTTTCGGCTCCGTCGCCGCGAATGAGATGACCATGATGATGGGACGCAAGGACCGGGAGGGTGCCTTGCGGGTCTTTCAAAGCTGCTGGTGGCTGATTGTGCTGCTCTGCGGCGTGGCAACCCTGCTGTTCGCGGGTTTGCTGTACGCTCTGCCCGTGGCGCGCTGGTTGAACTTGAACCTGATCACGCAGACCGATGCCAAGTGGGTGATTTTCCTTTTGGGTCTGGCGGTACTTTTCGGGCAACTGGAGCAGCTGCTGCAGTCGGCGTATACCTGCGTCGGCCGATACTCCTTTGGCAGCCTGCTGAAAAGCATCCTCACGCTGATTGCCTTTGCGGCCACACTGGTGCCGGTGGCCCTGGGCCATGGGGTGCGTGCGACGGCGCTGGTCTATGCGGCGGCGAACGCGGCGGGCACCGCCGTGTTGTGTTATCGGGTGCGAAAGGACGTGCCATGGGTCCATTACGGCTGGCAGCACGCCCGCCTCGCGGAGATCCGCCGGCTGGCTGGGCCGGCAGTGGCGTTTATGGGTTTCCCTATCGGCAACGCCTTGAATCTGCAGGGAACGCTGCTGGCGGTGGGGCATGTGCTCGGCTCCACGGATGTGGTGATCTTCGGGACGGCGCGCACGGTCTCCCGGGTGGCGCTGCAGATGGTGCAGATGGTGAACAGCACCTTCTGGCCTGAACTTTCGGGCGCCTTCGGGGCCGGGGACATGCCGCTGGTGCGCGCACTGCATCGCCGCGCCTGCCAGATGGCTCTGGGTATCGCGCTTGTGCTGCTCACGGCGATGATGACCGTTGGACCGTGGTTTTTAACGCATTGGACGCGTCATAAGGTGCCACCCAGCCCGCGGTTGCTGTTTGTGCTCATGGTGAGCGTCTTTTTCTACTCGCTGTGGTCAACCAGCTCCACGCTGCTGGCGGCGATCAATCGGCACCATCGGCTTTCCGTGTACTACCTGGTGGCCACGAGCGTGACGATCGCGACCACGGTGCTGGCCGCAAGGTTCTACGGCCTGCTGGGCGCGGCGGGTTCGCTCGTGCTGTCGGAGATCATCATGGACAGCTATGTGCTGCCCGCGTCGCTGCGGCTCTCCGGGGACACCTGGGCCGGCTTCTTTCAAGCCATGGCCCATGTACCGCATGCCCTGCGGCCCGGGGCGTTGCTGCTGCGGTTACGCCGGACAGGCAATGCCATTCTGCCGCATCCGGAGCCGGGCGGCTGAGCGGTCTGTGCGTTTCGGGGGGCTTGGCCTTATGCTGGGAGCAATCTTCCGATTCCCGACCGCAGGTTCTTGATGAAGTTTTGCCGCCGCGCCGCCCTCCTCGCCTTTCTCCCGCTTGCCTTCAGCGCTACCCACGCGCAAAAGGTCTATACCACCGAGGATTACCGCAATGCCGAGCGTTGGATGGGGTACAACACGCAGCCGCTGGTAAAACACACCGTCTCTGGCATCAAGTATCTGCCCGATGGGCGCGTCTTCTATCGCGATCCTGACGGGACGGGAATGCGCTATCTCATCGCCGACCCGGCCAAGCGCACCACGTCCGCGGCGTTCGATCAGGCGGCGGTCGCCGCGGCGCTGAGCAAGGCCGGCGGACAGGCCCTTGACCCCAACCATCTGGGCATCTCCAACTACACACCCAATGCCGAAGGGTTCAGCGTGGAGCTGTATGGCACCACGTACCAATGCAACAGCGCCGGAGCCGTGTGCAGGTCGCAGCCCAAGCCGCTGCCCCAGCGGCTGGAGCAGAAAGCCAACGGCCAGCCGCCGGCTACGGGCATCAGCGCCACCGCGGGCACGGGCAACGCGCAGATGACCGCCTCGCCGACGGATGCCACACGCACACAGAACACCGCGGTGCGGCCCGGCGTCACGCGCCCGGCCCGGCCGGCCCCCGGTCGCAGCAAGGCGCCCAATGACGTTTCGCCGGATAAGACGACCGCCGCGTTTCTCCGCGACTGGAATCTGTGGGTGCGTGATGAAAGAACCGGCGAGGAGCGCCAGCTCACCACGGACGGCGTAAAGGACTTCGGTTACGCCACCGACAACGCCGGCTGGACCCATTCCGACGCTCCCATCCTCGTGTGGTCACCCGATTCGAAGAGGATTGCGACCTTTCAGCAGGACCAGCGTAAAACCGGCTTCATGTATCTGGTTCCAGTGACGAACCGGCATCCGGACCTGGAGCAGTGGCGTTACCCGCTGCTGGGCGACAAGGATGTGACGATGATTTCGCCGGTGGTGATCGATGTGGCCAGCGGCAGGATGACGCGGCTGAAGATGGAGCCCGAACAGCACCGCTCGACGCTGTGCGATGACGTCAGCTGCCGCGGCGGCGCGGGCTGGGACGATGTGCAGTTCGCGCCCGATGGCCGGCACCTGGCCCTGGTCACGACCAGCCGCGATCACAAAGATGAGACCCTGCGCGTGGCCGATACGGAAACAGGCGAGGTGCGCGATGTCTTTCACGATCACGTCGATTCCTACTACGAGAGCGGCCAGGACAAGGTGAACTGGCGGTATCTTCCCGCGACGAATGAGTTTCTCTGGTACTCCGAACGTACGAACTATGGGCAGATGTACCTCTACGACCTGCAGACCGGCAAGCTGAAGAACGCCGTCACGCACGGGGATGGGCCCGTGACGCAGGTGCTGCGCGTGGACGAGAAAAACCGGGTGATCTACTTCCTGGCCACCGGCAAGGAGCCCGCGCAGGACCCGTACTACACGCACTATTACCGTGTGGGTTTCGATGGTAAAGGACAGACCTCGCTGACGCCGGAGGCCGCCGACCACGCGGTCACGCCGGCGGAGGACGGATCGACCTTTGTCGATGTGTATTCGACGGTAAACACCCCGCGTGTGGCAGTGCTGCGCGACAACACCGGCGCAGTGCTGGTGCCCCTGGCCAAACAGGACATCTCGGCGCTCCAGGCCGTCGGCTGGAAGGCGCCCGAGCCGATCATAGTGAAAGCGCGCGACGGCAAAACGCCGCTCTACGGCTACCTTTGGAAGCCGACGAGCTTCGATGCTTCGCAGAGGTATCCGATTGTGGATTACGTCTATCCCGGGCCGCAGACCGGCTCGTGCGGCTCGCGCAGCTTCTCAGCCTCGCACGGGGACGATCAGGCCTTGGCCGATCTCGGCTTCGTGGTGGTGTGCATCGACGGCATGGGCACGCCGCTGCGCTCCAAGAGCTTCCATGATTTTTACTCGCACGCCGAGACCATGGGCGACGATACGATTCCCGACCAGGTGGCCGGCATCAAGGATCTAGCGGCGCGTTATCCGTGGATCGATGCAAATCGGGTGGGCATCTGGGGCCATTCGGGCGGCGGCAATGCGACCAGCTCCGCCATGTTCACCTACCCTGACTTCTTCAAGGTCGGCATCGCGGAGAGTGGAAACCACGACAACCGGCAGTATGAGGACGACTGGGATGAGAAGTGGGGCGGGCTGGAGGTACACAACGACACCCCGCAGGACAACTACAACGCCCAGGCCGCGCAAAACTACGCAAAAAATCTGAAGGGCAAGCTGCTGCTGGCACACGGCACCATGGACGACAATGTGCCGCCCAACAACACGCTGCTGGTGGTAGACGCCCTGGTAAAGGCCAACAAGGACTTCGATCTGATCCTTTTCCCCAACGCACATCATGGGTACGGCGAGGCTTCGCAATACATGATGCGGCGACGCTGGGATTACTTCGTCAAAAATCTCGCGGGCGGTACGCCGCCGGCAAACTACCAGACCAAGCCGTATGCAGCCTTGATTGAGGCTTACTATGCGGATGGCCCGGGCGATGACTCACAGGCGCCGACAGATCTGCCGGATGGGCAGAACGATTGACGAGCTTGGGGCAAGCGGGGATACGCGAAGTGACACTGCATACTCCGCGCTTGTCTTTGGCCGGCTGCGAGTAAGGGCTTACTGGCCCTTGTAGTCCACAAACATCTGCGGAAACTGTTGCCTCAAAGCCGCGATCTTGGGCCGGTCACAGACCTCGATATAGGGGTTATTGGGATTTTTCAGAGCGTAGTCCTGATGGTAGGTTTCGGCGCGGTAGAAACCCTTCAGGGGCGTTACCGCGGTCACGATCGTTTTGGGGAAGACGTGCTCCGTATCGAGTTGATGGATGTAGGCCTGGGCGATGCGCTGTTGCTCGGGATTGGAGAAGAAGATTGCCGAGCGGTAGGATGTGCCCACATCCGCGCCTTGCCGGTTCAGCTCCGTGGGGTCGTGCGCGACGGAGAAGAAGATACGCAGCAGCTCTCCATAGGTGATCTTCGATGGATCGTAGACGACCTCGACCGACTCGGCGTGGCCGGTGGTTTCGGTGGTGACCTGGCCGTAGGTGGCCGTGTCGGCCGAGCCGCCGGCATAGCCGACGGTGGTCTTCAGCACGCCGCGGAGCCGCTCAAAGACGGCCTGCGTGCCCCAGAAACAGCCCCCGGCGAAGACGGCCGTCTCGTGGCCGGGCTGCGTGGCGCGCGCGACGTCGGTGTCGGCCGCGGGAATGGGCGTGACACGGGCGGCGTAGGCCTGGCAACCGGTCAGCAGCGTGGAAAGGGCAAGAACCAGGGCGGTGCGTTTGAAACGGTCGGGCATAGGAGGCGCTCCCGGCGGCGACGGGTCGAGGCCCCTCGCGCCTGTGTCGTTAGACGTCGGTTACGGTACGATCTGCGTGTCCGCGTTGGATGCCCCGCCCGAGCCCGCCTTCACAACCCAGCCGTTGGCGGTGTCGGTGAGGGTGGCGGTGGCTGTGCCGCCGGCCAGGTTGCGGCTCACGTCCGGAAACGCAGTTTGCACGCCGGCGTTTCTGGCCCAGTCGGGTACGGAAGAGAAGGTGTAGCGATAAGCCACGGCGGCGGTGGCGCCGGGCTGGTTGCCGGTGGCCTGCGCGCTATCGATCGAGCTCACCTCGCGGTGCCCGTAACAGAAATTTCCGCTGCTCGGGTCGCTGTTGGAGGCAGTCCAACTGCTCCTGCCCTTGGCGGAAAGGTCGTAGTTGGTCACCTGCTTGTTGATCAGGCCGAGCAGCTTCTTCTTGTCGCCGGTGGTGCGGTTCAGAAGTCCCTGATTGTAGAGGGCATCGTATCCGGCGGTTTTGTCCGCGTCCGAGGTGTCTACCTGCACGGGAAATTTCTGAGATTGCGGCCACAGGCAGCTCCGGTTGGTGCCCAGATAGTTGTTGATCGCGGTCTTGTAGTTGCCGGTATTGTCGGCGGTCTTTTTGCAGCCGGCAAAGAGCAGCGCGGCCGCGGCGGCAAGGGCGGTGAGGGAGCGTGCGGTGGTCATGGATACTCCGATACTTCCAGCCGCGTGTGATGCGGCTCCCGGGCAAAGCGTTTCCGCAGATCGGAGGCCGTTACGCCGCTCGCACGCAAGGTTCGCAAGCTGAGCGCGTCGTGGCGTTTGGCCAGGCGCTGGCCGTCCGGGTCTCGCACCAGCTCCGTGTGAAAATAATGCGGTGTGGGCAGACCGAGCACCCGCTGCAGCAGGATCTGCCGAGCGGTGGACTTGAGCAGATCGCGTCCACGCACGACCTCCGTGATGCCGGTTTCGGCGTCGTCCACGACGCAGGCGAGCTGGTAGCTGGGCAGGCCGTCCTTGCGCCAAAGCAGGAAGTCGCCGAAGTCCGCGGTGCCATCGCAGCCGGCGGTAAAGCGCTGCGGGCCGCATTGTTCGTCACGAAACGCGACGGTTTCGCCGTCGGAGACGCGAAAGCGGTAGCTTAAGCCGGATTGCGGCGTCGGGTTCGGTGTTCCGATTGGACGGCAGCGGCCGTTGTAGACGGGCTCGTCGTCGGTGTCCTCGTGAGGGGCGGCGATGGCCTGCTGCAGATCGCGGCGGGTGCAGTTGCAGGGGTAGGCAAGACCCGTTGCGAGCAGCTGGTGGAAGGCTTGGCGATAGAGCGGAAGGCGTTCGGATTGGCGGAGCTCGGCGTCCCAGGTGAGGCCGAGCCAGCCGAGATCTTCGCGGATGGCTTCGATGAAGGGTTCTTTGGAGCGTTGCGGGTCGAGGTCGTCGATGCGGAGCAGGACCCGGCCGCCAGCGGCGCGGGCCCGGTCGTGGGCAACCGAGAGGGTCGCCGCGTGGCCCAGGTGCAGCAAGCCGGTGGGCGATGGAGCGAGACGGCCGGTGTAGGTGCGGGGAGCGCTCACGATGCCGAGCTTTGGATGCCCCGATTTGGGATTCTGCTGCTGCGGGCCGAACGCGGATTCCCTTCGGGAATGACAACAAAACTGTAGAACTTACGACGTAGAACGTCCCTCACAGCCAGCCTCGCGCTCTGGCGATTCTGGCGGCGTCGGTGCGGTTGGCGGCGCCCAGTTTGGCGATGGCTTCGGAAAGGTAGTTGCGGACGGTGCCTTCACTCAGGCGCAGCTCGGCGGCGATTTCGGCGGAGGAGCGGCCATCGCCGGCGCGTTGCAGG
This sequence comes from uncultured Bryocella sp., assembly GCA_964242585.1. GTDB lineage: Bacteria > Acidobacteriota > Terriglobia > Terriglobales > Acidobacteriaceae > Granulicella. The sequence goes on from CAXTBJ010000003.1 coordinate 72,230, forward strand.
ATCTGGCGTTCGCGGTCGGAAAGCGGGTCGGCATCGGCGGTCCAGGCTTCGGCGGCGAGGTCGGGGTCGATGGCGCGGAGGCCGTTGTGGACGCGGCGGACGGCGTCGGCGAGTTCGCTGGCGGGGCGGTCCTTGAGCAGGTAGCCGCGGGCGCCGGTGTCGAGCGCGCGGCGGAGGTAGCCGGGGCGGGCGAAGGTGGTGAGAATGACGACGCGGGTCTTGCAGTCGGCCTGCTTGAGGGCGGCGGCAAGCTCGAGGCCGGTCATTTCGGGCATTTCTATGTCGGTGACGAGGATGTCCGGGTGGAGCGAGGTGACCATGCGGTGGGCTTCGCGGCCGTTGGCGGCCTGCGCGATGACGCGGATGTCGGGTTCGAGCTCGAGCAGGGCGGCGAGGGCGCCGCGGACCATGGTCTGGTCTTCAGCGAGAACGACCTTGATGGGGTTTGCGGCGGGTTTGGGAGTTGGCTGCGGCAAGGTGGGGCCTTGCTCTGGATGATAACGGGCGGGTGGTGGTTAGGGAGTGGTTGACCCCTGGGGTAGTGTCTCGGTTTGAATCCGCAAGACGCTCCGCCTCACCCCGACGATGGACGCCGGCATCTCTGACCGCATTTGGAGCTAGGTGGAGGTCGCGGCAGCGGCCGTCCAGGCTGCCGTTACCAAAGTGTCACGCTCAGATGAGCGGAATGACGCTGAAGTTGTATTAGGCTGTCTGTAACCTTTTCAGGAGCCCTTCTAGATGCACCTCAAGCATTCTTTCGTTGCTGTCGCTGCTCTGCTTGCCGCCAGCGTTGCTGCACACGCTGATACCATCACGCAAACCTACTCGGAAGAGTTCTCGTACGCATCGGCCTACCCGCCGATTGGAAGTGCCGTCACCCTTGCGGGATTCAATCCAGCCCTCGGAACTCTCAACTCCATCAGCGGCACATTTTCTGGTACCGAAGCCTCGAGTCACGGGATAGCGCTCAACCTAAATACGCCGAGTGGCGCATCGTTCGTAGGTTACGAAAGCCAATTACCACAAGATGAGGCACCAAGCGCTGGACCGGTGTCTGCAGGTGGTTCAATCACTGATCCGTACTCGGTACTCTCAGCCGTCAGCACCGGACCCGTAGACTTCGCCTTCTTCGTCAACGGGTTTGATGGTGGCTCCGTGAGTGGCACTCTTGTAGGCACGGTAACGTACGATTACACGCCCAACGCAGTAGCTGCCACCCCGGAGCCCTCCAGCATAGCCCTGCTCGGCACAGGGCTGCTGGGTGTGGCTGGTGTAGTGCGGAAGCGCTTGGCGTAGCTCCAGTCGATTGCAGATGGCCCCGGCTTCGGCTGGGGCTTTTTGTTTAGGTAAGAGCTAAGTTGAGACACCTCCACCTCTGGTGTTGGCGCGGCAATGCGGGTTTCCTCCGCTTCGCTGCGGAATGACAAAAGGGGGAGACCTGCGCTGCGGCTGGCAAGGGCAAGGGCGAATGCGGATTCTCTTTGGGGATGACGGAGAGAGGGCAAAGGCAAGCGCAAACGCGACAGCAGACGCAAACGCAGATTCCCTTCGGGAATGACAAAGAGAGGCAAGGGCAAAAGCAAACGCAGATCCCTTCGGCAATGACGACAAAGGAAGGGGAAGGGATCAGGTGGTGCGCAGGGGGATGTCGATGAGGAGGCGGGTGCCGGCTTCGCGGGTGAGGGACAGGTGGCCGCCTACGCCTTCGACGCGTTCGCGCATGCCTCGGAGGCCGTTGCCTTCGTGGGAGGCCATGTGTTGGCCATCGTCCTGGATGGAAAGGCGGTAACGGCCTTCCTGCTGGACGACGGCGAGGCGGCACTGGGTGGCGCGGGCGTGGCGAACGATGTTGGTGACGGCTTCGCGAAGGGCCAGGCAGAGCACGCTTTCCTCGCCGGCCGAAAGCGCGGCGGGGTGCATGTCGCCTTCGGTGAGAAGGGTGACGCCGGCGGTGGCGAGGGTGGTGCGGGCGGCATCGATTTCGGCGCCGAGGCCGCGGGCACGGTAGCCGCCGATGGCTTCGCGAACCTCGGCAAGCGCGGTGCGGGCGGTGCGTTCCACGTCGGCAAGCTCGTTGCGGGCGCGGAGGAGGTCGGGGCTACGGTGGGTTGAGGCGGGGGCCAATACAGGGGTCTCTCCGCTCCGCACTGCGTGCTCCGGTCGAGATGACAGCCCGGAGGATGAGGCTTCGAGTTCGCGCTCGATCAGGCGACCGGCGAGCTCGCTTTTGAGCACGATGACCGAAAGCGTGTGGCCGAGCACGTCGTGGAGATCGCGGGCGATGCGTTCGCGCTCGGCTACGGCGGCAAGCGCTTCGATCTCCTCCTGCTTCAGCCGCAGCTTGCCGTTGCTGCGTTCCTTCTCGGCGAAAAAGAGATTGGCCCCGCCGCCCACCATGGCGAAGAAGAGGGTGAAGAACATCGCTGAGGGTGGAAAGTGTCGCCAGCGCTCCACGACGTAAATCAGTATCAGGTCTGCGCCCATGAGGCCGAGTTGCCAAGGCAGAACGCTGACCGCGTAGGGCAGAAGGGAGATTACATATATCAGAAAGCAGACGCCGCCCGATTCGTTCAAGGGCATGGTGCCGATACCCAGTACAGCGACCGCGACGACGATCCAACGCTTGGTCCGAGCCGTATGGCTGTAAAGAAAGCTGAACCAAAGCACAAGAAAGACGACCAGCAGCGGCATGCACTCGATCCAGTAGCGGGTCGAGCGGCGGGAAAGCGGCTCCAGGATGAAAAAGATGAGATACGAGAGGGCGAACATGTCGCCGAGGTCGATGCGCTGGAAATACCTGAATCGGTTTCCGCCACCATGGACGTCTCTGCAGTTCATCAGATCGGGTCGCATACTCATTCCTTTCCGGCCAGTGTAGCGCCGACTCGGTGTGCGGCAGCTCATGCCCGAGCGAGGCGTCAGCGATCAGGGCCGCGGTTAATCCCTTACGCGTCCGTCCGGCGAAAGCAGGTGGCCGCGGCGGTAAGAAAGAGCACGGTAAAGCCGGCGAGCGCCAGCACGTGGCGGAGGACGGAATCGCCGGGCCGGCCGTAGCCCACGGCGGCGAGCATGAGCTGCGCGAGGTGGTAGCTCGGCAGCCAGTTCGCCAGACGTTGAATCCAGTGCGGCAACAGAAACACGGGTATCCACAGGCCGGAGCAGTAGCTCATGGGCAGGTAGATCATGTTCGCGATGCCTGGAGCGGCATTGGCAGGTAGGAGCATCGCCAGCAGCAGCCCAAGTCCGGCGAAGGGAACTGAGCCGGCGACCGTGACCAGCAGCATGCGCCCGAACTCGGCCACGGTGAGGTGCACGCCTGCGAACGCGATGCCGATGCCGCTGAGCAGGCACACGATCGTAACGGAGAATGCTATAGCCATCACGCAGCGGGCAGCAAGGTACGCGAGGGGCGGCATGGGGCTGGCACGCTTCAGCTCCAGCCAACCGGAGGTGCGCTCCAGCGCCAGACCCACACCGATGCCGAACAGCGCGGCGCCTACCATGCCAAAGGCCGCATAGCCGGCGAGCAGGTACTTCGCCGCGCTAAGGCCGCCGCGCAGAGTGTCGCCCTTATTCATCATGCCGAACAGGCAATAGAACATCACCGGGAAACCCAGGATCGAGAGCGCAAAGCCCCGGTTGCGCAGCGCGCGCAGGAGCTCGAAACGGGCTTCGCGGATGTACAGGCGCAGGCTGCGGGTGAGGCGGCCGGTTGCCTTTGTGGGTGTTTCGGAGAGGGAAGGCATAGCGGTGGCCATGGGAGCTCCTGGGGTGGGAAGTGTGGGTTGTGGGTTGTACGTTTTACGTTGATGATTCTTAGTTCTTAGTTCTGATTGTGCTGTTGGTGCTGTTTTCTTGGGCTGTCAGGGCCAGGAAGGCGTCTTCCAGGGCGGGGCTGCTGATGTGCAGGTCGCTTAGAGTGGCGTCCAGGGCGAGCAGCTCGCGAAGCGTGTCTTCCGCGGCGTTGCTGGTGAGTGTGGTTCGGCCCGTGGAGGCGTTGAGGTCGAGGACGCCGACCAGGTTTCGAAGCCGCTCGGCCGGCAATGAGGTGATGCAGGTGATGTGCTTGTGTGGCGCGGCGTTGCCGGGGTTTCGGTCTGTCGTGAGGCATGAGGGCTGATTGCCGGGGAACATGCGGCTGGCACCCTGGGCCTTGATCTCGGTGGGCGTTCCCTGGCAGATCACGTGGCCTTTGGCGATTACGACGATGCGGCTGGCGAGGGCGTCCGCCTCTTCGAGATAGTGCGTGGTGAGCAGGACGGTCTTGCCGCGCGCGGCGAGTTCACGGATAGCCTGCCAAAGGCCGCGGCGCGCTTCGATGTCGAGCCCGGCGGTGGGTTCATCGAGGAACACGAGGTCGGGGTCACCCGCTAACGCCAGCGCGAACAGCACGCGCTGCTTTCCACCGCCGGAGAGCTGGCCGAAGAGCCGATCCTCGAGGCCCTTGAGCCCGGCCAACCGCACCAGTTCCGCTACCGGGAGCGGGTGCGGGTAGTAGCCGCGGAAGAGCTCGAGGTGCTCCTTGACCTTGAGGGTTTCGGGGGCGCGGCCGACCTGCAGCATGACCCCGGTACGCAGGCGATTGGCGGCAAAACGCGGGTCTTTGCCGAAGATGCGCACCGAGCCGGCCGTGGGCGCGGCCAAGCCCATCATCAGCTTGACGGCGGTGGATTTGCCCGCGCCGTTTGGGCCCAGAAGCGCGACGATCTCGCCGCGGTGCAGGGTGAGTGAGAGCTCCCGCAGGGCAACAACGCCCGCCGCATAGTGTTTGCTGACGGCATCGAGCACAGCCACGGGGGACGGGTCCGCTTCGGGGCCGAGTGCGATGTGCGAGACGGTGGGCGCGGTTTCAAGCAGGGCGGCCATACTCAACTCCTTCGAGGGGGATTCTCGGGTACAGGAGTGAGTATGGCCGCTCGGCCGCCCTGATCGCAGTGGCCCGCGTCAGCTACTTGCCGTGACGTTTGTCACCCGTGCCCGTGGAATCGCCGCCGCCCGCAGCCGTTTTGGCGGCCGCGGCCAGAACGCTCTGGACCGCTGTGCCGACGGGGCTGCCGAGACCCGTGCAGGCATCCCAGCCGACGCCGGCGTTGAACGCGCCGTTCGTGCCGGAGGTGATATCGCGGAAGACAGTTGCCTCCTTCGCGGCGTACAGCGTGGGATTGAGAAAGCCGGCCTTCGTGCCATTGGCCGCGTTGGCGGCGGTGATGAGCCCGGCCCACAGAGGAGCGACCGCGCTGGTGCCGCCGATGACCGTATCCTCCCCGTCCACCCGCACCTTGTAGCCGGTGGAGGGGTCGGCGTTGCCGGCGACATCGGGCAGGCCGCGACCGCCGGTGCTCGTCGTGGGCGCAGGCACCTTGCTCGCGGCTTGCCAGGCCGGCAGGGCGAAGATGTCCGAGACACCGCCGCCGGTCGCGCCCTCGTTAACGGTCAGCTCGTTCCAGACGACCTCGCTGGTGATGGTCGTATTGGTGCCGACGAGCTTGGTGCCGCCGCAGGCCAGCACATGCGGGCTGGAGGCGGGGAAATCGACGTGGTTGGCCCCGTCCGTCACGCCGTCGGTCGAGCCCGAATCGCCACAGGCCACCGTGATGGTGATGCCCAGCGCGGCCGCGGCCTGGCAGGCCTCATCCATGGCGGTGAGTGATTGCTGTGTCCAGGTGGACTCCGGCCCGCCCCAGCTGATGGAGATCACGCCGGGCTTGCGTGCGGTGTCGTGGACGGCGGTCGTGATGGCGTCGAGGAAGCCCTGGTCGGTATTGGGCGCGAAGTAGACCGCTATGGTGGCGCCCGGGGCTACGGCTCCGGCTACCTCGATATCCAGTAGGACTTCGCCATCCGCGCCGTTGGCCCCGCTCGGCTTGTTCTTCGCTTTATCGACCGAAACGGCGCTCAATACGGGCGGATTTTGGCCGAGGCCGCGGAAGTATGTTTCCACGTCCGCCGTCTTGTAGCCGCCGCCGAGCTCGATGAGGCCGATGGTCTGGCCCGCGCCGCCCGTCGTTGGAAAGCCGTACAGGCCGGCAACGCCGACCGGCGTGTAGGAGATGTTGGCGGCGTGCGGAACGGCGAGCCGGGAGTGCGGTTTGGCCTGGGGACGGTTATCCAAGCCGAGGACGGCCGTGATGAAGGGCAGCAGCTCCTCCGGCACCGTCAGGCCGCCCTTCCGGACGCGCAGATTGCCGTGCGAGGTCCTGGCCACAGTCAGCGTGGTACCAAAGGCCTTCTCAAAGGCGTTGACCGGGCCGGTGAGCTGCACGGTGCGGCGACCCGAGTGGGTTTCGGGCTCGACCTGCAGATCGAAGGCCTCTGCGAACTGCCTTACAGCCTCGACGGCGACGGGATCGGCCCCGTGCCGCTCGGTGAACTGCTCGTCGGTGAGCACAGCTGTGCCGAGCGCCGTGGTATCGATCGGATTTTTGCGCCGCACCAGGACGGAGATCGTGAGGTGTTCGTGCTCCGGCATGACCTTGGTCGAAACCACCTCGGGGGTGGCAAAGGGCAAACGGGGGTTGTTTTCCTCGTTGAAGGGCTTGCGGTCACTTCCCGGCAAGGGAACTCGGCGTTGCTCGGCGTAAGGGATGCTGGGCATGGGTTTGGCCTCCATGTGGTGTGATGCAGCTTCGCCTTATATTCGCCTTTAAAGAAGGATTTGTCCAGGGTATTTCTGCAGCTTTTTACGGGAGCGCGGAATGCGGACTCATTATGTCGTATATTCAGAGTTGTTCAAGAGAGCGGGCTCCCACCTTTCCTTGGCTGGTGGGATGGGAGCCCGTCACAAAACGCAGCAGGGAAGCCCCGCCACGCCTGAAGTGATTTTAGGCTGCGGACCCCGTGCTGTCACGAGGTCCCATGTCACGGTTCTATTCCTTTTCGTCGTTGAGAGCTGCCGCAGCGCTGATGCTGCTGGCGCCCCAGCCAGGTTTTCTAGGTGCGCAGACGTCCTCTGCCGGCGTGATCTCCACCTTTGTTCTTGACCCCAGCGGTGCGCCGGTCGCGAACGCGCAGGTTCGGCTGGAAGCTGTTTCGGGAGCGGCGAAGAACGCCGCGCGAATGACGGCAACGGGCGCAGACGGGCGCTTTTCGCTGCCGGCAGTTGCGGGCGAGCGGTATACGCTGACGGTCGCCGTGCCCGGCTTTCGTACCGTGACGGCGCGGGTCGTGGGTGGGGAGCCGCCCGCGGCGATGCGGCTCCAGATTGCCGATGCGGCAGAGCACATCGACGTCAACGGCACGAGCGGCGGCGGGCGAGTGGACCCGGAAGAGACGGAGGGCGGGGTTACGCTGGAGGGGACCGAGATCGCGGCCATCCCATTGAATGGGCGCAGCTTTACCGATGAGCTGGCCGTAACGCCGGGTGTGGTCCCGGTCAGTTCTGCGCAGCCCAATGCGGTGGTGATGAGCGGCGTCGGCAGTACGCCGCCCTCGGGCAATTTGAACATCGGCGCGCTTTCAGTGAGTGGGCAGCGCGAGACGGCCAACGCCTTTCGGGTGAACGGCAGCGATGTGCAGGAGAACGTGAACATGGGCGTGGCCGTAATTCCCACGCTCGATTCCATTGCCGAGCTCCAGGTGCTGACGGACGACTTCGATGCGCGGCTGGGGAACCAGAGCGGCGGCCAGGTGCTGGTGACCACGCGGGCGGGGGGAGATCACCTGCACGGCAGCCTGTTCGACTACTATCGCGACACGGCGCTCGATGCGCGCAGCTATTTTTCGCTGGAGCGCGCGCCGTTTCACCAAAACCAGTTCGGCGCGACGCTGGGGGGCCCGGTGCCGCACAGCCGGCTGAAATTTTTTGCCGATTACCAAGGTACGCGGCAGCTTGAGGGGCTCGATTCGGGTGAGATCGGTGTGCCTTCGGTGGCAAACCGTGCGGGGGATCTGGGCGACAGCCTCGCCTCCTTGACCGGCACGGTTTCCGGCGCGAGCTGGGCGCAATCGCTGAGCTCGCGGCTGGGCTACGCAGTACAGAACGGCGAGCCTTACCATACGGCGGGCTGCACCTCGACGGCGTACAGCGCGGGCAATGGCGTGAGCAGCGGCATGAGCAGTAGTACGGGCTGCGTGTTTCCCACCGGCGTCATCCCGCGGAGTGCGTGGTCGGCACCCGCCGTGGCCTTGCTGCCCTACATTCCGTCGCCGAATATCGGCGCCAGTACCTTCGGTTCGGCCAGCTACGCCGAGAGCGTCCGGGACGACAAGGGTGCGATGCGGCTGGATCTGGCGACCCGCGCCGGGCAGTTGAGCCTGTACGGCTTTGCCGACGACTACAACCTGCTGAACCCGTACCCCACACAGCAGGGCGGGGCGAACGTCCCGGGCTTCAGCGCCCGCAACCAGGGACGCGCGCAGCTATATGCGGCGAACCTGACCACCACCTTCGGCGCGGGCACCGTGAACACGGCACACCTCAGCTACCTGCGCAATGCGGCGACCGTGGGCCAGCCCGTGGGTGGGCAGGGAATTTCGCTGGGGTCGCAGGGCTTCGTCGCCGGCGCGGGTACGGACGGCATCGTCCCGCTGGCACCGGCGATCGAGGGTGTTGAGAACGTGGTGTTCAACTCGTTCACGCTGGGCACCACGGTGACCGGGCTGTCGCAGGCGGAGAACCTCTCCGAGGTTACCGATGACGCGTCGCGCGCCGTCGGCCGGCACCTGTTCTCTGCCGGTGTCGGCTTCCACACGGACCAGATCAACACACACCCCAACGTCTATGACAACGGCAGCTTCAGCTTCACGGGCTCGGAGACGGGGCTGGACTTTGCGGACTTTCTGCTGGGCATCGACTCCAGCTACACGCAAGGGGAAGGCCAGAATTTTTATAACCGCAACCACTACCTGGGCCTGTACGCGCAGGACAGCTGGCGCGCGACGCCGACCTTTACGTTGAACTACGGCCTGCGCTGGGATGTGCTGCCGCCCTGGTACGAGAAGTACAACCAGCTGCTGTCGCTCGATCCGAACGAGCAGTCGGTGGTGTTCCCGACCGCGCCCAAGGGTCTGCTGGTTCCGGGCGATCCGGGCGTGCCGCGCACGCTTTCGCCCACGCGCTACACCAACTTCGCGCCGCGCGTGGCCGGGTCCTGGTCGCCCGCCCGCCTGCATGGCACGTTGGTGCGCGCCGGCTATGGCCTGTACTACACGGCGTTTGAGGGGCTTTCGGCCGGTATTATCAGCGGCAACCCACCATATGGCTTTACCGACACCCTGCCCGCGCCGACGCTGTTCAACGAGCCCTTCGTGGAGGCCGACAACGGGCAGAGCCTGGGGCAGCGTTTTCCGCTCGCGCCGGTGCCGTTCGGGGCCTCGCCGACGAACCCCAACGCGGGGGTGAACTGGGCGGACTACGAACCGCTGACCGGCATACCGGCATTTGCGATGAACAACGTGACGCCCTACAGCGAGAACTACACCCTGGCGGTAGAGCAGCAGCTAGGGGCCAAGACGACGGCGACGCTGGCGTATGTCGGCACGCAGGCCCACCACCTGCTGGTAGTGCAGGAGGTGAACCCTGGAAACCCCGCGCTTTGCCTGGCGCTGAGCCAGACGAGTGAGGTCGCTCCGGGGTCCGCCACCTGCGGGCCGTTCAATGAATCGAACAGCTTCACGGCGGCGAACGGAACGGTCTATGGAGGCACGCGTTCGGCGTTTTCCAGCGCGTTCGGCAGCGTGAATCTGCAGAAGACGATCGCGAACGCGCACGACAACGCGCTGGAGGCCAATCTGCAGCACGCCGGCCGCAACCTGTACGTGCAGCTTGCCTACACGTGGTCGAAGTCGATCGACCAGTCGTCGTCGCTGGCCGAGGCCGTATATCCGGAGACCGCGGAGAGCAACGCGGGGCTGAGCCGCGCGCTTTCGGCCTTCGATATGCGTCACAACTTCAGTGCGGTGTACCGCTACACCCTGCCGCTGGAGCGGCTCGCGCCCAACCGGCCGCGCCTGCTGGGCGACTGGCAGATCACCGGACTGACGCGCTTCGGCACCGGCCTGCCGGTCACGCTGATGAACAACAACGACACCTCCTTGCTGGGTACCGCTCCCAACGGAATCAACAACAACGGCATCGACGAACCCGCCTTTGCTGGGGGAGATCTGAAGATTCACCATCGGCCCGATGCCGCGGGCTTTAACACGACGCTGTTTTCACAGCCTGCCCTGGGTACGCTGGGCAATGCGCGGCGGCGGGTTTTTTACGGCCCCGGCGTGGACAACACGGACCTGGCGCTGAGCAAGAAGACCGCGCTCTGGGAGTCGATGACGCTGGAGCTGCGGGCGGAGGCCTTCAACGTCTTCAATCACGGGCAGTTCTTCGGCCCCACGGCGGTGCAGGGCAATCTTTCCGCCGCCAACTTCGGGCAGATCCAGACGGCGTCGCCGCCGCGGCTGATGCAGCTGTCGGGGAGGATTGCGTTTTAGTGGCAGTGGTTAGTTCGGATTAGGTGGATGTTGTAGGGGAAGGTAAAAGCAAAAGAACCGCAGATTCCCTTCGGGAATGACAACAAAGGCGAACTGCGCATACCGTCAGCTATTTCGCTCCACTTGTTCGTTGGGTCCTGCGATGCAGGTCGTAGCCGCGGTTCGAACAGCACCGTGGCTTGCGTTGAAATGTCACCTTTGGAAGGTCGCCGTTTGCGATAACCGGTGTTTCGGCCACCCGTATCGCGGGGCTCGGCGGCGACCCGGCTACATGTATTCCACACCGTACTGCACGGGAATCTGGGTGAAGGCAATGCGGGTGGGGGCGGTGTCGCGGGCGGGCAACATGCCCGCGAAGTGGACGGTGGTGTGGCCGAAGCGCAGGTTCAGCCTGTCCATGGTTTCGGCGAGCTCCTTGCGGTGCCCGGGTTCGTCGAAGAGGGTCTGCGGCAGCTCGGACTCGGGCAGCAGATTGCGCATGGTGATGCCGACGAAGAAGGGTTTCGCGTATGCGGGACCGTCCGGGCGCTGTGCCCAGACGCCGCGCAGGATTTCGAGCAGCGACAGGGTGTCCTGGCAGGGGCGGAAACGCGCTTCCATGCTCCAGGCCGTCTGGGTGATGCCGCTGGTGTGCTTTTTGACGCGGGCGGACTCGGCGCGCCGGGCAGCGGCTTGTTCGCGGGTGAGGGAATATTTGATCGTCACGGCCATGGTTCCGGCGTGGAAGCGCTCCATGCGCAGGCGCATGGAGGCCTTATGCAACAGCTTATGCGCGACGGCCCAGGCGCCTTCGGGCGAGCGGCGATCGGGCCCGAGCACGTGTGAGTGGCCGAGAGATTTCTGGGTTTCGCTCGGGATCGGCGCGCCGTCGTCGCCGGTGGCGTGGCCGCGCAACCAGTGGTAGAGCCGGTCGCCCCAGACCGAGTCCCAGAGCTTGTGCATGCCGGGGCGGTCGAGCGCCAGCAGCTCCGGCATGGTGCGGATGCCCTTCTTAGCGAGACGTTCTTCGGTGCGCGCGCCGACGCCGGGCAGGTCGCGAAGCTCCAGGTGGGCGATGGCGCGGGGCAACTGTGACGGCAGCAGGCCGATGAGGCCGTCCGGCTTCTGCATGTCGCTGGCGATCTTGGCGAGATAGCGGTTGGGGGCCATGCCGATCGAGCAGCGCAGGGTTTCGCCGACGTCGTCCTTGATGGCCTGCTTGATGGCGAGGGCGATCTGCCGGGCGTGTGGCGGTTCCCCCTCCCGGCCGATGAGCTGACACACCATCTCGTCGATCGACGGCGTATGCGCCACGGGACAGACGCGTTCGATGGCAGCGGCGATGTCGTGCGAGTACTTCGCGTAGGTGGTGTGCGAGCCGTTGACGAAGATGATGTCCGGAATTTTGGCACGCGCTTCACCGACCTTGGTGCCGGTTTTGACGCCCTTGGCCTTGCACTCATAGCTGGCGGCGATGATGGTGCCCGTATCGGCCATGGTGCCGACGACGGCGGTGGACTTGCCGCGGTATTCGGGGTGAAGCTGCTGTTCGACGGAGGCGAAGAAGCTGTTCAGGTCGATGTGCAGGAAGCCGAAACGGTC
>CAXTBJ010000004.1:0-2017 GCA_964242585.1 uncultured Bryocella sp.
ATCTCGGCGTTTCAATCCACGCTCCCCTGTGTGGGGAGCGACGATATCTCCCGCCGCTTCCTGCCCGCCTATGGCGTTTCAATCCACGCTCCCCTGTGTGGGGAGCGACGGGCACGGGAGGGCCGCGTTACCCGCGAGCTGAAGTTTCAATCTACGCTCCCCTGTGTGGGGAGCGACAGCTGCCGTCGAGGCTCGCCTCCGCGAGCACATCCGTTTCAATCCACGCTCCCCTGTGTGGGGAGCGACGAGGGCTACCGCGCCTCCGAGATGGCGATGGACCTGTTTCAATCCACGCTCCCCTGTGTGGGGAGCGACAAGCTACCCAATTCCGCGTCACTCCTGACCGATTGTTTCAATCCACGCTCCCCTGTGTGGGGAGCGACTGTTTTTGAAGCTGTGCATGGTGTTCTCCTTTTGTTTCAATCCACGCTCCCCTGTGTGGGGAGCGACGCAGGAGCACGATGGGACATACCGGCCGCCAGAATGTTTCAATCCACGCTCCCCTGTGTGGGGAGCGACGCCTTTGAGTAGTCCCAATTCGTTAGACCCATAGTGTTTCAATCCACGCTCCCCTGTGTGGGGAGCGACCGGTTCGCCTATTACCGGATCACTGCCCTCTGCTGTTTCAATCCACGCTCCCCTGTGTGGGGAGCGACGGGGCGCGGTATCAATCTCTCCTGAAAGCGCATCTTGTTTCAATCCACGCTCCCCTGTGTGGGGAGCGACGTCCATATTGGATGATCCAGAAAGGAAGAAAAGGTGTTTCAATCCACGCTCCCCTGTGTGGGGAGCGACGCTATGCGCTGCTCATTACGGGGTACGCGGACTAGGTTTCAATCCACGCTCCCCTGTGTGGGGAGCGACATGACTGTTACGACGGCTTTACGATGGGTCTGACGTTTCAATCCACGCTCCCCTGTGTGGGGAGCGACGTAGAGGCGCTGATTAAGGCTCTGTAAAAACATGTTTCAATCCACGCTCCCCTGTGTGGGGAGCGACTAGGTTCGCAGTTTCAGCTAGCCGCCACCTTCCTGTTTCAATCCACGCTCCCCTGTGTGGGGAGCGACATCCCCATACCCGCCGCTGGATTGGTCATAGCACGTTTCAATCCACGCTCCCCTGTGTGGGGAGCGACTGCAGCCGGACCATACAGCAGGTGAGGTTTTGTAGTTTCAATCCACGCTCCCCTGTGTGGGGAGCGACGGCATAGGAGGTAAGTGTGTCCTACACCACTTCTTAGGGTACCAAAATCGCGTACCAGGCTCCCGGATAGGCAGCATCCGCACCCAGGTCTAGCTCAACTCGCACATGTGTTGAAATGCAAGGGTTTCCGCGATTTGCGAACCTTGCCGAACCGGGGCGTTCGCTTTGGGTCCGCGCAGAAGTATGGCGCTGGAATGAACGAGAGTCGTCTTCAGAAGATCAACGGCCCTTGCGGGTCATAGGACGGCTTGGTGCCTATGTGTTCGACTCGCCTCTGCCAGTTGTTGCCGAGAAAGTAGAAGCGAAGGCTATCCTGCGCGGGATCGGTTTCCGCCAAGAGCGCGGCGCGGAAGGCCACCCACTGTGCGGCGTCGACCAGGCACTCAAAGACGGAGTGCTGTACCCGTTGACCGCGATTTTCGCAGAGACGGGCGACGCGTCGCAACCGTCGCTGTCCCGCCTCGTCGCGGGTGCTCACGTCGTAGCTGACCAGAACCAGCATGGGCCGACATCACCTCCACAGGAACGCGGGGTAGGCATCCAGCCCGCCGCGAAGATAGCGTGCCAGCAGCAGCGCCTGCACGTACGGCACAAGCCCGAGGGGAATGCGCTCGCGCAGGAAGGGGTGCTCAATCTCCTCCTGCTTACGCATCTGCCATGCGGCGACGACCGCCTTGCGGGTCGCGTCTTCGAGCAGGGTGCCCCCGCCGTCCTGCTCGACAAAGCCGCCGGCCTGCACCTGCCGGCGATTGATGAGCGTGAGCACGAGCCGGTCAGCGAGCACGCTACGCAGTTCCTCCATCAGATCAAGTGC
>CAXTBJ010000004.1:2027-6874 GCA_964242585.1 uncultured Bryocella sp.
GAAGCCCACCGCGGGATCGAGCCCAACGGTCTCCAGGGCTGACTCGATGTCATGCCGCAACAGGGCATAGATGAACGAGAGCAGCGCGTTGACACGGTCCAGCGGCGGCCGGCGCGAACGCCCGCCGAAGTGGAACGTCTCTCGGTCGCCGACGATCATCTCGTCGAAGCACCCGAAGTAGACCTGCCCGGCAACACCCTCATGACCGCGCGCTTCGTCAACGGAAGCCGCACGTGCGGCTTCCAGGCCAATCCAGGAGAGGCGGTTACCGGCTTCGCGAAGGGTGGCCTGCCGTGCCGGGTCGGCGATCTCCCTGGCGGCGCGGAGAACGACGACGCGGCTGTTGGCGATCTTCGCCGTCACGATGCTCCGCACCGCCGGCAGCGCGGCCTGGCCGCCATCCGCCATTACGTACTGTTGTCGCCGCAGCAGAACGTTGCCCGAAACGGGCCCCTGCACGCGGGCGAGAAACCGGCCCTGTTCCGTGAGGAAGGAGATACCCACGCCTTTCTCACAGCACAGCCCCAGTACGGGCGGTGAACATGACACTTGACCCCAGCAGACCAGCCCCTCCAGGGTGTGCACGGGCACGCGCAGCTTGAGCTCGGAGCCCACCTTGACGGCCACGGTTTCGCCATCGCGATGCAGATAGGCGCCCTGTGTCATGACATGCAGTGTGTTGAGGAGCTTTCTCATGGCACTGAGGTCCTAGATCTCCGCTTGAAGCGAGCGTAGCTGCGCGGCTTGCCAGCGATTCGCGATGTCACCGCGGTCCGTTGCCGCAGGCAGGCAGATGTCGATCAAGGAACAGCTTCTGCAATGTTTACCGGGCTGTGCGGGTGGCGTCTGCCGCGCGGCATAGAGGCGATGCATGGTGGCGGCAAGCTCCCCCGTACGTGCGCGCAGCTCGGGAGTGAAGGCGACCTCCAGACGGCGGCGCGGCTCGCCGTAGAAGATGGCACCCGCGGCAATCGTTGTGGCGAGCATTTCTTCCAGACACAGCGCCTGCGCGCAAAGCTGCACCAGATCGCAGTCATTCGGCTTGCGCTTGCCGCGCTTGTATTCGATCGGAAACGGTTCGGGGCGAAACTCCACCATATCCGCACGGCCCGTCAGCCGCAGGCGGCGGCTCTCCAGCGATAGGCCGCGTACCGAACGCACCTCGTGCCGTCGCGACTGTCCGGGCAGGTCGGCGCGTTCATGCAGCAGACGGCCTTCGGCGGTGAGACGATTTTCGGCCCATGCCTGTTCCAGGTGAATCAACGCCCACTGCCGCGGACAGAACGCAAGATGCTGCAGCCCGCTGATCGGCAACGCATCGTCGAGCTCCGGCCGGATAAGTATGGGCAGAAGCTCAGACATAGCGCCAGGCGGTGACGCCAGGCAGGGCTTCGCTGCCATCATCCGGTGCGGTGATGCCGGCGGTCTCGTACTCTGCGAAGCTGCGGGCGCTGGGCACAGATGGAAGCTGCACCGTGCCGAGCACCTTGTGCGCCGGTGCGTTGCCCAGCTTGTCCTTGTGCTCAAACAGCCAGAGCCCTTGAACCGCCATCTCGCCGCGTGTGGCGGAGCGGTCATGGTCGAAGAGGTTGGAGAGCGCGTTGAGCAAGGTGCCGAGATCCTTCTGCGTGAACTTTGTTGCCTCCGCCAGAAAGGGCGAGATGAAACCATGCATGCGGTACAGGCCATACGCGACGCCATGCTTGCGTCCCATCTGTCCGCTGGCTGCCTTTTCTTCGCCGCTCTCGTCGGTGACGGCTTGGCCGCCGGCGTCGCCGGGATTGGTCAGCGCGACCCGCGTAATGGTGTGCGCGATGCTCGTGATCGGATCGATGGAGGTGGCGAAGCCGAACTGCACGGGGCCGCGGACCTGGCCGCAGTTCCAGAGCTTGGTCTGCCCTTTGCCCTTCTTGCCGGCTCCGATCGCGGCATCGTTTTCCGCCTCTGCCTTGCCGGTCGTCATCACGGCACCGAAGGTGCGAATGTCGAAATAGTTCTGACACATCCAACTCCGGGCCTTGTCGATCGACTTGCCGTCCGGCTCCACGCCCAGAGCTTTATAGGCCTCCCGCTGCTCGTTGGCCAGAATGCCTCGCTCCTTGACGAAGATATTGTTCGGCGCAGCAAATTCACGTGTAAGGCCGACATAGTTGCGCACCTTGCGCTTAATCGCCACATCGGTGACGAGGCCCGTGCCGGTCTCCGGATCGACGCGCGGCGCGTTGTCGGCATCGGGATCGCCGTTGGGATTGCCATGGCGCACATCGAACAGCAGAACGAGTTCATAGCGTTTGTCGAGCACGGTGTCTTGCGTAAATTCGGGGCGGTTCAAGCGGCGGTCTCCTCTGCGTCGGTGAGGGTTGTCGAAGAAGCCTCGGCGGTTGGGCCGGGCTTGCGATAGAAGCTCTGGCGCTGGTGGTAGTAGCCGAGCGCGAAGCGGCCCTGTTGCTCAAGATTGAGCGTGGGCGCGAAGCCGTCGAGTTCTAGACCGTCCATGATCTCGCCCAGCAGCTTATTGAGTGACACCGCACGTCCCGCGGCCTTCTTGCCTGCCTTGGACAGGTGATGCTGCGCTGTGTTGATCAGCTGCGGAAATACAACACCGGGCCGTGTGGAAGCCGCACCAAAGGTGCGGTCGACGAGCGTGCGGTTCAGATTCTGTCCTTGCGCCGCGGTTTGCAGGCTTTCGAGCGCCGCCAGCAGCCGGCCCAGCAGATAGGGTGGATCTTTCGTCTCCGTGTTTAAACTCATGGCGCTTGTGGTCTCTCCGTCTGGCTCTGCATTTGGCTCTGTTTTATGGGTAATCGGCATAGCGAAGCTGCCGGAGGATGGATCAGCGAGAAAGTACAGGTGCAGCAACGCCGCGCGTTCCGCGGACACCTTGCGTTCGGCGCGATTGCGCCCAACGACGGCTGCGAGGAAGCTGCGCGACAACGGTTCGCCAAACAGCGCATGCAGCCAGAGCTCCGTGCCCAGATCCGCGGGCAGGCGATCGAGCTCGCCGTTGAGTACCATGGATTGCAGCAGCCGGAACTGCGGCAAAGGAGCGTCGCGATCAAAGCGCTCCACATTGATGGCCGCAAAATAGCGGTGCAGATTGCGCTTTACCGCGGCCACCGTGCCCGTATGCAGCCGCCGGACAATCGCGCGGCCCTGCGTCCCGGTGAGCACCAGGCAATAGAAGCGAGTCGCATCGCGTAACTCCGAGCTATGCCCTTTGCGAGGCGAATCGAGCAGACTTTTGACGATCTTCGGATCGTCCCGCAAAGTCGGCAACCCGGCTACCAACTTGTCGTCGTTGTCTGCCCAGTAGATCGCCGTGGTGTCGCCGGTCAGTACGGTGTTGAGAGGCCTGAACTTCTCGCCGTAGCGTGACCGTGTGAGCCGCCGCAGGGCTTCGACATAGGCAGTCATGCAGGTGGTGCAGACGGGCGCGTTTTCGTTGCCGCACCAGCCGTACTTTTCAAATGCACCGGCATTGAAGCTGACCAGCGGAACGCCGGCGGTAGACGCTCCACGGATCTGAATTTGATTGTGGATTCTTGCGGCTATTCGCAGCTCGCCGCAGCTGAGACATTGGACCTGATTCCCACCATCAGAAGGCTCATCCGACAAAGCAGACCAGTAAGCGCGAAGCTCCTCCACATCGTGTAGATAAAAGCCATCGACGGTGAAGGTGAACAGGTCGTTATCAGCAAAATCGCGAGCCTTGGCAATCTCTTGAAGACACTTGAGTTTTTCTGCAGCTTGATCGAGAAACTTCACTGTGGCCTGTAGCTCCGGTGAGCTTTCGCCGTTCTTGATCTGCAGGAGAGATTGCCGAAATGCCTCGCACGGTTTGTCCTTCTGTTGCTCAAATACGGAGTCGATGTCGCCTAATACGTACTTTGCATTGTCCACAAGGAAATTCGGCTTGATCTGCTTGCCGGGGCGCACCTGCCGCCGAGGGACCACCATGAGCCGTGCTTCCATACGCGGCTTGCGTTTGCTGCCTTCGGCGAGCAACTCCGGTGTATTGGTGTCGTAGAGCTGCAGAAAGCGGCCGTCCGGCGTGAGCTCGATCACCCAGCGCACGGGTTTGCTTTCAAAGGCGGGGTCTTCGACCAACTTTTCCCGCAGGGCGAGCTCCCGAAGCGATTGCAATATCATCGGCGCCCCGCCTCCGTGCCGGTTCCTTCGGCTGCGTCCCATGCCGGCACGGTGACGACACCGCCGTGCAGCGCGGCAGGGAAGAAGCGCGCCTGGTTCGTCGTCTCCTTGCCCACGCGCACACCGAAGCGGATGTCGTGCAGCATCCAGCCGAGATCGCGCGACTCGTCTGCGAGAGCGCCCGTGCCGTTCCACGGTTCCACGGTGGCAGGAAACTCGCGGCAGCCGAGATAGGGTTGAAAGTGCTGTTGCCCGCGCTCCAGCCGGCGCTCAAACATCTCTTCAAACTTGCGCAGGTTGTCGTCCGGCCCTGCCCGTCCTGTCATGGCAAAGCGCGCCGTCACACCGTAATCGGCATCGCGCAGGGCGAGCGTGTTGCGTTGCGCGCGGTCTTCATCGGCGAAGAAATCGGGCATGGGCGCGCCGCCCGTAGCCGCGGTGAGCGCGTTGCGGGTGGAAGCGCGTGTGTTTACCTCGTTGCGCCGCAGCTGCCGCCAACGCACGGGCCGCAGCAGTGCGATGCGCCGGATCTCCCAACGAATCGCCGGCTTCCACAACACGGCCTCCAGCACGCCGCGCGCGGCGGAGGGTGTGATCAGGTCATAGGAAACACGTTCAGTGGAAAGCTCCGGGCGCGAAAAACACGCAAGGGAGCCATGAATGCGCACAAGAAAATCTCTGGAGTGCATGGGGTCCTG
>CAXTBJ010000004.1:6974-13397 GCA_964242585.1 uncultured Bryocella sp.
GTTTCGAGCGGTTGCCTTGGCTCTCCGGCATCCAGCACGGGTGCGAGCCAGCCGGCAGCGTAAATCGCGTCGAACAGGTTGCGGCGCAGACCCACGGTGTACCGCTGCAAGACACGGTAGCGGTCGCGCGTCGGGCCGTGCTTGCGTAGCTCGGCAACATGCGCCAACGCACCGTTCCATGGGGCAACGACGGAGATCGTCGGCTCATCCACCATGCGGAACTTTGCCGCGACCTCAGGAAAATCCAAATGTTCTTCCAATTCAAGCAGACCGTTCTTATCGGTGTCGCACAGGTCCAGCACGCGGCGGCTGTAGCGTGGAAACAGGTGCGGATCGCACAGGTCCGGCTGCCCGCTTTTGAACATCGAAAGCCCCACCTGCATGCCGAGCTTCGGCGTGCCCGGAGGTGGGTCGGAGGCGCGCATCTCATCGTTCTCCCCGAGCTTGCCGGCGCGATAAACCACGAAGCGACCCGGCTGCGGCAGGCGCATGTTGCGATTGCAGCGGCCCGCGGCCTGCGCCAGCGTTTCCAGGCCTGCCATCGCACGGTACACAACGGGAAAATCAATATCCACACCGGCTTCAATCAGTTGCGTGGAGATCAACAGGCAGGGCTGGCCGTCCGCAAGCCGCGCGCGGATCTCCGCCAACACCTCCGAACGGTGCGCCGCGCACATGGCCGCGGAAAGGTGCAGGCATGTGGGGCCGAGCAGCTCTGTCATCTGGCGGGCATCGTCACGGCGATGTGTGATGATCAACGCGGCCGTTTGCCTTCCCGCATCCTCAGCCAGCAGCACGGGATCGAGCGGTACATCCAGGTCGCCCAGGACCTCCAGCCGGAAGCGATGGCGCACCGCCTCAAAGTGCCGCGCAGGCTCGGGAATGATCTCCTGCATGGGCGACCGGAGCGAAGCGGGCAAGACGCTTGGCTTCACGCCTTCTATGTTGCTGGCCAGAAGCGGTTGCGTTGCCGTGCCATGCACGACACTCACGCCGAAGTCGTCCACCAGCCGCTTCAGCGCGACATGGATGGGCTGCAACAGGGCCGCGGGAAAGGTCTGCACCTCATCCAGCAGAATCACACTGTTCGCCACGCGATGCAGCTTGCGGCAGGGCCGCTTGTGCGCCGCATGCAGACTCTCCAACAATTGCACGCTGGTGGTGACGATCACGGGAGCATCCCAGTTTTCGCTGGCCTGACGATTGCGGTCCGTATCCCGCGCGGCGCTCAGGTTGGAGTGATGTTCCACCACGTTTTCGTCGCCCAGCACATCGCGATACACCTGCGCCGTTTGCTCCAGGATCGAGGTGTACGGCGCCACCACAATCACCCGCCGCATGCCGTGATGCACCGCATGGTGCAGCGCGAAGGCAAGGCCGCTCAGGGTCTTGCCCCCACCGGTGGGCACGGTCAACGTGAACGCCTGTTGACCGAGCGCCGCGGCCTCTACGCAGGATTTGTAGACCTGCTGCCGCATGTGGCCAAGATTACGTTCCGCCTCGGTCCGAGCGGTGAGATGGGATTGTTCCGTCTTGCGCTCACAGAAGGCATGGAGACGATCGCGCAAGACGGGCAGGGCGTCCCCACGCTCCGGTCGGCTTGTGCCTTGATCCCATGCCTCGGTATCGAGAAGGTCGGCGTCCACAAGCGCAGAAAACAGCATACGCACCGCCATTGCAGAGGGCCTGCCATGCAACGCCGCGGAGGTCTGCTCCAACGCGGGTGGCAGCCCACCTTGCCGTGCCATGCGAAGCAGCTCCGGCCCTCTTCGTCCGACGGCCTGCTCTAACTCACCGCTCAGACGTTTCAAGCTGCCGTGGTGCGCCTCCACGACGAGAGCGATAAAAAGTCCGCTGAGCGTGTCGTTCCCCAGGCGCTCCAGCGCCAGCGCCGCCCCGGCAGCGGCGTGAGGAACACCTCGTGTCACGCGGTTGCCCTCACCGCTTTCACCCGCGTCTTGCGGATGCACCCCGATGTACTCCTGAAACGCTCTCTGATATTTACCAAGATCGTGCCAATGGCCGGCGGTTTCAGCCAGCTCTCGCAATGCAGGCGGTGCGAACTGTGCTGCCAGCCTTCCAACCTGGCTGAGATGGTCTGCGAGATCCTGCCAGGGGCGAACATCTGGAACGGGACGGCTGTGCGCAAAAGCTGTCATAACGTACGAATCATAACGCTCATAGGTGATGTTGTACCGAGGAACATACAGCAAAAAGGCTGATGATAACTCGCAATCAACATGCGGCTGGTTCAGGTGTGCACCGTTATACTCGCGACATGCCCAAGCCTGCTTTCTCCCCCCGCATGTCTCGCCGGTTGTACATGGTTGCGCTTGTCGCTGCGATTTCTGGGTGCTGTCTTGCGGCTCTTCAGGCACAGAGCTTCCGTGTGCACCTGCCCGCGGAGGCGCGTCCACTCGCGAGCGGCGGCGAACGTGCGGCGCAGCCGGGTCCGCTCGACGGCCGTCTGCTGCTGCTGCTCTCAAACGACATTTCGGCCGAACCGCGCATGCAGATCGACGACACGCCGCGCTCGCAAAATGTTTTCGGCCTCACGCTCGACGGCGCGCAGCCGGGCAGCACCGTCACGGTGGACGACAGCGCAGCCGGATACCCGTATCTACACCTCAGTGAGTTTCCCGCGGGCACCTATACCGTGCAGGCCGTGCTGAACCTTTACGAGACCTTTCACATGGCCGATGGACGCACGCTAAAGCTGGCGCCGGATCGCGGCGAAGGCCAGCACTGGAACCTTGCGCCGGGCAATCTTTACAGCAAACCGTTCACGATCACCCTCGGCAGCAACGGCAAACCGCAGCACGATGCCGATGTGGTGCTTACCGAGGTCATCGCACCCATTTTGCCGACTCCGGATAGCCAATTTGTTCGCCGCATCCGCATCCGGTCCGCGCTGCTGACGAAGTTCTGGGGCCGGCCCGTGTTTCTCTCGGCTACGGTGCTCGTGCCCGCAGCTTTCGATCAGCACCCTGACGCGCACTTTCCGCTGATGCTGTTTGAGGATCATTTCAACGACGGCTTTCCGGAGTTCCGCACCACGCCGCCCGACCCCAAGCTGAAGCCCGACTACTCCGAGCGCTTCCACCTCGCCGGCTATAACCGCATCCAGCAGGAGGAGGCCTACAGTTTCTACAAGACCTGGACAGCGAAAGACTACCCGCGCTTTCTTGTCGTGAAGATCCAGACCGCGAATGCTTTTTACGATGACAGCTATGCCGTTGACTCCGCGAATCTCGGACCCTACGGTGAGGCCATCGAGACCGAGTTGCTGCCCGCCGTGGAAAAGCAGTTCCGCGCTCTTGGCCAGGGATGGGCGCGATTTCTGTACGGCGGCTCCACCGGCGGCTGGGAAGCACTGGCCGCCCAGGTCTTCTACCCCGACCACTACAACGGCGCGTTCATCGCCTGCCCTGATCCTGTAGACTTCCACGCTTTTACCAATATCGATCTCTACAAGGACGCGAACGCTTACTTCATCACGGGCGCCAATAAGCAGATCGAGCAGCCCGCCATGCGCGACTACCTGGGTCACACCACAGTGACGCAGCGCGGCGTGAACCAGTATGAGGCGACGCTCGGCGACCGTGGCCGCTCCGGCGAACAGTACGACATCTGGCAGGCCGTGTTTTCGCCTGTCGGGCCGGACGGCTATCCCGCCCGCATCTTCGACAAGCGGACCGGCGCGATCGACGGCAATGTGGCGCAGTACTGGCACGATCACTATGATTTGAACGCGAAGCTGCAGCGCGAATGGACTCAACTAGAGCCGAAGCTCGAGGGCAAGCTGCACGTGTATGTCGGCGCAGACGACACGTATATGCTGAACGACGCGGTGTACCTGCTCCAGAATTTTCTAGATAACGCCAACCCACCCGCACACGCTGAGTTCGCCTACGGCCCGCGTGCCGAGCACTGCTGGAACGGCGATCCCAAACTGCCCAACGCGTACAGCCGACTCCACTACGAGACCATGTATGTTCCAAAGATCATGCAGCGTATCCAGCAAACCGCTCCGGCAGGTGCTGACCTTAAGAGCTGGCGCTACTGAGGAGGCCACGCTCGCGCATACTGCAAGCTGCTGCTACGGTACCGGCCATGGATTGTGCAACAGGATCAAACAATGTTCCATCCGGTGCCGCCTTCCTCCATTCGCAGCCACTAGTCTTGAGTGGTGACGAATCGGGACTTGAAAAGCCTTTTGACCCGGGAGGAGCTGGCCTCCACCCTGCGAGCACTTTTTCCGCATCTTTCGTCCACCGATGTCAGCCTTAGCCCGACATGCGGCGGCCGCGCGGCGGCCCAAGCTGTCCTTGCAGGGGTGAAGCCTGAAAGCTACGAGCGCAGCCGCAATTACCTGGACGGCGATGTAACGCGGCTCTCTGCCTACCTACGCCACGGCGTGCTGACGCTGGCGGAGGTACGCGACCACGTTCTGGGGCGGGTGGCAGACCCAGACCACGCCCGCAAGCTCATCAATGAGTTTGCGTGGCGCGACTATTGGCAACGCCTTTACATGCAAATGGGCGAGGGCATCTGGGGAGACCGTGAGCCCTACAAGACCGGCTATCGCGCCTCAGACTACGCTACAGAGCTGCCCGACGACATCACAGGAGCCACCACCACGCTGAGATGCATGGACACTTTTTCACAACAGCTGACAGAGACCGGCTACCTGCACAATCATGCACGCATGTGGTTTGCGGCGTACATCGTGCATTGGCGCAGGGTACGATGGCAAGCTGGTGCGCGCTGGTTTCTCGAGCACCTGGTCGATGGCGATCCGGCCAGCAATAATCTATCCTGGCAGTGGGTGGCTTCGACCTTCGCGAGCAAGGCTTACATCTTCAACCGCGAAAACCTGGAGCGCTATACGGCCGGCGTTCCCTGCCGCGACTGCCCCCATGCGCAGACGCGCACATGCCCCTTTGATCGCGACTATGAGGCCTTGGAACAGACGCTCTTTCCACGCCTGAACGCCCCTGTAGAAGCAACCATGATGCCGACACCGCCGCAGCCGTTTCATCCGGCCGCTATCGGCGAGCGCTCGCCAGACATCGCCGGCACGCCTCTGCTTTGGGTACACACGGACAGCTTGAATCCCGACTCACCGATGCTGCGCGCCCATCCGGATAGCCCGGCCGTCTTTCTCTGGGACACGGAGTGGATGGTCAAGAACAACATAACGCTGAAGCGCGTCGTGTTTTTGGCGGAATGTCTTTGTGAGATGCCGGGTACAGTGGAACTCCGCGCCGGCGACCCGGCAACCGAATTGCTTACCGCCGCAAAGGAAAGCGGCGCTGACTACATCCTCGCCCAGCGCACGCCGGACCCTCGCCTGCGGGACGCGGCGCACGCGGTACAACAATACATGCCGGTTGTCTGGTACGATCCGCCCCCGTTCGTTGAAGACACACGTGCCTTCGACCTGAAACGCTTCTCCCGTTACTGGAAGCGCGCGGAGAGTTCGGCTATGCAGTTCACGGGCTCTCATGAGAGCGCTCGCTAAAGCGCTGCGGGAAGGGAAACGCCCGAAAGCCGGGCGCACGCGGCGAGCAGCTTGTCTTGCAGAGCGGGATCGCGGGTGGCGTCCGCCGGCTTGCGCCGCTGAAGATGGTAAAAGTATTCCCCGGTGACGGTCGCCTCGGGATCGTCGCTGACCGCAAGCCACGCCTGGGTGCGGTGGCCTTGGTCAAGATCGCCGGTGGCATTGGGGCCGCCCATTTTGGTAGCAACCCAGCCGGGTTCCAGGGCGTTGGAGAGCACATTCGGCCAGAGGCGGGCGAAGGCGAAGGCCAGCAGCACGTCATGGAATTTTGTGTCGGAGTAGGCCCGGTTGCCGTTCCAGTGGCGGCGCTCCCAGGTGAGGTCATCGAGGTCCGGTTCACCTTTTCTGTGCAGCTCGGAGCTGACATAGACCAGGCGGCCGGGCCTGTGCATCTGGGCGGTGAGCACGTAGGGCGCGAGGGTGTTGATCTGGAAGACGTGCGGCAGGCCGTCCACTGTGAGCTTGCGGCTGTGCTCCTTGTACCCGATGGCGGCGTTGTGGATGACCGCGTCGAAGGCGCCGAGCCGGTTGGCTGCGGCAGCCAGCGCACGCGTCTCATCGAGGCTGGCGAAGTCAGCGACGAGCACCGTTTCTGCGCCGGGAAGCTCATGGCGGGTGTGCTCGGCACGCTGCGCGTTGCGGGCGTGCGCCACCACCGTGTGGCCCTGCTCGAGGAGAAGCTGTGCGGCGCTGAGACCGAGACCGTCCGAGGAGCCGGTGATGAAAATACGTGCCATGCGAAACCCTCGCCAGTGCATAGGATGAACGTGACCACCCAACGCTTCACCTTGAGAAGTCCGGCTGCTCGCGCGGCAGCACCGGACTTTCTCGGCTCTGTCGCAGTTTCAGAAGATCAGCTA